>NZ_RCFQ01000020.1 GCF_003665155.1 Mariprofundus sp. EBB-1 | reverse complement strand
TGGATTCACGATTTTCTCTGTTCATTGTGATCGCAACAAGTTTAGAAGCATTTCTAATTTCATTTAACTGGTAATCATTAGGTTTGGTAGGCTTATCAAAATACATGGCAAAGGTACCGATCACATTACCATCCTGCCCTATAACAGGCTCAGACCAGCAAGTAACCAGCCCATGTTTTAGGATCAATTCTTTATAATCACCCCATAGAGGATCGCTTGCTATATCCTCAACAATCACCTCTTCTCTGGTAAAAGCTGCAGTTCCACATGATCCAACCGAAGGTCCGATAATCACCCCATCAATAGCTTTCAAATATGCTTCTGGAAGGTTTGGCGCACAAACATGGTGCAGTTGATTACCCCGTAATGCTAAAATAGTTGCATGCATGCCGGGGTTCATTTTTTCATGCAACAGACAGATAGTTTCATAGATCTGTTTCGAAGGTTTTCCTTCAGCGACCATCTCCAATATTTCAGCGCTGCATGCATTCAATTCTTCCATACGTTTTCGCTTTGTTATATCGACACTCGTGCCAGTTGCACGTAGAGGGTTTCCAGCATCATCATATTCCACAACCATTCCTCGGGTCAGGAACCATTTGTAACTGCCATCTATACTGCGCAACTGTTGTTCTACATTGTAAAATTTCGAGCGATTATTAGCCATCGACTCATAGGCCAACATGGTTGAATCAATGCTATCTGGATGAAGGTATTCAGACCAATCATTGAACTCATATCGATCTTTACCAACTTGCGTTTTGAGACCAAACATCTCCATAAGGCGCGATGAAACGATATTTGTCCCAGTCTGAAAATAATGATCCCAAACCCCTTCGCCTGCTCCATCCAGCGCAAACTTTAAGATTTGCTGGCTTTCACGTAACGCTGATTCTTTCTCTTTCAGATGAACATTTGCCTCTTCTAGCAAGGTATTCTGCTCAGTTATTTTTTCATTGATATGGTAAAGCTCTGATTCTTTACTCTTTCTCTCATGGATATTGTAAGTTACTCCGAGAAATCGTTCCCCCCTCTCACCATAACCATCATCTAAAATCTTGCCGAAACTGTAATACCAGACCCACTCCCCTGCTTTGGATTTAATTCTAAATTCGCACCCAGCATCTTTAGTTTCACCAGCCATATGATGGCTGATGGCAGATCGAAGCTTGGCAACATCATCCGGGTGAACGATGGAGTAGAAATCTTCCTTTGAAGATACCACGTCGCTCTCATGATAACCAAGTTCATCAATATAAAACCTAGTTGCAGTTCGAACGACTTCTCCCGTTAATAAATTGTTTTCCCAAAAGTCGAGGCCTGCTGCCTCCAAAGCAATTTCAAGATCTTCTAAGTGGTTACTGCGTGCCATGAGACTTTCGACCGAGGCAATAATGCCTATTGCCTGTTCATCTTCGAAAATGGCTTTCCCTCTTATCAGCACATATTGATATGAATCATGCTTAGCTTCACAACGGACACAAAGCTCATCATCTTCAACGCCAGAGCATAACCCATCAATGTAACCATTGAACTTGTTCCTGTCCTTAGGATGAATGCTTGTTATGTATGCGTTAAGCGTAAGTTTCACCGATTGAGGAGGCTTTCCAGTGCCCCTGTAATTCCCACTGTTCAAACGAACAGTTTGTTTTATTATGTCAATTTCCAATGATCGAATATCACTTATATATTCTGTTTCATCCTTCCCTACAATCATGTTAATTTGAACATAATCAAAGGGTCTTTTTCGTCAACTGCTAAAAGAGACACCAGCCTTTACGAGCATTAACCCTGAATAGAGGCAGACTGTCATATTTTGATATTTCATACTGGCAGCAGTTACCGTAAGAGGCCAGTAAGAAACCGATAAGAACCACCACACTTCAATGGGCCCTTATTCATCAAGTTTTTATTGAAAAGCACACTCTTTAAAGCTATCTGTTTTCTCACCATAACGGCGAGCTGCGCTTATCCAAATCAGTTGTCCTGCCTCTTTGTGTCCACCCTTACGGGTGCTAAGGCGTGCTTTAACAATAGCCCGATACTCTCGCCCACTCAGCTTGCCTGATCTTTTTCGACCTTAATCCACAGCCTCGCACATGGATTTCAACACTCCGTTCAGCTGCTCCATATTCCAGGGCTTATGCAGCACCAATGGACGCCTTCCCGATATCCCTTTCTGCGTTAAAGAGTCACCCAAATCATAACCCGTCATCAATACAACTTTCACCGAGTCGCCGCTGTACAACCAAATGGTCTCGGCAACCTCAGCGCCGCCAAGTTTGGGCATCACACAATCAAGAATCACCATCTTCACACGATCCTTTTGTTCCATATATAGCTGTAGAGCCTGCTCACCATCATAGGCAATCAGTACCTGATAACCGGCATCCTCCAACATTTCACGCATCGATTCACACAAGGTAGTATTATCATCTGCCAGTAGAATCAATTCACCATGACCCGGATGCATTTCAATATCATGCGATACAACAGACTCAACAGCTGTACAACTCATTGGCAAATAAATATCAAAACTGGAACCCTTACCTGGAGCGCTTGTCAAACCAATCCAGCCATTATGAATCTCTACACAGCCCATCACCATAGACATACCAAGACCAGTGCCTTTACCCTGTACCTTGGTGGTGAAATAGGGTTCAAAGATGCGTTCCCGGGTATTTTCATCCATACCTGAACCATTATCAGAGACCGAAATATGCACGCACTGCTCAGCGGCTTCATTGTCGCTGGCGGCGAGCGCTACCTTCACTTCAGGAGACAGGCTTTCCATATCCACGGCATAGATCGATAGGTTCACGATGCCACTACATTCCGTTTGCTCCTGTACCTCTTCAATCGCTTGAATAGCATTATTCACCAGATTAAACAGGCTACTTTGCAACAGCGATGGATCACCATGCAGCATCATTTTCACAGGATCAATATCCGTATGCAGGCTGATATTTTCAGGTGTTCTGGTCTGCAGTAATTTAACGGTCTCTTTGCCCAATATTTGCAAATCGAAATCATGTCTGTCGAGCGTCTGCTTGCGAGCAAAGACCAGCATCTGACGAATCAAATCAGCACCGCGATAGCCCTGCTCCTCAATCGCTTCAATACGGCGCACTGCATTGTCATTTTCAAGCATATTTTTTTTCAACAGATACAAATTGCCCATCATTGCGGCCAGCATATTATTAAAATCATGCGCAATGCCACCAGCCAGTGTACCAACTGCCTCCATTTTATGGGCATGGGCCAGTTTAGTTTCCATCTCTATGGATTCAGTCATATCACGAATCACGGCGAGATACATCTGCTCTCCATCATCACCTTCAACCATGGAAATAGTAGTCATCGCCGCATAAGGCCCCTGTTTGTCCCGCGACCACTGATTACGCCCGGACCATTGCCCATATTCCTTCAAAACATTCTGGACACGCTCCGCGCTCCATGCTTCATCACTCCAATAATGCCAGATCAGCGCACCTTTAAGCTGCTCTTTATCTAACCCCATCTGCTCCGTGAAGGCATGATTTACAAAATCGATACAGCCCTGCTTATCAAATATACAGATCATATCATCGGCTTGCTCCACAGCACTGACCAAATGTTCGATCTGTAGATTCAACGCTCTGGTTTCTGTCACATCATGCAATAATCCCAGCCAATAGCGTGGCTCACCACCAATACTGATTGGACTAAGGTGCATATCATTCCAGAATTCTGTGCCATCTTTACGTTTGTTTTTTAATATCGCATTAACTGGCTTAATCTCATTTAGCGCATTAATAATTTTACTTTGTCCTAGCTGAAACCCAAGGCCTTCACTTAAAAAGATCGGATCTTTTCCTCTCACTTCATCCAGGCAATAACCGGTAATGTCTGTGAATGCATCATTGGTGAAAATAATGGCATGATTCTGTGTCGGATCGGTAATAACCAGGCCAGCATGTGAATGTTCAGCAACGCATCGAAACAGAGCATCCTGCTCTCTTGCCTGCTGCAAAGGCCGCACAATCCACAGCTGTGCTACAGCCGTCGTAATCAGACCGAGAAGCAGTACATCAAGCAAATTCACCCATTCAGGCGGCACCGATGCAGGCAGTAGCTGAAAACCGATCATAATCAGCAACTCTGAACCCATAACAACGGCCAATAACTTCATCACCGGTTTAAACTGAGATATATTCATGAGCCCAATGATCATGACTTAGCCATATTATCTATATGGGTAAACCTTCACTGCAAGTGTAAGGAATTTCCTTACCTGGTGAGATTGCAACACCAACAACGTAATGTGCGACTGCAGATGCTAAGCGTTAATGATATTCAAACGAATGGCCAGACGAGCCAATTCTGCCCCTGTATTCAGACCCAATTTATTATATATCCGCGTTTGATGTGTGCCCGCGGTTTTTGGACTCAGATGCAACACATCGGCTACCTCTTTGACATCTTTGCCCGAAGCCAATAACACAAACACTTCAAACTCCCTGTCAGTCAACAAGGCCTGAGGAGTCCCTTCTCCTGCCCGCATACTACCAACCATCTCTTGTGCCAACATGGGGGCAACCCATGTATTTCCAGCTGCCACAGCACGCACGCCCTGCACCAACAGCTCAGGATCATCTGATTTACTGATATAGCCCATCGCCCCATATTCCATGGCACGCTTCACAAAAGCGACATCGTCAAACATGCTCATCACCAACACTTTGGCATCAGGATCACGCTTTAGCAGGCGACGCATAAAACCCAGGCCACCCTCACCCGGCATCGATATATCAGTAACCACAACATCCGGCTGTAAATCCAAATAGTGACTGTAGGCCTCTACACCACTAGCAGCTTCTCCAACAACAGTAATATCGAGTTCCGACTCAAGCATACTACGAAATCCTGCACGCACTACGGCATGATCATCAACCAGATAGACGCTAATCATCTCTCCTCCTGCACAGGAACAAGCACATCAATATGCACACCCTGACCTACGTTAGACACAATACTGATCTTTCCATGCAACAAATCTGTGCGTTCACGCATACCAAGCAGACCCAAACCAGTCTCTTCAATGACCGCCATGCCACAACCATCATCACTAATCTGCAAATGCAGAACGGATGCACTCACACCTCTGCCTTCAACGTCTAACATATCCAGAGAGACAGAGACTTGGGTTGCCTGTGCATATTTGGCTGTATTTGTTAACGCTTCCTGCACGATGCGGAACAGGTGAATATTTTGCATCTCATTCAAGTCGGGCAGTGTCTGTTCGCAACTAAACGCATACGCCAGGTTTTCCCGTTTAGCAAACTCGCTCAACATATCTTCAATCGCGGCAGAGAGACCCAGCCTATCTAAACTGGCTGGCCGCAAAATATGCAAATGACTGCGTACCGACCGCTGTATATGGCTGGTAATATCTCGAACCTGATGAATATCCGCAGCCACCTTTTCAAAATGGCCCTGTGCTACACCTTTCATTACGGCACCTAAATATGCTTGAATCGACGTTAACGATTGCCCCATATCATCATGCATTGAACGCGCCAGAGCCCGACGCTCCTCTTCCTGAATATTCATCTGGCTGCGCAGTAAATAACGTTTACTCTCATGTAAGATTTGTAGCTTTTGGTACACATTTTCCCGCTTTTCTTCTGAATTCACCCAAAGCCATGCCAACACAACCCATGCACACAGCAGGAACAGACTCAAGGCAATAAATGCAATCGAAACGTTACCCGTACGAGCATTCAGCTCATCACAAGAGACATAAGAGACAATAATCCAGTCATCCGCACCGCCCTGTTTCGGTGCCTCCTGATCAATCAACGCATAAGGCGAAATTGTAGCAAATGTAAACAGACCATGCTCGCTCAGAATCTGCCCATTGCGCTGTTTAACAATACTCTTCCACACACCCGGGAAAAGCGCTTCTAAGTTAGAATGTTTGCGCTGTTCAATCAACTCACCCCAGGTGAGCTTTTCATCAGCGGCATGAATAAAATAGCCATTCGCATTCAATAGCATATTTTCACCACTCACATCCGTGGCATCCAGGTAACGTTTAATCAACACATTACCGAGAAAATTGAGCACGACCACACCAACATTTGCACCTTCTTCATTAATCACTGGTGATGCATAGCGGATCACAGGTTTATAGGGCTGCTCAATATGACCTTGCTCAACATTCAGTGTGAATTTGGAGATAAAAACAAAGTCGGATGGCATATCTATTGTCTGTCTGAAATATGCATATGCACTTTTATCCTGCAGATCCTCTTTGACAGTCAATGTTGATTGACCATTGTTAAAGTTCGCCCGCACAACTTCATAACCATGACTGTCCAACAACCGAACCTGATCATACACGCCCATATATTTGGCAAACAGATAGAAATCTCCGCTTAACTCATCCAGAGTATATCCATCAGCGCCTTCCAACACATCCACTACTTCACTGTGCTTGGCCAGAAACTTTACATGCAATACCGCCTGCATAATCTCTGCACGGATATTATCGGCCTGACTTTCAATATGATGGGCCGTCTCCAAACGCGTGGCATCCATACCCGTCTGTTGTTCTGACTCAAACAGAAAATAACCGCTCAACACAATGATTCCAAGCACAGGTAAGGTAAGCAACAAAAACCGACACCACATAGATCGGATCTTTTTCACATGTGCAACAGGATCAGATGCCTTATTCATAACTCCATTGCTACCATATCATACACGAGATTGATAACGCCGTATGAAAAAACTTCTCTACATAACATTGGTACTTATCATATATTGAGGAGGGATTAGCAATCGACGCTTATATAAAGAACAATAGATCAGCACGCACATTGACCTTGGCGCATCGGGCCTCATAATTACACGTTAGTAAGTGGGAGGTTAAACCATGGGAAAGCGTGTTTGTATTATTGGCGGCAGCGGGTTTGTAGGGCGATCCATTGTTGACCAGGCCATTGCTGCCGGTCATCAGGTTAGTGTGGCATGCAGACACCCGGAAAGAGCTCGTGATTTACTGATTAAAGGTGTCAAACTGCATGCTGTCGATGTCACTGACGGGCGAGGCATGGATACAGCGCTAAAAAATCAGGATGTCGTCATTTATCTGGTTGGTTTGCTGTTTGAGAAAGGCCGTCAAAACTTTGCTTCTGCACACGTTGATGGTGTAGCGCGTACCATTACAGCCTGTAAACAGGCTGGCATAAAACAGTATATTCATATGAGCGCATTAGGTGCAGGCGATGTCATCGAAAGCAGTTATGCCTCTACGAAAGGTGAAGCCGAATCACTGGTGCGTGATTCAGGCCTGAACTGGACCATTTTCCGCCCATCAATCATTTATGGTGCAGGCGATAATTTTTTCAATAAATTCAAAGCCATGTCAGCCCTGCTGCCGATCATGCCTGTAATTTCCGGTAGCTCTCTATTTCAACCAATATGGGTTGAAGATGTAGCACGTGCATTTGTATGCAGCATCGGCAATAAACATGTATCCGGTCAACGTTATGATTTAGGTGGCCCTAAAGCGTATAGTTTCCAAGCGATGTTAGAGCTTTTAATGAACACATTGGATCGCAATCGCCTGCTCATTCCAGTACCTGGTTTTGCTGCCAAACTCATGGCTACCTTTACCGGCATACTACCAACACCACCTATCACGCTGGATCAACTTAAATTACTGAGCCATGATAATACCATTGATGGTGAAGCGTTCCCGACTCAATTCGGCACAGCATCTGCTCTTGAGCAGATATTACCAAGCTATATCGGCCAATCTCAAGCTGAAGAACTTCAGCAACGCTTGGACAGTAGCCGCCAGCATTATCGCAAGGGTGGCATTTGAACCTTCCAATGCTGGATTTGGCCGGGGCGGTACTCGCAGCCTATCTGTTAGGTGCAGTCCCTTTCGGACTACTGCTATCCAAATTAATCAGTGGGCAGGATCCACGCCAACATGGCAGCGGCAATATTGGCGCTACAAACGCCATGCGTGCCGGTGGCAAGCTGGTGGGGGCACTCACCCTACTGGCTGATATCGCCAAAGGAGCACTACCTGTGGCGCTGGCCATTATATTCAAACTGCCTGAAGCATGGATTGCGGCCATTGCTGTAGCCACTTTTGTCGGCCATATCTTCCCCGTATATCTAAACTTTCAGGGCGGTAAAGGTGTCGCCACCATGTTAGGTGTCATGTTGCCATGGCAACCTCTGGCTGCTCTGTTTGGCATATTGATTTGGATTACCGCCCTCAAAATCAGCCATTATGTATCGCTGGCTTCCATTTTAGGGGCATTAGCATTGCCACTATTGATCGCATGCACCAACGATTCTATTCCAGCCCTGCTAACTGGTATGCTTTTTGCATCTCTGGTAACAATCAAACATTCCAGTAACATCAAACGGTTGATCGATGGCACGGAGTCATCCACCAAGAGCAAACAAAATGTCAGCTCTTAACAGAAAGGTATGATATTAAAGTTGCAGCAAGCCACTGATGCCGGGAGGCAAGCATGATAAAAAAACCGATATTATATGCGACTTACAAGTCGATGATGCTAACACTGATGATAGGGCTTTTTTGCCTCAGCCCTGCTCTGCTTCATGCTGCCACATTACATACCGATGCTGCTGACAACAAAAGCATGAAAGCCGATATCAGCAAACCGTATGTGGTAAAAAAGGGTGACACGCTCTGGGATATTGCCAACCACTTTTTCAAGGATCCGCACAAATGGCTTAAAGTGTGGGAACGCAACATGCATATCACCAATCCTGATCTCATTTATCCGGGCAACCAAATCTGGTTTGATGGTAAAAACATGCGCCAAGGCGGGCTAAGTCTGGTCAAACCGACACCGCAAGTGATCATCAAACCGGTTGAACGACTCGAAGCAATAACAGATAACTCTATCATGCTGACCGCCCTTGAGCGTCAGGACTTTATACAGCCTGATCAAGTGCAGGGGGTTGGGCATGTGCTCGACTCAAAAGATGACCGACTTAACTTCGGCGCCAATGACCATGTCTATTTGAAAATGGATCATGCCACCAACGCCGGTAGCTTGTTCGATGTGTTCCGCACTGCCGATGTTATAACAGACCCCAACAGCGGTGAAGCGGCAGGCGTACTGGTTGAACACTTGGGTCAGATTCGCATCACCTCTGGAGACAACGGCATTTATCGCGGCCTGGTTATCAAAGCATTTGAAGAAATATCACGTGGTGATCGCCTCAAACCCGCACGTGAGATTAACCAGCACATCACTCCAAGCTATGCCAATCAACGCTTAACAGGCTCAATCATGTATATCCGCAACAATGCCCGGGAAGCTGCACAGAATCAGGTCGTAGGTATCAGTCTCGGCATCAATGATGGCATCAAAGCAGGCATGCTTATGTCTGTGCATAAGTCAGGTCGCCTGGTCAACAATAAGGTTGATGGTGGTGTCGCACTGCTACCAACAGAAAAAGTTGGCGAGCTTTTGGTTCTTGTACCACAACAGCGGGCATCGATTGCCCTGATCACCAAATCCACAGCCCCTGTGAATATTGCTGATGCGGTTCAAACCATCATTGAGCCATAAGTAAACATACTTACTTCATAGACACTCAGCAGAAAGATGATTTCTGATCGCGCAATACAATGGCTCAGGCTATCGATGGTGCGCGGTATCGGTTCGGTTACAGGGCGAAAACTTATCCACGCTGTCGGCAATATGGATACCTTATGGCATTTATCAAACGCAGATCTGACTCGGCTCAATGGTATAAGCCCCCAGGTGCTTGCAGCACTGGGTGAAAGTCACCCGGACAGTACACAAAAAATGCTGGAGTACTGTCACAACAATCACATAGGGCTGCTATGCCCTGACGATGAAACATGGCCTGAATCATTATCTCAGCTTGATGATGCTCCGCTACTACTTTTCTACCATGGCGATGTGCATGCCTTAAATACGCAACAGATACTGGCAGTGGTCGGAGCACGCAGAGCCAGCCGGGAAGGTATATTAATAACACGGCGCTGGTGCCGCTACCTGTCCGAGCAGAGCACCACCATTGTCAGCGGCATGGCCTATGGCATTGATGCCGCCGCACATGGTGGCGCGCTGGAAGGCAGTGCGGCCACGATTGCCGTACTAGGTTGCGGTTTAGGCACACTCTCCGAGCAACAGCAAGATCAAGTCGCTGCCATTGCTGCACAAGGCTGTGTAGTGAGTGAATTTCTACCCACCGCCACGGCAAGACCCGAACATTTCCCGCGCCGCAACCGAATCATTGCCGGATTAAGCCATGCCACACTTGTCATGGAAGCCGATGTACGATCCGGTTCCCTCATTACGGCCAGACAAGCACTGCAATATGGTCGCGAGGTATTTGCCGTGCCCGGCTCCGTCTTGGGAGGCAAACATGCAGGTTGTCATCAACTGATACGTGACGGTGCAGCACTGATAGAAAATGCTGAAGAGGTATTGCAAACCATGGGGTGGGGCGTCCATGCAACAAACGCAAACCAGCATAAAAAATACCATCCAGCCGATTCAGCAGAGCTAAAATTATTACAAATATTGGCTGCTGAAAGTATGCATTTGGATCATATTTCAGAATCTTGCGGCTTGACCGTACCTGAGCTTTCCCCCATCTTGCTGCGCCTTGAGTTGCAGGGTGTGATAGAACGCCTGCCGGGTAGCCGATATATATTAACCTGCACGATCTCAAAATAGTATCGGTCACGTATCAAGATAGAGGTGGATTTCACCTGTGGAGTAACGGTATACATGAGCGCAGTTGTTGTAGTGGAATCACCAGCCAAAGCCAAAACCATCGAAAAATATCTGGGTAAAGGTTATAAAGTCTTAGCCTCCTACGGTCATGTACGTGCTTTCCCAAAGAAAGACGGCTCCGTTGATCCGGAAAATGATTTCGCTATCAAATACCAGGTTATTGATGATAAAAAGAAACGCCTTGATGCCATAGATAAAGCGATGAAACGGGCTGACACCCTGATTCTCGCAAGCGATTTGGATCGCGAGGGTGAAGCTATTGCCTGGCATGTAGCTGAAGTCTTGCGCGAACGTGGTTCTTTAAAAGATAAACAGATTCAACGCATTACCTTTAACGAAATCACCAAAAAAGCCATTACTACTGCGGTAGAAAATCCTACCGAAATAGATATGAAAATGGTCGATGCACAGCAGGCACGCAGTGCGCTTGATTATCTGGTTGGTTTTACCCTATCGCCGTTATTATGGCGCAAGATTCGCAGTGGTCTGTCCGCCGGGCGTGTACAATCGGTTGCGCTACGACTGATTTGTGAACGCGAAGAGCTCATCAAAGCATTCAAACCAAAAGAGTTCTGGACGATTGATAATGAATGCAGTGTCAACAACGCAGCCTTTCAGGCTCAACTGCAAGCCGTGGATGGCAAAGCGCTGACTAAGTTTTCAATCTCTGATGGTGTCAGCGCCAAAGTCATGGCTCGCCGTGTTGAAAAGGGTACGTTTGAAGTCAGCGATGTGCAGAAGAAACAGGCCAGACAACAGCCCTCACCACCGTTCATCACTACTACCCTGCAAATGGATGCATCCCGCAAACTGGGCTTCACTGCCAGAGCCACCATGCAGGTTGCGCAAAAGCTGTATGAAGGTATTGAAGTTGACGGTGAACTGGTCGGCCTGATCACCTATATGCGTACCGATTCGGTGAATCTGTCTGACGATGCTGTAGCTGAAATGCGCGCACATATCAGCAGCGAATATGGCGCTGAATATATGCCGGACAAACCGCGCAAGTTCAAAACCAAGAGTAAAAATGCTCAGGAAGCGCATGAAGCGATTCGCCCTTCTTCCATTTTACGCACTCCTGATGCGATGAAAAATCAGCTCACTGCCGATGCGTTGAAGCTATACACTCTGATCTGGAAACGTGCCCTGGCCTCACAAATGTCCCCGGCGGTACTTGATCAGGTACGTGCAGACATCTCTTCAAATGATTTAACACTCAGGGCTACCGGTTCTACGCTGGCATTTCCCGGCTTCCGCAAGCTCTATATCGAAGGCACCGATGAACCCGGAAAAGATGATAATGATCGTCTCCTGCCTGTTCTCGCCGTAGGTGATGCCATCACCATTAAAGAAGCCAACGCCAAGCAGCATTTCACCGAACCTAAACCGCGTTTTTCTGAAGCCACCTTGGTCAAAGAACTTGAAGCCAATGGTATTGGCCGCCCATCTACTTATGCCTCCATCTTGAATGTATTGCGTGTACGTGAATATGTAGAGATGGAAAAGAAACGCTTTGTACCTACCGATACAGGTGAGTGGGTAAACAAATTCCTGGTCTCATCTTTTGGCGCCATCGTAGATCCTACATTCACAGCTTCCATTGAAGATAAGCTGGATGCGGTCGCCAATGGCGATAGTGGCTGGAAACCGGTTTTGCGTGAGTTCTGGGCTCCGTTCAAAATCGCTGTTGATCTGGCTGCTGATGCCGAACGACCATCAGAAGCCACCGAAGAGAAGTGTACTGAATGCGGCAAACCAATGGCAATCAAGCTTGGCCGTTATGGTAAATTCCTGGCCTGTACCGGTTATCCTGAATGCAAACAAGCACGACCGCTGCCGGGTAAAGAGGGCGAGCAAAGCGAACCGGAAATGACTGACCAGAAATGTGAAAAATGTGGTTCAGGCATGGTGATTAAAGCAGGCCGATACGGCAAATTCCTCGGCTGTTCGGCATATCCTGAATGTAAAAACATTCAGCCTTTGGAAAAACCTAAAGATACCGAAGTGCCATGCCCACAATGCAAAAAAGGCACATTTTTGGAGAAGAAATCCAAACGCGGAAAAATATTTTATTCCTGCTCATGTTATCCAAAATGTAAAAACGCCCTGTGGAATGAACCTATTCCTCAACCTTGCCCGGAATGCAAAGCGCCATTCATCACCCGCAAAGAGACCAAGCGCCACGGTAAACAACATGTCTGTGCTACCGAAGGTTGTGGCTGGAAAGAACAGATCGAAGATTAATCGCCCTTCGTATGTCTGGCATGCATGAACACATCACCCTTCGCGCAGGCAATAGCGAGGATGTTGAAGCTGTTTATCAGCTTAATAGAGAAGTGTTTTCAGAGTGCTGGTCAAGAGCATCGATCTATTCAGCTATCGAATCCGGTTATGATCTGCAGCTCTGTGAATCACAGGGTTGTATCATCGCTTATCTGCTTAGCCTGATCGTGTTAGATCAAGTGGAGATCATGCAAATCGCAGTGTCTTCTGATTACCGCAGACAAGGCTTAGCCAGCCGCATGACAGATAATATTGTGGCCTCTCATCCAGAGGTTACCAGCATGATATTGGAGGTACGCCTCTCCAATGATGCAGCCAGAGCATGTTATGCACGGCTCGGCTTTGAAGAGGTAGGCTATCGCAAAAATTATTATGCTTCCGATGCATCAGGCTTTTGCGAAGATGCCGTATTGATGACCAGAGAGATTGATAACGCGTAGTATTTATAAAATGCAGCGACTATAGTCACCTCACGTATTCAATAAGGAGGTGTATGCATGCTTGCTGGCAGTATCATGAAAAACACCATGGCCATCGTGCTCGCCGGTGGCACAGGCTCAAGGCTGGCGCCATTAACCCAGCACAGGGCCAAGCCTGCAGTCCACTTTGGCGGCAAATACCGCATCATCGACTTCACACTCTCCAACTGTTTGCATTCAGATATTCGCCGTATTCTGGTCTTAACCCAGTACCGATCCCACTCCATGCATAAACATTTGCGCAATGGATGGAATATTTTAACCCCTGAAATGGGTGAATATATCACGGCCATTCCGGCTCAAATGAAACATGGCAATCACTGGTATGAAGGTACAGCCGATGCTGTCTATCAAAATATCGATCTACTACGCTGGAATAGCGCCAAATACATCATCATTCTTTCCGGTGATCATATCTACCGCATGGATTATGCGGCCATGCTCAAGGATCACATAGAGCAAGACGCTGAAGTAAGTATTGCCTGCAAAAGAGTACCTCGCCAGCAAGCCTCTGAATTCGGTGTTGTGGATGTTGATGAGAAGCTGAATATCTCAGCTTTTACCGAAAAACCTGAACATCCAACCTCTGTTCCTGACGATCCGACTCAATCCTTAATTTCCATGGGTATTTATATTTTTAATAAGAAAAATCTCATCGAACGACTTGAGGCTGACAGGGATGTAGCAAACTCAAAACATGACTTTGGTCATGATATTATTCCGGCATGGATTGAACATGGTCATGTGAACGCCTACCTCTTTGATAACGTCATGGGTCGTGTATCTTCTGATAACTACTGGCGAGATGTCGGCACGCTGGATGCTTATTTTGAAGCCAATATGGATCTACTGAAAAACGTTCCCCCACTCAACCTACATCAGAGCGATTGGGCTATCCGTACTTACAATGCTCAACATCCTCCCTGCCGCACCGGCCCTTCAGATACAGGCATCAATGAGCTGTTGAACAATGTTATCATGTGCAGTGGATCTTTGATCATCGGCGCTACCATCAAGGATTCTATTCTGGCTGCCGAGGTACAGGTAGAGGCCGGCGCGATCATTGAAAGCTCAATTATTTTTAGTGATGTGCATATTGCTGAGGGGGTCAAACTGCGCCGCTGCATTGTGGACAAACATGTAAGAATTCCTGCCGGTGAACAGATCGGCTTTAACAGGCAGCGTGATTCAGCCCGGTTTACCGTAACCGAATCCGGCATCACGGTTATTCCTGCCGGTTATCGATTTACTTGATTAGATAGTATTTAGCAGCAACGACCTCTTAAAACTCATACCCCAGAATACACTTCACTGATCCTTGCGCTGAGGCTGTCGTTAGACCAAACAGATAACCTACTTCATAATTTATCCCGTTGTGGAATTTACCCGTTAACACCGGGCCGACTTGATGTGTTTGGCTGGATAAAGGACTTGTATTACCAAATTCACCCAGTGCTGCATACATTTCTATACCCGGCTCAAGATAACGCTTCCAGCGCCAGTTGCTCTTCCAACTGTAAGCTACGGTCGTATTCTTCACAGCCTTCGCTCCCAGCTCCTTTTTTAAAATCAGATTGAATGTATTACTGAGGCGGCCACTTTCTTTTTCAAGCAGCAGTTTAAATTCAAAGGCATCCGGTTTATTCAATGAAGCCTGAGGAATGATATATTCAAAATACAACCCAGCATCCAGATATCGCTCACCCTGCTCAAACAGCTGATATATATTTTCCCATTTTAAGCCCTGATATGCAAAAGCCTGCCCCGGTCGCTTTCTGAAATCGCCATAGATGGCTGTCATCCAACGGTCAGTGACACCAAACTCCATTTCAAACTGATGACGCGCATTCGTATTCTTGGCCGGATCAGCATCGATATCATAATCCAGTGAATACTCAAATTCGACCTCACCCTGTTCAACGATCGGCGAATACACTTTCTTCGCTTCTGCATCTGATGGCAACATAGAAACACTGCAAAGCAAGAGCATCACCGCTGCCGTAACAACCGCCTTTTGCGGTGCTTTTTTCGGCGCTGACTTCTGCCACCGCACCGCCATCCATGTCAAAGAGATGGTCATCACAAATGCCAACACCTGCATGCCACTAGGCCGATCATCATAACCCATCAAGGCATGCAACACCTGTCCTAGAGCACTACGCTCAGAAATCATAGCGGAAGTATTCCAGACTGTTTGCCCCAGCGCCGGTAGCTCATCAATCATGACCAGATAAGATACGCCTTGCGAGGCCATGCCTGCAGCCAACAACACAATCAAAAACGTGACTACGGAAAACACATGCCTGATCGGTAGTTTGATCAGACTGCGGTAGAGCACCACCGCCACCAGCACGCCGAGCACAATGCCAATACCTGCTCCACTTAACATTGCAACGCTTCCTGCGCCGCCTGTTGCAGCCACACCATGCAGAAACAGCACCACTTCAGCGCCTTCTCTGGCTACCGCCAGTGCAACTACCGTTGCCAATATCCATGCACTTGAACTATCGACCTCATCCGCCTTACAAACCTGACGAATGCGTGTCGATATTTCCCGGCCATGTTTACCCATCCAGATCGCGGTCCAGCTCATCAACAGTGCCGCAGTCAGTAGTACCGTAGCATTGAAATATTCCTGTCCCATGCCCTGCATGGATGCAGCGATAAACTCAGCACCTAAAGCCACGATCATTGCAGTAAATAGACCTGCTAGAAGACCGCCATAAATCCAACGTGCGCCAATATTCACTTCGCGCGCTGCAGCGGTCGCAATACCAACCACCAGCATCGCCTCCAGCACTTCACGAAATACAATTATCAGAGTGGATAACATGACAGCCCCCCCTACTTCACAATCAGGCGGCCCTGGGCCGTCTCTGCATTGAATTCACCAAAGAAGGGGTAGGTGCCAGCATCCAGTGGAGAGAGGAAAACAGTGATACGGGAGTGACCTGCCACAATTTTTTCTCGATTAAGTTCATAGCTTTCGAACTCTTCCGGTGTGGCGTCTTTATTAATGACTATCAGGCGATGCTTCTCATCGGCACTGATTTCCAACTCACTCGGAATAAAACGGTGATTTTCAATGATAATCTCATAATTAGCAGCACTAACCAAGCTGGGAAATGCAAAGCTTCCCAGCAGCCCCATTATCAGAAAGACCCCTTTAATATTACTGCTATATACATTAGTCATATTCATCTTATACCTCATAGTCGAATGATAATGATTATCAATAGCGCATGTCAATGATAATCATTATCATTAGCGATGCCTTGTTGGGAATCCCGTCTATTGTACGAATAAAAGTAATTGTGCTACCTTTCGATCATATTGGAGGTAACAATATGGCTGTAAGTCAAACCAGAGATGCTCGATTAGAGTTACGCATGTCGAAGGACATCAAGAGCATGCTGCAACAAGCGGCTGATGCGATGGGTAAAAAGCTCAGTGAATTTGTTGTTGATTGTGCCCGCCATGAAGCAGTGGAAGTGATGGCTGATCGCAGATTATTTCTGCTCGATGATCAACAGATGGCCGCATTTGAAGCTGTACTGGAACGTCCTGTTCAGTCGAATGCTAAGCTGAAAAAGCTAATGAACGAAAAAACTCTTTTTCAGTGAGTTTTTCTGTACCGGAAAAGCTTTCGGATCAGAGTAATGTCGCGGCATTCGATTGTGGCAACTATGATCTGAATCGGTTTCTGAAATCACATGCCTTCATCAATCAGCGATCCGGAAATTCAACCACCTACGTAAGCTGTAACGCCGGCCATGTGGCCGGATTTTACACCATCACCCTCTCCTCGGTCAGCCATAAACATGTACCCGCCAACATCACCGCCGGCCAGCCCCGCTACCCTATTCCTGTCATTCTGCTGGCACGTCTAGCTGTTGATCAACAATACCAAGGGCAAGGTATGGGCAAAGCGCTGCTCAAAGATGCCATGCTGCGAACCCTAATGGTCGCCGATATTGCCGGTTGTCGGGCATTTCTCGTTCATGCCAAAGATAAGCAGACCAAACAGTGGTATCAACAGTTCGGCATGCAAACCTCTCCTACCGACCCATTGCATTTATTACTTCCACTCAACGACCTAAGAGAGGCAGTAAGTTAGCTCCATTTAGCGGCTACCTAATGCGGTATCAATTTAATGTTTAATTGTCCTGTTTTTGACCGCATATCAAAAATATCAGTGTTTTATTATCGTATTAGCTTATTGTTGCTATAGGAATGAGGGCCCTGACAACCACTACAACTTGGTCGAACGTAACCTCAGTGCATTGGTGATGACAGAGACCGAACTGCAACTCATGGCTGCTGCTGCGATAACGGGTGACAATAGTAAGCCAAAGAAGGGATAGAGAATCCCTGCCGCAATGGGTACACCTGCGGAATTATAGACGAAGGCGAAGAACAGGTTCTGGCGAATATTTTTCATGGTGGCGCGTGATAAACGGCGCGCCCGCACAATACCATTCAAATCACCTTTGATCAGGGTGAGTCCGGCCGACTCCATCGCTACATCGGTGCCTGTCCCCATGGCAATGCCAACATGGGCTTGCGCTAACGCAGGTGCATCGTTGATACCGTCACCTGCCATCGCAACGATATTGCCTTCATCCTGTAGTTGTTTGATGACTGCCGCCTTTTGCTCTGGCAGTACTTCGGCTTCAAAATGTTTAATACCTAATTTAGTAGCAACAGCTTGAGCTGTATGATGGTTATCACCGGTCAGCATCACCACTTCTATGCCTTCATCATGCAAAGCTGTGATGGCTTCCTGTGTCGTAGTCTTGATCGGGTCAGAGATACCGATCAAACCGGCCAGTGCTCCATTCACTGCAAGATAGATGACGGTTTCACCAGCCTGCTGATGCTGTTCAACCAGCTCCGCATGCTCGCAGATCTTAATGTCTGCATCGTTCATCAGTGTTGCATTACCGAGCAGGAGTGTTTGTTGATTCATCAAACCTTGAACGCCTTTTCCAGGCAGTGCAGCAAAATCGTCCACTGTTTCTAAGGAGAGCTCGCGCTCTTTGGCGGCCTCTAGCACGGCTGCGGCTAACGGATGTTCACTGCCTTGCTCCAGACTTGCAGCCTGCGACAGCAGATCATCTTCAGCCATAGCGCCAATAGAATGTAATGTACTCAGACTAGGTTTTCCTTCGGTCAGGGTACCCGTTTTATCCACTACGACGGTAGTGACCTTTTCCAGCATCTCCAACACTTCGGCGTTTTTGATTAAGATGCCTGCTGTCGCACCGCGACCTGTGCCCACCATGATTGAAATCGGTGTCGCCAAACCCAGCGCACATGGGCAAGCGATCAGCAACACACTCATCATGGTGGTAAAAGCGTAAACAGATGATGGTTCAGGGCCGAAAAACCACCAGATGACAAAGGTCAGCAGAGCAATAGAGATAATCGCAGTGACAAAGATGCTGGCCACACGATCAGCCAATTTGGCAATGGCCGGTTTACTGGCCTGAGCGATGCGCACGGTATCAATAATGTGGGCCAACACCGTATCATGGCCAATCTGTTCGGCCTGAATCAGCAGCGAACCTGTGGCATTGATGGTGCCACCAATCACGGCATCACCAGCACTTTTGAGCACCGGCATGGACTCACCGGAGATAATTGATTCATCCAGTACGCTTTGGCCTTCTGTCACACGCCCATCGACAGGCACTTTTTCACCCGGCCGCACACGTAGAATATCCCCTACCCGCACCTGTGAAATGGGAATATCGATCTCGACTGTCCCGTCATCGGCATCACGAACCAGCCGGGCATCTCTGGCTTGCAGTCCACAGAGCAGGCGAATCGCCTCCCCAGTCTTGCCTTTGGCGCGCGACTCTAACCACTGACCAAGATTGATCAGGGCTAAAATAATCAGAGCAGCTTCAAAATAGGTATGGCGGGCGGCTTCAACAATCAGATCGGGGTTGATCACCAGTACAGTCGAGTAACACCAGGCAGAGGCCGTACCCAGGCCAATGAGTGTATCCATACTGCCACTGCGATATTTAAAACCACGCAGCATACCTCTGTAATAATCAAAACCAGTGGCCAGCATGATCATAGCCGTGATCAGTGCGACCCCGATCCAGAAAACAGTATGATCTGCGCTTATGGCAGGCAACAGCCCTGCCATATTGGCGGCCATCAGCCCAAAACCAGCCACACCTGCGACCAGCACCTGTAATAGTCGTTTTTTACTCTGCCCATCCTGCTCTGTGGATGTCTCGGGCCGGACATTCACATCATCAGAAACAGACAGGCGTGTTGCTTCCCTACCCGTATTGGCGATGGCTGCAATGACAGCATCGCCCAACTCATGCATTCGGCCTACGTGATCTGCATGGACAAAGATAATGGCTGTGTGATCGGCAAGACTGACGCTCGCCTGCGCCACCCCATCAACACTATCAATAGCCGCTTCGACTTTACTGATACAGCCGGCACAACGCATATCGCTAACCGACAGACGAATGACAGGCTGTTCGTTCATGATTAGAACTTAAGCCCTAACATACAATCAATAATGAGCGTAAACAGATGTTGTGCCGTCATGATTCAACGCCAGCACATCATAGCCCTTGGGTTCCTGACCTTTTTTCTGCATACCAGGTGAATTCATCGGCATTCCCGGTGCAGTCAGACCAATGATATCAGGCCGCTCTTTTAACAAACGTTGTACATCAGCAGCAGGCACATGCCCTTCAATCAAATAACCACCAATCACACCGGTATGACACGATGCCAATTTTTCAGGCATACCAAGCGTCCTTTTAATTTCGCTCATATTGTCATGTGTCTTTTCAACGACTGTAAAGCCATTATCCTTCATATGAGCGCCCCATTCTGAGCAACATTCACAGTTTGCTGACTTATGCATCACGACTTCGGTTGCATCACCCTCATTGATCTTGGCTACAAACAATCCAACACTAATCATCAAGATGGCTCCAAGGCCCACTTTTATCGCATTCATTGATCACTCCTTCATCAAACCGATAGCTTCAAAAAGCTAATCGTATAAAAAACTATTCAGATTGTTGCGGATGCTTCTACATTTCATATAAAAATCAACCGCTGCCAAAAATGACAGGGCCTAAGCTTCGGAAACAACAGCACCGCCAAGATAATGCGCGGCAAGCTAGCACTCCATCAACCTTGTTTTATCTCAAACCGGTTACTGTGGATGCATGTTCATGACCAAAGGTTCAAATCAAAATGAACCATTACAGCCTTGAGAATATCACTTCGCGTAATCATACCAACCAATTGACCCTCGTCCGTGATCGGCATGGCTCCGATACGTTGTTCTACAAAAAGTCTGGCGATATAACGTGCATCCGTGTCCACAGATGCACTAAGCACATTGCCCTTCATGATCGTCTCAACCGTTATCTCTTGTTTGTCCTTGGCGCAGTGCACACACACATTGCCCGAACCACACATGCAACGCACAATATCCCTGTCCGAAATCATACCAACAAGCTGATATTCATCCGAAAGCACGGGAATGTGACGAAACTGACTTGACTCTAACTCTTTCAGCGCCACAGCTACGCTCGCACTCGACAACACATAAACTACGGAAGTAGTCATAATTTGCACAGCTTTAAGGGATGGATTTTTTTCGCTTATCGTTTCTGCACTGTGATACTGTTGCAGCCCTGCTGCGGAGTGAGATTCGCTTCCTGTATGAACATTGGAGTTTGTTTTAGCTTTAATCCCTTGCATGGCAGAAATCGCAGCCGGTTTCGTTACCGCAGGACGTACAAACAGCCTCTCCAAAGGAATAGGATCAGTTGCACCCGGGCCATATACAGTAAACATCGTGACACCTCTCTAAGCTAGGAATCTGTCGGACTTATGGTGCTAAATCTGAAAAAGCACCTTCGATATCAGCCAAAGCTGGAAACCAATCAATCAACCACGCCGAGATCACACTGAAACTACCAAAGAAAATCAATAGACCTACAGCAATCAATAACACACCCGATATCTTTTCAATTATAGCCAGATGCCGTTTAAAGCCTTGCGACCAACGCAAAAACGAATCGGTCGCCAGCGCTGCCAATAAAAAAGGAATCGCCAAACCCAGCGAATAGGCCAGCAAGAGAAAAATTCCATTTAGCATATTGGTCTGACTGCCAGCCACCGCAAGAATCGCGCCGAGAATGGGGCCAATGCAAGGTGTCCAGCCAAAGGCAAAAGCCGAGCCTAAAATCAACGCGCCGATCCCTTTGTTGGAATTAACGCCTCCAGCATCAAAACGCGCATCCATCATCAATAATTGAATCCGAATCAGTCCTGTGTAATGCAAACCAAACACCACAATAATTGCACCGGCAACTTTTCCTAGCATATCCATATGACTGAGCATCCATTGCCCCAGCAATGTCGCGGACGCACCGAGCGCAATAAACACCAGACTAAAACCCGACACAAACCACAACGACTGCATCAATGCCCTCCGCCGCACACCTGCCGATGCCTCATCATGTTGACGCAATTCATCCACTGACACGCCGGAAATATACGACAAATAAGCCGGCACCAACGGCAATACGCACGGTGATAAAAACGATAACAAACCGGCAAGCAGGGCTCCTGCCCATGTGACTTCAATCATTTACTACTCCTGTTATTATTTTTGCACTACAGCTTCGTATTACGCAATCGCAGCGCGTTGGTGATCACGGAAACGGAGCTAAAACTCATCGCTGCTGCGGCAATCACCGGCGAGAGCAACAGGCCAAACATCGGATACAGTGCACCGGCTGCAATCGGCACACCTGCTGAATTATAGATGAATGCGAAAAACAGATTCTGGCGGATGTTTTTCATGGTGGCGCGTGATAAACGGCGCGCCCGCACAATACCGGTCAAATCACCTTTAATCAGTGTGACACCGGCTGATTCCATAGCCACATCCGTACCAGTGCCCATGGCAATACCGACATGCGCCTGTGCTAGAGCCGGCGCATCATTGATGCCATCGCCCGCCATGGCCACGGTTTTACCTTCCGCCTGCAAGGCTTTCACTACGGCTGCTTTTTGATCCGGTAACACGTCAGCCTCGAAACGTTCAATCCCCAATTTCGCAGCAACCGCTGCTGCCGTATGATGATTGTCCCCGGTCAGCATCACCACTTCAATACCCTCATCGCGCAGCTCTTTGATGGCATCCGGTGTCGAAGCCTTGATCGGATCCGATACGCCGATCAAGCCAATTAACTGATGATCCGCAGCCAAATACATCACCGTTTCCCCGGATAATTGATGTGTTTCGACATCGGATGATACGGCCTGGATATCAACCTCATAATCCTGCATCAGTCTGGCATTGCCCAGCAACACGCTCCTGCCACCTATGTTCGCCTGCACACCTTTGCCTGTCACTGCTGTGAAATCTTCAACACGTTGCAATTTCAATTTGCGTAGCTCGGCTCCCGCGACAATCGCCGCTGCCAATGGGTGTTCACTGGCTCGCTCGAGACTTGCGGCCAGCATCAACACCTCATCTTCAGCAATATCGGCTGTGGCCAGTACCGTACTAAGACTTGGCTTGCCTTCGGTCAGCGTACCCGTTTTATCCACCACGACCGTATTGACCTTTTCCATGATCTCCAACGCTTCGGCGTTTTTGATCAGCACCCCTGCTGTCGCCCCGCGACCTGTGCCAACCATGATTGAAATCGGTGTCGCTAGGCCCAAGGCGCACGGGCAGGCGATAATCAGCACGGCAACGGCATTAATCATCGCATGTGCCAAACGAGGCTCCGGACCAACAAAAAACCAGACAGTAAAAGCCAGTGCCGCAATGCCAATCACCACAGGGACAAAGAAGCCTGCCACGGTATCGGCCATCTTCTGTATAGGGGCACGTGAACGCTGGGCATCAGCCACCATGTTTACAATTTGTGATAATAAGGTGTCCGCACCCACTTTTTTAGCCTGCATCAACAACGAACCATTGGCATTGACTGTTGCACCGATCAGTTTTTCACCTACAAATTTCTCAACCGGAACAGGCTCACCGGTCACCATGGATTCATCCACCAGACTTTCACCTTTGGTAACAATGCCATCAACCGGCACTTTTTCGCCCGGACGAATGCGCAGCGTGTCACCTACCTGCACGTCTTCCATCGGCACATCCACTTCCTCACCATCGGCTTTGACCAGCCGCGCTGTTTTCGGTGCCATGCCGAGCAATAATTTGATTGCTTCATTGGTACGGGAACGGGCGCGTAGCTCAAGCACCTGTCCCAACAAAACTAGCGCTGTAATCACTGCTGCAGCTTCAAAATAGACATCAACAAGCCCACCTTCCATCTGCATCAAAGGAGGGAACAGATCGGGAAAGAGCAATGCAACAACACTGTAAATCCATGCCACCCCGACACCCAGACCAACCAGTGTGAACATGTTCAGGTTCCATGTTTTCAGAGAGAGAGCAAAACGTTCGAAAAACGGCCAGCCACCCCATAGCACAACAGGGGTCGCCAAACTAAATTCAATCCATTGTACCGTGCCCATTCCTAAACCGGACGGCAACCAAGATGGAGCCAGATCTGCGATCATAGCCAGAAAAAATACCGGAATAGCCAATACTGCAGCAAGCTTGAAACGGCGCGTCATATCATCCAGTTCGGCATGATCTTCTTCAGCAGTCACGGTGCGCGATTCGAGCGCCATACCACACTTGGGACATAAGCCCGGCACATCGCTAATCACTTCAGGGTGCATGGGACAGACGTATTCTGTTTTTTCATGCAGTGTCGGCGCAGCCATCGGCTCCAAAGCCATGCCACAGACTTTACACGTACCCGGCCCCTGCTGCTCCTGACCCGGACACATCGGGCAAAAGTATGTGGCATCAGGATTATCAGCAACGTCGGTTTTATGTTCATGATGTTTATCACAAGCGTGCTGGCTGGTTGTATATGTATCCGGATCTACTGAAAATTTATCTTTACACTTCCCACTACAAAAACGGTAAGCAATATTCTGATGTTTAACGCGGTGTACCGACTCCGGTTTCACATGCATGCCGCAAACAACATCTATCGTAAACTGCTCAGGTCTAGCCTCGAACTTCTCCTGACAAGAAGCACTACAAAAATGCCATGTATGACCATCAAATTCAGTATGGTCCTGAGATTTTGGATTTACTTCCATGCCACAAACCGGATCAATATTCATTATATTGCCTCCATTTACTACTTCCTATTCGCTGCTTCACCAAGTGAAATAAAGTGAAACAAGAGATACCACCTCACACGATTGAACACATCATTTATGCTAAACCTTTGCTGGTGCTTTATTGCAACAAGCCGCATCCGATGCCGCTAAATTATCCAGTTCAGTTTCTTCAATATAATGAATCCAGCTACGTTTAAATCGCGTAGCCCAGCCTGCCCCCATCGATGCACCAGCCTTAATCAAGACCGCTTCAATTTGCTCGGCATGCACTTCGAGCAAATCATAATCAATAGAAACTCTGCCACCTTCAAGCACAACATTGTGCACACTCATCAGTTGATTCAAGTGCATCAGAAGCGTCTCACGGTTAAGCCCTACCACGGGTTCGGCAAGCAGGAAGGTTCGACGTTTCAAGATGCATTTTCCTACGTTTTTGATTGACGATTTACCGAGATATAATCTGGGCCGTGCTAAAAAATTCTCTTTGCATTGTTCAATGCAAAAATAATACGTCGTACCGAGATGATCAGCCCATAGATTGGAAGTATTTACTTCCATTCCACAAACTGGGCATTGATGCAGTTCACTCATGATAGACGCGTTCAGGGTAATACACGCCAGAAGAATACGATTTACCCTGATGCTCAAAAGAGACTGTCAACCAATGCTGCCCCATCTCATGGCTAAGATTATACAAGGCCATATACCAAGCACCCATTTGCATCATCGGCGCTTTTTTCTGAATCGTGCCATCGGGATGTTTGACATCGGCGTAAAGAGTGAGATCAGTAATGGCCTGCCCGTCTTTTTCAACGCTCACCATAAGATGATAATTTTCGCGACTAAATCCTTCACCTTCAGGGGCAGGCATAACATGAAAAATAAACACATAGCCATCGCGAACACCTTTTCTAGTCACAAAAAAGCTATGTTCATGATCCATACTTTTGGCGATCGAATTATGCGCCGCTTTCTCGCTTTTTGGGGTTTGAGCATGTTGCTGCAATGAACATGCTGCAAATGAAACTAATAAGCCCATGAGAAGAAGATATTTCATGACTGGTCTCCTATTATTAATGACCTTATTCATGCGTCATCTCATGAGAATGACTTTTTTCATGAACTGAAATCATTTCTGAATAATGAACACCACCAAAATGCTTTTTCCCATCCGGTGTTTTAAACAGCACCATTAACTGGTGCTCGCCCTTGTGTCCCAGATCGTAACCGGCCATATACCAGTCGCCCATCTTCATCATCATTTTTGATTCGGATTTACCATTGGGGTGTGTCACCTTTGAATTCACGGTTAAATCGCCAAGAGCCGTGCCATCTTTTTCCACCTTGATCAAATAATTATGCGTGCCGCCATGCTGCATATTCTTTTTCACTGCCATGGCATGAAAGCTGACGGCATATCCATCAATATCCTTTTTTTCAAGGAACATGCCCTTCTTCATTGAGCTCATCTGCTGCGAATCTTTATCCCCATGCAATGGCCCATGGTAATGAACACCATGTATTTTCCTTGTATCATCATTTGCCGAAGCAATCTGCACTGATGCCAACAACAGCATGCCTGCAATTATTAATATCATTTTTTTCATACTGTTCTCCTATATTCCTTATTCTTCAATATGATCAAATAGGCTGCGCTTTTAGCCAGCCAACCCATCCTTAATATTTATGAAACACAGTGGTGTTGCCATCCTTGTCAAAGGCCAACACATCATAAGCTTCAGGTTTTTGACCCACAGTTTGCATGCCCGGAGATTTCATCGGCATACCCGGTGCAGTCAGCCCGACAACATCAGGTCGCTCTTTGAGCAAGCGTTCAACATCGGCTGCTGGCACATGCCCTTCAATGACATAACCATCGACGATAGCGGTATGACAGGAAGCCAGTTTATCGGTTACCTCGTATTTGGATTTGATCACATCCATGTCGTCACGTTTATGCACCACGACTGTAAAACCATCTTTGCGCAAATGCTCAGCCCATCCAGTGCAACAATCACATGTTGGGGGCTTATACATCACCACTTCCGGCTTGAGTGGTTGCGCTGACTGCTTGGTTGACGATACGGTAGCAGTAGTCGTGGCCATTGCTGCGGTGTTTTGCTTTGTATCCGTCGTTTGATCACATGCGCCGAGCAATAATGCAGCAAAACCCATAGCCCAGATAAAGCCTTTTGAGTTTACCCGCTTAATTGATCCTGAATTTAGTTTTTTCATATTGTATCCTCGTGTTGATTAAATTTCTTTTCTTTAAATTGTAATACCAAACCGTAAATCACTGGCAATACGATCAAGCTCAGCAAGGTGGTTGTCACCATGCCACCGATCATAGGTGCTGCGATGCGTTGCATGACATCCGAGCCTGTACCACCGCCCAACATAATCGGCACCAGACCTGCGATGACAGCCGTGGCCGTCATCGCGATTGGACGCACACGTTTGGCCACACCGCTTTGCACAGCTTTTCGCATGCTATCCGGGCTTAACGCACCGCCAGCTCTTTCTCGCCACTGCGATACTTCCTGATCAATGAAGGTGAGCACCAACACACCAATTTCGGCGGAAACACCGGCTAAGGCGATAAAGCCAACAGCCACCGCCACGCTCAAATTGAAACCCAACCACCAGACCAGCCAGAAACCACCGATCAGTGAGAATGGTACCGACAGCATCACCACGATGGGGGCCGCTAAATTACCGAAATTAAAATAGAGCAACAGGAAGATCAGCAGCAGCGTCGCAGGAATCACAATGCGCATCTTGGCCGAGGCGCGTTCCATATATTCAAATTGTCCCGACCATTCCAGCGTATAACCCGGTGGAATGGTGACCTTATCAGCAATCACCTGCTTGGCTCTGGCCACATAACCACCGATATCCGATGTCGAAATATCAACATAGACCCAGGCATTCGGGCGTGCATTTTCTGTCTTGATCACCGGTGGCCCGCGCAACACACTGATATTTGCCACCGACACCAGAGGAATCTGGGCCCCGGTAGGCGTTGGAATCAGCACCCGCTTCAAAGCCTCTGGATCTGAGCGGTAATCACGTGGATAACGCAGATTTACTGGATAACGCTCCAATCCTTCCACCGTCTGGGTGACATTCATGCCACCAATGGCCGACTGAATCACATCCTCGATATCACCGATCGTCAGCCCATAGCGGGCGGCTCGATCACGCTGAATATCAATATCCAGATAATAACCGCCAGCAGCACGATCACTGAATGCCGAGGTCGTTTCCGGTAAGGTTTTCACGGCCCGTTCAATGGATATGCCCACCTCTTGAAGTACGTTCAAATCGGGGCCCGATACCTTAATGCCAATCGGTGTTTTGATGCCGGTTGAAAGCATATCGATACGCGTCTTGATCGGGTAGGTCCAGGCGTTAGCGAGCCCCGGAAACTTGATGGCACTATCCATCTCTTTCATCAGCGCCTGAGTGGTTTTCTCCGCATCAGGCCAGTCTGCTTTCGGTTTCAGGCGTACAATGGTTTCGATCATCGCCAACGGTGCGGCATCGGTCGCCGTATCAGCGCGACCAACCTTGCCGAATACCGATTGCACTTCGGGAAAGGTTTTCAGGATCTTGTCTGTTTGCTGTAATAGCTCTTTCGCCTTGGTGATCGAAATACCGGGGAAGGTGGTTGGCATGTAGAGAATATCTCCTTCATCCAGCGGAGGCATAAATTCCGAACCGATTTTACCCATTGGAATAGCCATCGAAAAGAGCAGCCCAATCGCGACAAGAATTGTGATCGTCTTATGTTTAAGCGCCCCTGCCAGCATTGGCCCATGCGCCCACTGCAAGGCGCGATTGACCGGATTCTTTTCCTCCGGCATCACCTTGCCCCGAATAAACCAGCCCATCAGCAATGGCACCAAGGTAATCGCCAGCACTGCCGAACCCAGCATCGCGTAAGTCGCCGTAAATGCCAACGGCTTAAACAGACGTCCTTCCTGTGCTTCCAACGTGAAAATCGCCATATAAGAAACGGTAATAATCAACAACGAGAAAAACAGCGCCGGCCCCACTTCCCGCGAAGCTCTGCCCACAGCCGCCCAACGCTCGGAAACAGTCAGTTCAACCTCACCACTTTCAGGCGCACTACCCTCATCATTCTCTGATGATAAAAGATTTTGACTCTGACTCTTCTTTTCATGCAGCGCCTGCTCCAGATGTTTATGGGCATTTTCAATCAGCACAATCGCACCATCGACCATGGCTCCAAGCGTGATGGCAATACCACCGAGTGACATAATGTTCGCCGCCAATCCCTGCCACTGCATCAACATGAATGCCATCAACACACCCAGCGGTAAGGTAATGATAGCCACCAGCGCTGAACGGGCATGCATCAGAAACAACATACAGACCAACGAAATAACTAGAAACTCCTCAACCAATTTATCTTTGAGATTGTCTACTGCCCGCTCGATCAAGCCGCCACGATCATAGGTTGGTACGATCTCCACCCCCGCAGGTAAGCCGGACTTCAATTCATCCAGTTTCTCACGCACAGCTTCAATGGTTTTGAGCGCATTTTCGCCAAAACGCATAATGATAACGCCACCAGCCACTTCGCCTTCACCATTAAGTTCAGACAAACCGCGCCGCAGCTCCGGCCCCAAATGAATATTCGCCACATTGCGCAACAGAATCGGTGTACCGTGCGTATCTACACCGACTGGAATACTCTCCAAATCAGCGATGCCTTTGAGATAACCCTTGCCACGCACCATGTACTCGGTTTCGCCCATTTCCACCAGACGACCACCCACATCATTATTGGAGCGTTTAATGGCATGTTTCACCTTGGCCAATGGAATACCTAATTCAGCCAGCGCATTAGGATCGACTTCGACTTGGTACTGCTTCACAAAACCGCCGATAGAGGCCACTTCGGAGACACCATTCACCGTCTGCAAGGCATAACGCATATACCAATCCTGAATCGAGCGCAGTTCGGCCAAATTATGCTGGCCAGTTTTATCCACCAACGCATATTCATACACCCAGCCCACGCCTGTTGCATCCGGCCCCAGCGACGGGTTCACGCCTGCAGGCAGTCGTCCAGATACATAATTCAGATATTCCAGTACCCGCGAACGCGCCCAGTACATATCGGTGCCATCTTCAAAAATGACGTAAACGACAGAAAACCCAAAAAAGGAGTATCCGCGTACCACTTTCGAATGCGGCACAGCCAGCATGGATGTGGTTAACGGATAGGTCACCTGATCTTCAACAACCTGAGGTGCCTGACCAGCATATTTGGTGAATACAATCACCTGCACATCGGACAGATCGGGAATGGCATCGAGTGAAATATTTTTCACCGCAAACGATCCCGCTGCCACCAGCAGACCGGTGAAAATCAGGATGATTAATTTATTACGGAGACTCGCATCAATGATTTTGGCGATCATGGTTGGCTCCGCAGTTCAGAAAAGGCAAAATCAAATGCAAAGTCAAATGCTTTCACCGCAGAGTACGCAGAGTTACGCAGAGGAAAGTCAAAACCTTTTAAGAGAGAAAATAATCTGCGTTTATCTGCGTTCATCTGTGGTTCCTCCCATGTTCATCTCTTTCATGTTCATGCCCTTCATATCCATCGGTTTCGGTTTTTGGGGGCTAGCCTTTTTCATGGCGTCCATGTCCATGCCTTTCATGTCCATTTTGGGCGTTTCTTTGCCTAATCCTGCGTCCTTAGCGGTTAATGATTTTGGTGCAACCATCTTAGCGGCGGCTTCGCGGATGGAGGATTCGGAATCGATCAGGAACTGGCCGCTGGTGACAATCAGTTCGCCCTCCTTCACGCCGTCCAGAATTTCCACCAAGCCCTCTGCCTTGATGCCTATTTTTACCGTACGCGGCTCAAAGCGCCCCTGCTCAACCTGCACAAACAGATGGGCTTTTTTGCCGGTGATCAATACCGCTTCTCTTGGTACAAACAGGCCGGGCTTGGCCGTGCTGGCAGTAATCACCACATCACCGAACATATCCGGCTTGAGCAGACCCTCGGCATTATCAAACTCGATACGCACTTTATTGGTGCGTGTCTTGGGATCGAGATAAGGGTAAATATACGTGATGTGCCCTGTGAACGTGCGACCGGGCAAGGATGCAATACTCAATCTCGCCTCATCACCCTCTTTCACCCAACCAATCTCATGCTCGTACAGATCGGCCAGCACCCAAACGCGGGACAGATCAGCGATCTGATAAAGCTCGGACATCGGTGTGACATGCGCCCCTTCACGCACGCCTATTTTTGTTACCACGCCTGCTGCTGGCGCATGAATATGCATGCTCTTGCGCACTTTATGCGTTTTTTTCAGTGCTCTAATCTGATGCTCTGCCACGTCAAAGAAACGCAATCGATCCAGTGATGACTCCAATAAGCGTTTCGAACCCTCACGAATATCAGTGTACGGGCTGTTTTTCAATTGCTGCCAGTTGGATAAGGCCAGCAGATATTCTTCCTGCGTGGCTACAAGCTGCGGCGAATAAAAGGAAAGCAGCATGGTATTGAGTTTGACACTCTCACCTGTCTTATCGATAAATAATTTATCGACCCAGCCATCCACCTTGGGATGCAGTGTCACCAGTTTGGTTTCATCAAAGGTGATACGTCCAACCGTAGTGATGGCGCGCGATAGACTTTTGCGAACAGCTTTACTGACACGCACACCAATATCCTGTGTTACCGTCGGATCAATTCTCACAGTCCCCGCCGGCCCCTGATTGCCGCCAGCATCGGCACAGACCGGAATATAATCCATGCCCATACTATCCTTGGTGGCTTTCGGACTGGTAACCGATGGGTTCATCGGATTGCGCCAGGTCAGTGGTTGAGCACCGCCTGCACATGGCCCATCGCTTTTGACTTCGATTTTTACAGCGCTTGTAGCTTGCTTGGATGCCTGTTGCATACCGGAGAAATAATATCCCCCGGCCAGCCCTACGATAAGCACCATAATCATTAATCCAGTGTTCTTCATGCCTTACTCCCATTAAATTCTCTTACCGCAAAGGACGCGAAGGACGCAGAGGAAGAATCTTTAAAGATCATCACCTGTTGATTTGGTTTTCCTTTGCGTTCCTTTGCGTCCTGTGTGATGGGCAGGATGCCCGAATACCGTGAGTGCATGGATGCACTGGAACGGCCGGTGAAATGATTTTGACTTTGACTCATTGCAGCGACTCCTTGCCCGCAGCGGCAGCCAGACGGGCTTCGGCCTGATGCAGTGCTGAAATCTGCCGCCAATATTGAATGTCGGTATTAAATTCACTGAGCTGGGCGCGTACGAGATTAAGGAAATCCACCTTGTTGACCTGATAGCCAGCCAGCATGGAAGCTGTGGTCAGGCGCGCCTGCGGCAGTATGCCCTTTTCAAATAACACCACCTGATTGTGAGCAATGCTTAAATCTGAGGCCGCCGCATCAATATCCGCATCCACCCGGTTGGCTGCATCGGCATGAGAGAATTGAGCGCGGGCTCTCTCTGCCATGCGCTGGTCCACTGCTTTATCCTGTTTGCTTCCACTATAAAGCGGCACCGTCATAGTCAGCATGATGGAAGCAAAGTCCGGCCTCGATTTTCTGCTGGCTGGATTGATGCCCTGTCGGAAACCGTAAGCAGCACCAATATTAAAATCGGGGTAATAATTTTTTTGCGCCAAAGCCAGCATCGAATCTGCAGCCTGCACACGATAATCCATCGCCAACAGCATTGGACGGTGCTCGCGCGCCCATTGCTTTAAGCCCTCAACATCGGCTTTAATGAACGTCACTGCACCAGGCTGCTGACTGGCAATCACAATTTCCGTACTGGCTGCACGCCCTAACAAAGCATTGAGTGTGCCTGCTTCTCGCTGACGAGCACCCTGTAATTTTAGTTCGCGTTCCAGCAATTTGGATAGTTCAAGCTGAGCCAGCAACACATCCTGCTGTAAACCTTTGCCCGTTGTGTATTTGGTTTCAGCGATTTTGACCAGATTACGCAATAAATCCTGATTGCGACGAATAATGGAAATGGCCTTGTCCAGATAAACCAGGTTCCACCAATGGATTCGTGTATTACGCAACAAAACCAGTCGGAATTCCTGTCTGTTTTGCAATGCTGCCGCCGCTATATGTTCAGCCGCCTCTGACTTTAACCCCAGTTTACCGGGGAAGGGTAATCCCTGCGAAAAACCCAACTGCATCTGGGTCATATTTTCCTGCGTGGTGGAAAATGAATCTACCGGTAAATTGATGGCTTTTAACGACACTTTAGGGTCAGGCAAGCTGCCCACCTGCGATGGAATAGCCGCCATCGCCTCGGCCTGTTTACCCACCGCTGCCAAAGCCGGATTGTGTTGCAGAGCCAGTGATTCAGCCTGCTGCAAGATAAGTGGTGAAGCAGCTGCCGTGGCAGTGGATGGAATCGCGATCAAGATGATCATTGCCAGCGTATGCTGGACTTTTTGTAAATATTGCATGCGTACATGCCTCCCTTCTTTTCAATGCGCGCGCAGAAACAGGCGCACCACAACTCAGCTGAGTCGTGGTTTCAGAAGAAGGGCTAAATCAGATTAAAATGCGTTGTGTGGTGGTGTAGAGAAGGGTTGAAGAGCGCGGTGGTCCGGTCGGCGTTCGCGTAGACAATAAACCGCTGGCATCGGCCATACTCAATAGTGCAGCAGGTAAGATGCTTACATCTGAAAAGGTCAAATCCATCGACACCGTAGAAGAAAATGCAGAATTCGATAACTCATCAGGTTGATCACAATGATAGCAATTACCAGCATGATCCTGACTATGCTGATGATCTCCATCGACAGACTTGGTGCAATGCGCACTCATCTCATGCGTTTGTACCGAGTGCGACATGGCGTGCGCTTCGCTGGTCAGCAGACAAAAACCGCCCACTAAAATTTGCATCGCAAATAGCCCGATCATTAATCGGGAATAAACACGCATATGCCGGGCAACAAACAACATGCGACGAACGGTAGGCCGATCAAGATTAAAATACCATGAATATCTATTTCTTATGATATTTCTGTAGTTTTTTAATATCATTCATTTTTTCTTTTAATGCCTTGAGAATACTATGATACCCATATAAAAAATATGTTTACATACATCAGCAAAATCATACCTTACGGCGCGATCTGAGAAGGTTGTCACCACGACTTGATAAGCGATGGAGATAATCTAAGGGAGGAGTCTAATCATGGATGATATGACGATCATAGGCGCCGTTGGTGTAGCTATACTAATAGGCATTTTTTTCAAAGCCCATTTGCATAATAACAAAAAGAACAATCCAAAATAATACACACGCACCAGGCCCATCTTTCATTGGTGGGTCTGGCCTGCCTCATTGCCTTAAACCTTATTTACGCTTCAAACAGGCACATCATCATCAAGGACTCACCCGCACATCGCAAAGCGTGAAAATGTGTGGCTGCCCGGATGACAACGATAAGATGCGGGCATACTGATTAATATCCAGTTTTAAGGATGCTGGCAGAGAAAGACCTAACACCGATGCACTTTGCGACAACAACCTTGATGCAAACGTATCCGCATTTCCAAACAATTTCAGCAATACCATTTCACGCATACTCAGCGGCGGCTTGATCCATACAGGGCTATAATCTGCCTCAATATTGGCCCTTTTTGCAGCAGCAATAATGGCTTCTTTTAAACCGCCCAAGTCATCTACCAATCCCAGACGCTGTGCATCCACACCGGTCCAGACCCGCCCTTCAGCCAACTTGGCCACCTCATCAATAGACAAGCCTCTACCATCAGAGACAATGCCCAGAAAACGCCTATAGGTATGTTTCATGGCCAACGACATCACTTCGTTCAACTGCGCTGGCATAGATCGATCCGCTCGAATACCGGCAGCAATCGACGTTGTGCCCAAACCATCGGTATGAATCCCCAGCTTCTTTAATCCCTGTTCAACATTGGCCATCACACCAAAAGCACCTATCGAGCCCGTAATTGTCGTAGGATAGGCCCATATTTCATCCGCGGGTGCTGCCATCCAATATCCACCTGACGCAGCCAAACTCCCCATCGAAACCACGACAGGCTTTCCAGACGCTTTCAGATGCACAATCGCACTACGAATCGCTTCAGAGGCCTGAGCACTACCACCCGGACTATCTATTCTCAGCACAACCGCTCTGATTTGTGGATTTAATCTCGCTCGTTCAAGCATCTCAATCATCGATTCACTGCCTACCATGCCGGGAGGCTGTTCACCATCAACAATCATACCACTAGCGGTAATCACACCGACCTGTCTGTTTTTCGCAGCAGGCAAGTCGGATAACGTTGCAGCACGATACTGATGAAAATCGATACTCGCATAATCACTGCTACTACCTGATGTTATACCCATTGCTCCGGCGATATAATTTTCAATGGTGTGATAATCAGCCAACGTATCAACCAGTCCTTCCGCCTTGAAGAGGGCCGAGTAATCACCATCATACTTGGCTAAAAATGATGCGGGTTTATCCAGTAAAGCCTGCAAACGAGCCGCTTTAATACCACGCATATCTGCCACATCATCTTTATATGCTCCCCACAAAACAGACAGCAGCGCCTGATTGGCAGATCGATCTTCCCCGGACATATCATTGCGAATTAACGGTTCAATGGCGGCTTTGTATTTACCGGCACGGAATATCTGCACATCAACTGACAATTTATCCAAGGCTGCTTTAAAGTAATTACGATAAATACTAAAACCCTGCAGCGCCACTACGCCCATAGGATCCAGAAAAACCTGATCAGCCATAGCTGCAAGATAATATTGCGATTGTGAATAGTTCGGCCCAACAGCGATCACCATTTTACCGGATGACTTAAACACCGTGATTGCCCGACGCAATTCTTGCAACTTAGGCAGCGACGTTTTTTCCATATCATTCAATTTCAGTACCAATAAACGAATACGATCATCGGCAGCCGCATGTTCAATCACCTCAACCAGTTCATGCAGGTTTGTCTGATTTGGTGCGGTAAAACTAAAATCAAAGGGCAGCGAACCCGGTGTCGGAAGCTCCAGTTCTTCCACGATTTGACCATGCGGATCAATCACCAGTGCAGCACTATCAGGTACTTTTGGCTGACCAGCATACATTGCAGATACAAACAACAATAAAAATATAATAAATATGCCATTGATCAGCACATTGCGTATCCGACCAAGCCAGAGAAATAATGTGGAAAAGAACTGTTTCATAATAAATCCTGTGTTGTCCTTACATCGTTAAGCCCAAACCGTAGCAGCAATAACGAATGGGTACGACGTTGTGTTGCGCCCACCAAGCCGTAGAGTCGCTGCGCAACAGCTGCGATCAATATGTTTACGGCAATAAAAAGGGTTTTAATCATGGATTTCATACAGGCAATTATTTTGGGGATTATCGAGGGTGCGACCGAGTTTCTGCCCGTCTCCTCCACCGGCCACATGATTGTCGCCAGCCAGTGGATGCATTTACCAGACACTGAAGCGAACAAGGCCTTTGAGGTGATTATTCAATTGGCCGCCATTCTTGCTGTTGTGGCCAACTACCGTGATAAATTCAGTTTGAAACATATTGATTTATGGTTAAAGGTAACACTGGCGTTTATCCCTATCGGCTTTGTTGGCCTGCTATTTCATAAACAGATCAAATCTATGTTCACCGTCGAAGTTGTGGCTCCGATGTTTATTATCGGCGGCATTATTTTTCTTATTGTTGAATACTTACACCGCGACAAAGCGTACCCGATCCAGCATATCGAAGATATCCAGTACAAACATGCCTTATGGATTGGCATTGCACAGGTCTTCGCGGTGATTCCCGGCACCAGCCGAGCAGGCGCATCTATTATTGGTGGTTTACTGATTGGCTTAGGACGCAAAGCCAGTGCTGAATTTTCATTCCTGCTGGCGCTGCCAGTCATGCTCGCGGCCAGCGGCTTTGATCTGTTAAAGCACTATCAGGATTTCACCGGCGCCAACTTACTGGTGCTGGGCGTTGGCTTTGTAGTGGCATTTATCTCTGCCTGGCTGGTGATGCGTCTGTTTATTCAATTCCTTGAACACTTCACCTTTGTCGCCTTTGGCGTGTATCGTATCCTGTTCGGTCTATTCCTATTATGGGTGGTTCTATAATGGTCTGGTCCGGCATTAACCCTGTCGCCCTTCAACTGGGGCCTCTGGCCATTCACTGGTATGGACTGATGTATATCGCTGGTTTTTTTGGCACCTGGTATCTGGTGCGCAGACAACTGCAAACAGCTGGTTTATGGGAAACCCGCATCTCACGCGATGCTTATGAAGGCTTATTCACTACACTTATTCTCGGTGTCGTACTTGGTGGCCGCATCGGTTATGTGTTGTTCTATAATTTCAGTTATTACCTCGGTCATCCGATTGAAATTCTGTATATCTGGCAAGGCGGTATGTCCTTTCATGGTGGCATGGTTGGCCCGGTCATTGCCGGATGGTTTTATTGCCGAAAACATGATCTACCTTTTTTAGGTCTGGCAGATCGATTTTTCACCGTCGCACCACTTGGATTGATGTTTGGTCGTATCGGGAATTTCATTAATGGCGAACTATGGGGAAGAGTCACTGATGTGCCCTGGGGTATGGTGTTTCCTCATGTCGGCCCTGAACTTCGTCATCCCAGCCAACTGTATGAAATGGCGCTGGAAGGCATCGTACTATTTATCGTCATGTGGTCACTGCGCAATAAAGAATGGCCGGCCGGTGCTCGTGTTGCCATCTTCCTGATTGGTTATGCTATTGCCCGCATCATCTGCGAAAACTTTCGACAACCGGATGAACAACTCGGATTCCTGTTCGGGCCTGTCACCATGGGCATGCTATTATCCTCAACCATGATTATGGCAGGTAGTCTCTGGCTGCGGTTGCTCTTTAAGGATAAGCGGTAAGAATTACCAACATCCGGAAAAAGCTGCCCTTCGCTTGAACAACAAACATCTCAAGTCATTGAAATATTTATAGTTTATTATGGCATCAACTATGCGAGTAGTTTTGCATGCAAGCCATTTCCCATTCCACAGGGACATTCGCGCCCATCAGGGCCTCCAATACGCAGCCACACACTGCCAAAGCAGTGCCGGAACCCGTTTCACCGCAAACATTGAACAACACATCCAGTGCAACATCTGGCGTGTGGGAAAAAGAATCTTTTAGCTTTTGGGACATCATTGACGCGATTAACCCACTGCAACATATCCCGATTATTTCGACTATTTACAGAAAGATTACTGGTGATGAAATGGGCTATGCCTCTCGTATTGCTGGTGACACGCTGTATGGAGGCGTACTTGGTAATATGCTTTCCAGCCTCGTTTCTGCCGTTGCCAATGTGTTTGTGGACTCCACTACAGGTAAAGATATTGGAGCCCATGTGATGGCGGCCGTTGCTCCTTCAAAAACGCCTGTTCAATCAACCACGATCACCACAAGGGCAATGCCCGCGCCTACCCAGATAAGTTCAACGCCTCCGACATCCGCAACAGTGGCAAGGCAACACACTGAAATTCTACCCGCCATAGACCCATCGAGAATACAGACAGGAGTGGATCAATATAAATGGCAAACCATGGCTGGCGAAGTGAAAAATAGCACAGACCATTGGGCTTAAGCACGAATAAATTCACCATCTCCAAACGTTATTTATCTACATTCTCCGATAAAAAATCCTGACAACCAACATCAATATGCCAATTGCTGCACCTCCAATTGCAGGCATCTGGGATCGCGTTTATCCAAATGGTAGTCCGAAAAATGTACTGTATGACATGCAGACTTACGGGCTTCCTGTGGCATCAGCTTCCGCCATGGATATCGTTTCTCCAAAGGGTAAAACTACCGCCAATGCAATTGTGGATCACACCATGAGTGCAGCACTTCGTGGCGCTATCACTGTGCTTATCAACAGTGATGATGCACCGGCAGATGCAGGTAAAGGCGACAATATTTTACCACGCTAGTCACACCGTTTAGAACAAAAAAAGAGGGCGAGACATTAGTCTCGCCCTCTTTTTTTTAATCAAACTATGGCTGTGAAAACGTCAAACTGAAGACAGACTTGTTAAATTCCACCACCTAAAAAACGTTCCAGCTTTTCTTGCTCGGACAGGCGATCTTTATCCAGTTCATCCACAGTATCCGCCTCTTCACCTTCAGGTTTCGGATGAAAAGTATCAACACGCGCATTCACATCATCAATCATTTTCAACACATGCCCCAGCGCTTCCGACACCGGGTTAGCCAATAGATGATGATCCAGATTAATTTTACCATCTTCAATCAGCGATTCAGTCGTCGCCACTACGGTGCCGGGAATACCCACCACGGTGGAATGTTCGGGCACATCCCGAAACACCACCGAATTCGCACCTATGCGCGACTGCTTCCCGATCGTAATCGCACCGAGCACCTTCGCACCGGCTCCGACAATGACACCATCGAGTAAGGTAGGGTGACGTTTTTTCTTTTCCCACGTCGTCCCACCCAAGGTAACACCATGATAGAGTGTCACATCATCGCCAATCTCCGTGGTTTCACCAATCACAATCCCCATGCCGTGATCAATAAAAAAACGACGCCCGATAGTTGCACCCGGATGAATTTCAATACCTGTAAACCAGCGCGCCAGATGCATCACAAAACGCGCCAACCAACGCCAGCCAAATACGGCCCACAAGTGATGGGCCAGACGGTACATCCAGATAGCATGCAACCCAGGATAGCATGTGAGCACTTCCCACGACGAACGTGCAGCGGGATCACGGTCAAAGGCCGTGCGAATATCTTCTTTAATCATCTTCATCATCTTAGTTTTCACGATCCTTTACATAACATTGTAGCCATTCAGATTGCCGGATGTTCTCAGAGGACAAGGCAGAAAAGCGCAGCTTACTTTTGTAAGTGAGCATTTTTCAACGCAATCATCTGAAAAGTTGCTGGCAAATTGAGTGCTACAAGCGAATTCTATCACAAATTTGAGCCAGCGACTGCTCAGGGGCAGCAACACTCCATAATGCCGATGTTGAAAGCTGCTCCGAGGCCCACAAACGCACCGCTTCAACATCCACCTCCTGCACCCGTTCCAACCACTGCCTAGGAGAAAGCAGATGCTGTTCATCCAGTCGTGAGCCCAGATAAAGCATCTGACCCTCAACCGAATCCAGTCCCATACGAAACTGCACCTGCAGCTGACGTTTGGAACGCTCGAGTTCATCACTACTGATCTGTGATGCAAAACCGTGCAGCAAGCCGGACAATAGATCGACACATTCAGCAGCCCGCTTTGGCTCTGTGCCACAAGTAATGCTCCAGGTACCAGTATCACTCAACGCATTAAGATGCGACCCCACACCATAGGCCAAACCACGCTTTTCCCTGATTTCACGAAACAGGGTTGAGCTCATCCCTCCCCCCAGCACCTGATTAGCCAACCATGCAACAGGTCGCTGCTCGGATGCCGCAACAATGCCCGGAAAGGATGCAATAATTTGAGCCTGTTCTCCGGCGCGAGGCAGAGCCTGTACGCCTGAAGCCATCGGGACTGCAGCAATGCGCGCTTCAGCTTCTGATTTCCCCCCCCAGGAAACGTCTCCGACCGCATCAATCAAGGCATTGTGATCAATGTTTCCTGCTGCGACGATCAACAGGCGCGGAGCATTGTACCAATGCTGCAAATAATTCGATAAATCTTCAGTAGAAAACGATGACAGTGAGGCATGCGTGCCCAAAACAGGCCGACCAAGACTATGATCTGGAAACAGCGATTCCAGATGCTGATCCATCACCCACTCTTCCGGTGTATCTTCAACCATGGCCATTTCGGCATAAATCACTTCGCGTTCGCGCTGCCATTCAGCTTCCGGCAAAGCCGGCTCACGCACCATTTGCATGAGAATATCGAGTGCTTCAAGCCAATGTTCATGCAACACATGCAGGTGAAAACAGGTGCGTTCGCGTGATGTAAAGGCATTGGCATTTCCACCCAGATCATCCAACTTCTCTGCCAACTGATGCACATCCATCTGATCTGTTCCCTTGAACAACATATGTTCCAATGCATGGGTTATTCCAGATAACCGTTCGATTTCATCGCGACTGCCAACATTGATAAAAATGCCCAGTGCCACACTCTGGCTATGCGGCATGGCATGACTTAACACCAGTGGCCCATTGTCAATCTGTGTTTCACTATAAAAGGAATGATTCATTCGTGCCCCTTCAAAATATATATCATCTAAAAAAACAGTATTCGATAGAGGCAGCTATGTTCGCAGATATACCTCTTCACTATTCTCTAAAACACCATCCCGCCGGTGAGCCGCGATTTGTAGCTGTTGCATGCATCTGTTTCAAATGTCATGAATTGATGGCATAGCTTATGCTGACTATTCATTATTTCAATTATGTAAGGGAGAGAAAGACTTTGAAGAATAAGTTTAAATTTAGCAAACGGACTCTTATTCCACTCCTCATTGGCTTGATATTCTCCGGTTTACTTTTTATCCAAGTACAACAAGCCGAAGACAAAAGACTTCAAAGCGAATTTGACGCCATCGCCAATAGTTATTTTATTCTGATCTCCCATGCATGGAACTCCGCATACAAAAATGTCAGCAATTTTAAACAGGCCCTGGAAAATATACTGATAACTGAACAAAAGAACACAGTGTCCCCACAAACATTTAATACGCTTGCAAACATGCTACCCTGGAAGGAGAAAGCAACACTTGCGCTCGCTTGGGTACCCCTCATCAAACCTGAACAGCGAGAAGATTTTGAAAAGCTGGTTAAAAAATCACCGGATAGCTCTTTCCATATCCATGACCGTTCAAACAATGACAATGACGATGAAAATATTCAGAACACAACAGAGGATCATAACCATTACCCCATTTATTTGAGTCGAATTGTAAAATCTCCAGATATGATTCCCGGTCTGGATTTATCACGAATACCAGAATTTTCAGATGCCTTCTCAAAAGCCATCATGACGGATGAACCAACGACCATACACCACGATGGTGATTACGATGATAACATGCCTGTATTCAGTATTGTTTCACCTATTTTTTTGCCACACCTCAAGAGTTTAGATTCAAGAAATCAGACCAAGATGCACCTGGGCTTTATCGTCGTTGATATGGATGTGGGAGCCATGCTTGAAAATTCACTCCGCGATTATCCTGAACATGGAATCCATCTGCAGGTTTTCGACACGCACAATGGCAAAGAACATTTAGTTTATTCCTATAAAACAACGCTAACTGAATCACCCATATCAATGGAGAAATCATTTGTATTTATAGACAGTAAGGTAAAATTACACTTTAGTGCCTCCTCGGCATTTTTAAATATGCATAGCACCAAGCTTCGTTGGGTTATTCTCTTTGCATCAATACTACTCACCATATTCTTCACGCTATTATTTGCATACCTGCATGAAAAACGACATATCGAGACGCATCAACGCAAATTATCCACTGCCCTTGAACAAAGTGGGCAAGCCATCCTTATTACCAATAGCGATGGCATCATTGAATACGTCAATCCTGCTTTTACTAAAATTACCGGATTTGAGGCGAATGAAGCATTGGGACAAAACCCAAAAATTATTGGCAGCGGCCAACAGGACCCTTCCTTTTACGAAGACATGTGGCACACCATCCTGTCTGGTAAAACCTGGCGAGGTAACATTGTTGACAGACGTAAGGATGGTAGCTTTTACCCCGCCTCACTGACCATTTCACCCATCACTAATTCTGATGGTAAAATTACACATTTTGTGGGAACCAATGAAGATCTAAGTGCTCAAAAACACCTCGAAGAGCAACTGCATCAAGCCCAGAAAATGGAAGCTGTTGGCACACTGGTCGGTGGTGTCGCGCATAATTTTAACAACCTTCTAGCAGGCATTATGGGGAAAGCCTACCTCGGAAAAAGCAAGGCATCTTCACCCGAAAAAGTTAAGGCATATTTCTCCAGTATTGAGCAATTAAGTCATCGCGCAGCCGACATGGTCAGTCAGCTATTAATGTTTTCGCGGGAAGCCCAGGTAGAGATGAAAAACATTCCTTTCACAAATTTGATGAAAGAAACTGCAAAAACGGCTCAAATTGGTGTGCCTGAAAATATTAAATTCATCATTAATTTCACGCACGAACGACTCATTGTGCACGGTAATGCAACACAGCTTCAACAAGTGCTGATGAATTTAGTCAGTAATGCTCGCGATGCCCTCTCCAATCAAGAACAGGGGACAATCACTGTAAGCCTAAAGGCATCGTCAATAAATAACTGTGCGCAAAAGGACATTTGTAAGATTTGTACATCACAAGTTGCAACGCTAGTCGTAGAAGACACCGGAAATGGAATAAGCCCCATAAACCTTCCCCATATATTTGAACCTTTTTTCACAACAAAAGAAGTAGGAAGGGGGACAGGCCTGGGCTTATCAACACTTTATGGCACTGTCGAAAGTCATGCCGGCGTTGTCACCGTAAAAAGCAAACCTGGTAAAGGCACAACATTTACAGTCTGTCTGCCAACCATAGAGATTGAAGCTATCGAGTCTCCTGAAATTGAATCCATTCAACAAGCTACAGATCACTATACCATTTTGGTGGTTGATGATGATAACTCTGTCCTAACCACATTGGAGCAGTTGTTATCTAGCCTCGGCTATCATGTACTTACTGCCCATGATGGCTTACAAGGCATAGAAGTGTTTAAAAGCCATCAAGACGAAATCAGTCTTATGCTAACTGACATTGTCATGCCAAATATTAATGGTTATATGGCGGTAAAAGAGATAAGAGAGATTAAACCTCAAATACCTGTCCTCTATATAACGGGCTATGACAAATCTTCATCCATGGAGAAGTTACAACTTGATGAAAACACGAAGCTGATAAGTAAGCCATTTAAGCTCACTGATTTAAGTCATGCCGTTTATGCCTTGCTCGCCCACAAACTAAAAACCTAGAAAATAGCTGCAGTGCTTCTCAATAAATAAAACAACTTCCACTATCACTGCCAACAAGAGCACTTCTTAATGTTTGTGTTAAAAGGGCGATACCGAAGAATAAGCAGATATTTTTTTAGTATTCCACTTATGGTTGAAGGCTGGCCATAGCAATTCAGGTATAGCCCGTCGATAGTAATAAATATATTGTTCGCTACGATGAAGAAACTTCCATTTTCCCTTAGCTATAAGACGATATCTTGTAGCACAAATAAGTACGCCCACTCTGTACGAGCGGGCGCTGACTTTTTTACCATCTGTAGGAATTCCTTTCGGAATAAGGCTTTACAAGTAATTGGTGGAGCCAAACGGGATCGAACCGTTGACCTCTACGCTGCCAGCGTAGCGCTCTCCCAGCTGAGCTATGGCCCCATGATTCTGAACAAAGCATCACTACCTTGTCCCGAACGCCGCGCATTTCGCCACAGCAAGGTAACCTTGTCAACATGAGCTCATCAATTTCTCCCCCCTCTTCGGCACAAAACGCGATGCAACTGTTTCGCCGCACCCTTTCGGCTGACTGTTTAACACCACCGGGTGTCTTCTCACGCCTGGTCAATCGTGGCGACTGTTTCATGTTTGAATCCGCCGAAGGTGGTGAGCAATGGGGTCGTTACAGCATTTTAGGCATCAGTCCTGCCTGTCGTGCAACCGCCAATGGTGCTCAAACCGCCTTATGCTTTCGTGATGGCCACGAAGAGACCTTTGAAGGTGGCATTCTTGACTGGTTGCGTGAGCAGGTCATTTCACAAGAATATATCGCTGCCGATGACCTGCCCTTTGCCGGAGGAGCAGTAGGATATTTTGGTTATCAACTGGTTTCCCACTTTGAAGATATTCCGGCAGACCTGCCTGATCCAGTCAATGCACCGGAATCTGCATTTTTACTGGTCGATCGTTTTATGGTCTTTGATAACCTTAAAGGCACACTAACCTGTTGTGTACGCATGCCCGCCGATCAGGCCGATGCGGCAGAAACGGTACTAAACGGTATGGAGACCAGCCTGTCGGAAGGCGAGATGGCCAAAGTACTCAACCTTGATGCAGACACTACACTCAGCGAAGCCCCTGTTGCGCAAACATCACAGGCTGATTTTGAAGCGGCGGTATCCAAAGCTCGTGAATACATTCTTGCCGGTGATATTTTTCAGGTGGTATTAAGTCAGCGCTTCTCTAAACCCCTCGCCTGTGCTCCCTTTGATATCTATCGCGCCGTTCGCCACATTAATCCATCACCCTATCTATTTTATCTGCATATTGGAGAGACTACTCTGGTGGGCTCATCTCCCGAGATTCTGGTACGCCGTGAAAAAGAGAAAGCTGTAGTTCGCCCTATTGCCGGCACCCGCCCACGCGGCAAAACAGCAGCAGAAGACAAAGCACTCGAAGTTGATCTGCTGGCCGATGCCAAAGAGCTGGCTGAACATGTCATGCTGGTCGATTTGGGCCGCAATGATTTGGGCCGCGTATGCCGCTACGGCAGTGTCGAACTCACCGAATCGATGATGATCGAACGCTATTCGCATGTGATGCATATTGTCTCTCAGGTTGAGGGTGATCTGCATGATGATGCCGATACACTTGATCTCTTAGCGGCAACGTTCCCGGCAGGCACCGTATCCGGAGCGCCCAAAGTACGTGCCATGCAGGTCATTCATGAACTCGAACCTGTCGCCCGCGGCCCCTACGCTGGCACGGTTGGTTACATCGGCTTTGGTGGACAACGCATGGACACTGCCATTGCCATTCGTACGGCCGTTATTCATGGTGGTCAGGTACATATTCAGGCCGGGGCTGGTATTGTGGCAGACTCCGTACCTGAAAAAGAACATCAGGAGTGTGTCAATAAAGCCACCGCCATGTTCCGCGCCGTAGCACTGGCCGAAGCCCAGTCCGCCAGCACACCTGACAACAAACCGGCAGACACAACAGAAGGAACTACAGCATGATTCTGGTCATTGATAATTACGATTCATTCACCTTCAATCTAGTGCAATATCTAGGGGAATTGGGCGAAACGCCAAAGGTATTTCGCAACGATAAAATCAGTCTGGGTGATATTGAAACCATGCAGCCTGACAGTATTTTGATTTCACCCGGCCCCCGCACACCTACTGAAGCAGGCATTTCCATGCAGGTGATCCGTGAATTCTCAGGTCAGATACCTATCCTTGGCGTTTGCTTGGGCCATCAGTCCATTTCAGCCGTCTTTGGTGGGCAAGTCATTCGTGCACCACGATTAATGCATGGCAAAACCAGTCTCATCCATCATGTAGGCACGGGGGTCTTCGCCGACCTGCCAACTCCATTCACGGCAACACGCTACCATTCATTAATTGTGCCCGAGCCACTACCTGATTGTCTGGAGCGCACAGCATGGACTGCAGAAGGTGAACTGATGGGCTTGCGCCACAGGGAACACCCGACCTTTGGTCTGCAATTTCATCCGGAATCCATCCTGACTGAACACGGCCACCAGATGCTAAAAAACTTTCTTGCGGTCAAAGCGTAATGCTGCAAAGTCAAAAGCATTTACCGCAGAGGACGCTAAGGACGCGGAGTAAAAGCATTGAATGAGATTGATTGCACCGTAATGAGCGGTTCTACCAGCACTGCAGCGCCTGGCCTTATGTTTCTTACCTCTGTGTCCTCCGCGTCCTCTGCGGTAAATCAAATTGGAGGTTGCCATGAGTGATACGGCATTGCAGATGATCAGGAATTTGCAGCAGGGAAATACAATTACAGGTGAAACCACAGAGACTGTATTTGGCTCTATGATGAATGGCGAAATAAGCCCTGCTCAAATTGCAGCCATTCTGATGGGGCTCTCCATGCGAGGTGAAACCGCCGACATCATCACCGGTGCAGCCAAGGCCATGCGTGCGGCATCAACCAAGATCGTTCCTAAAGCAATCGGCCTCGTTGATACCTGTGGCACAGGTGGTGATGGCGCCAAAACATTCAATATTTCCACGGCAGTTTCCATCGTTGTCGCTGCTTGTGGCGTGCCAGTTGCCAAACATGGCAATCGCGCCATGTCCTCCAAGTCCGGTGCTGCCGATGTATTGGAAGCACTTGGTGTGAACCTTGAACTCAGCCCGGAACAGGTTGCTGATTGTATCGATAAGACAGGAATCGGATTTCTCTTTGCCCAACATCTACACCCTGCTATGCGTCATGCCGGCCCTGTGCGCCGTGAGTTGGGTATTCGCACCATCTTCAATCTGCTCGGCCCTCTGACCAACCCTGCCGGCGCTGATTACCAGGTGCTGGGGGTATATAGCAAAGACAAGCTTGAGTTGGTGGCCAATGCACTGCTACAACTGGGCAGCAAACGCGCCCTGATAGTACACGGTAGAGATGGGCTTGATGAAATCACCACCACCGACATCACTGACGCCATTCTTATTGAAGCAGGTCAGATACCCATTCACTTTGAAATTGATCCGGCAGCTTTTGGTATGCCTTACGCTGCACCTGAAGCCCTGGCTGGCGATGATGCGGCAACCAATGCAGACATCCTCAAACATATCTTTGCAGGCCAGGCAGGAGCAGGCCGTGATATTGTGCTGCTCAATGCGGCTGCGGCACTCTGGGTGGCTGGCAAAGTCAATGGTATTGGCGAAGGACTGGCCATGGCTGCAAACGCCATCGACTCCGGCAAGGTCCAACACACACTGAATGCACTGATTGATTTCACACAACAACAATCATGACCCTTTCACCGCAATCCCCCAGGGGAGTATCTCTTGCTACGCAATTCACCTCCAGTACGCTAGGGACGCAGAGGTTAAACGAGATCAGTGGCGAGATTATCGATGCGGCAATGGCTGTGCATTCAGCCTTGGGCCCAGGATTGATGGAGAGAATTTATGAAATATGTTTGCAACAGGAACTGAAGCAACGCGGATTGAAAGTTAAAACTCAAATTCAATTACCGGTTCACTACAATGGTTTAACACTTGATAGCGGTTATAGGCTGGATGTACTTGTTGAAGATGCCATCATTGTCGAACTCAAGTCAGTTGATAAACTTCAACCGATTCATCAAGCTCAATTACTCACATATCTTAAGTTAGCCAATAAATCATTGGGACTGCTGATAAATTTTAATACTGTTCATCTCAAAGATGGCATCAAAAGGATGGTACATCGATTATGATTTTCCTCTGCGTCCACCGCGTCCTCTGCGGTAATACATTATGAGTTCAATTCTGAACGAAATCGCTGCTTATAAACGAGACTGGGTTGCAAGATGCAAAACTGAGCGGTCTGAAGCGGAGCTGGTTCAACTTGCCCACAAGGCCACTCCACTGGATTTTGCTGGCGCTTTAAATTGCAAGATCCATAACAAGCAGAATGCAGTGATTGCTGAAGTGAAAAAAGCCAGTCCATCCAAGGGGATTATTCGAGCAGACTTTGATCCGGTCGCCATCGCCAAATCATATGAAGCTGGTGGTGCAAGCTGCTTGTCTGTGCTCACAGATGTGAAATATTTTCAGGGCGCTGATGATTATGTGAGAGCCATCCGAAAGGCCGTTGATTTGCCTATTCTGCGCAAAGATTTCATGCTCGATCCCTATCAAATCATTGAAGCCAAGGCGATGGGAGCAGATGCAATTCTGGTCATTCTTGCCATGCTTGATGATGCACTGGCTGCAGAGCTCACCGCCTGCGCACATGAATTGGGCTTATCTGTATTGCCTGAAGTACATAATGCTGAGGAGCTGGAACGCGCTTTACGCTTAGACACCCAACTGATGGGCATCAATAACCGTAATCTGCACAACTTTGAAACAAGTTTGGAAACAACCATTTCACTACTTCAACAGTTAGATGGAGATAAAACAGTGATCACCGAATCCGGTATTTTCACGCCGCATGATATTCAGCTTATGAATAACAATGGTGTATATGGCTTTCTGATCGGAGAATCACTGATGCGTCAACCTGACCCGGGCACTGCACTTCAACAATTGATCAGCGTGAGCGATTAAAGTCAAAAGCATTCACCGCAAAGTACGCAAAGTTTCGCAGAGTAAAATCAAAAACGAAGAAAGTAAGAGGAGCCATCGTTGGGAGGGTGGTTTAAGCACCATGAGAAACATTCATATAACCTGACAATCGTCGTTGAATTCGCTTTATATAAGAATTGCCGTTGACTTACTTTGCGTACCTTTCCCCCAGGGGAGTCTCTCTTGCGCAAGCGCAATTCACCTTAACGCAAAGTAAAAACAAACAACATAACATTCGCCGTTGTTTTAGACCTTCTCCCACCACGAAGAAGTGTGTCTTAGGGGAGTGGAGACTTTAGTAGTTAGAGTATTTAACTATAATAATCTTGTCAGACTGAAATCGGCATAATCATTAACAACAGCCATCTCTATTTTGTTGCTTTTGACTTACTCTGCGACAAGGTGAATTGCGCTTGCGTAAGAGAACGTGCCCTGGGACAAACTCTGCGTACTGAAGGTGAATCGAGTTTACGAGAGAGAGACTCCCCTGGGGGATTGCGGTGAATGTTTTTTTGCTTAAGGAGCTACCGTATTACCTTGCAAACGGCCAAGTTGCTCTTCAACCGTTGTAAAAAATGCAGCCGTATGTTTTTGATTCATGGGCATACTCACCCAATGTCTATTGGAAAACCGCTGCAAGAGCGCCCGCACTTCTAAACGGGTTTTTTCTTGTTGCCCGGTTTTTATACGATAAACCCGCACAACATAACGATGGCGTGTTACGTTACTGCCCTGCCCAAGCATGCTTCCTAATATATTATTATTGTGCAAACCTCTCTGTACCCAATCGGTAGTTACGATGCCACTGGGTGAATCCACTGATTCTATCGGCATATTTAATGATGTCATTGCATCTACAACCGCCGAAAACACTTGATCTGCTGTTGCAGTATAGGCGCGTGCATCTAAAGCCACTGCCTTTCCGGCTACCGCCTTGGTATATTTTTCAGGCAACCGTTCTTGACTGCTATTGGTGCTAACTTCGTTAGCCATCGGCAACGCTATATCAGCCCGAAGCTCAGGCGGCACCTCCAAGGGCGCACGTGCCTCAGCCTTCTTCTCTGTTTTTGTACCATATATGGATGAACTGTTTTTGCCGCTACCATCATCGGTGTCCCAGAATAACTGAGGCATATTACTGCACGCAGTGATGGAAAAGAGTATCGAACATAAAAAGGAATATTTGATGAGAGTCTTCATAGCGCTGAATTCCAACTGCTCACAGCCCTGCGGTCAAGTAACAATGCACAAGTTACCTATATTCAGGGCAAAAAAAAAGAGGGAGGCCGAAGCCTCCCTCTTTATCACACTAGGTGAAGTACTGTTTTATAGCAGTGCTTCGATATCGAATGTAGTTGTTTTAGTCTTAGTTACTACGTTAGCAGCTGTAGTGTTTTTAGTGTTGTTGTAGATCAAAGCAACAACGAAGTTCTGATAGATTTCATACTCAGCACCAACCTGGAACTGTGTAGTCTTAGTTACAGCACCAAGAAGGTCTGCATCACGCAGAATGCCGAAACCAGCATTTACGATTACAGTATGCAAAGGTTTGATGTTTGCACGGATAGAGTAACCGGAAGACTGGCCACCAAGCTTACTGAACAAGTTAGCACGCGTTGTAGTGCCTGCACCAGCTTTTGCGTAATCGGCATAAACGCCAACCTGCATGTCGCCCAATTCACCCTGAGCCTGTGCATCAATCATCCACTTCTTCATTTCCAAAGTAGTAGTTAAAGCAGTCGCATTGAATGCAGGAACAGTACCAATAGCTGCACCAGCTCCGCCAACAGCAGCAACAGTACCAGCATCACCAGTACGGCCAGAAGTAATACCAGCACCTAAGCCTAGTTCGAAGTTACCAACTTCCTGATGAACGAACAAACGTCCCATAGGAGCCAGTTTCCAACCGTTAGAGCCACCAGTGAATGCAGCGCCTGCAGTGATCAGACCGAAAGAAGCATTGATCATGTCGTTAGCAGCGAAGAATGTTACACCAGCCATATCACCAACATTAGCAGAGATAGTGTTAGAAGCAGAAACAGCCTTACCACCTAACAGACCACCGTGCTGACCGAAGGTAGAACCGATTTCCATACCTGAAGTTTCGCCGAAACCAGCGAACCAGAAGTCAACACCAGCTTTCATGTCGCCAACATCAACAGATGACAGCAACTGGAAGTTAGCAGCAGCACCAGCCCATTCTACGAATGTACCAGTGTTAGTACCTACACGGCCACCAAACATAAGAACTTGGTCAGCAATCAGTGCAGATTTAGTAGTAACGCCGTTTACAGACTGAGATACGAAGTTAGGACGCAGAACCATAGTCATGTTTACAGAAGAAGTGATTGAAAGCATTTCATCTTCAACTAGAGCCTGTTCACCAACGTCAGTGAATGCGCCTTCTTTAAATGCGCGACCCATTGGAGCCAAAGATGGGAAGCTCTGGAAGTGACAAGACAAGCAAGCAGCGCCAGTCTGACGTGCGAATGCTGGAATAGCTTCAGAAGTAGTTGGAGCAACTGCAACAGCAGATACAGCAACAACAGCGAAAGCAGCAGCAGAAAAAATCATTTTTTTCATGTTGTAGATTCCTATTAAAATTAAATTTGATCCCGTGGGACCAGTGCAAATACCTTTCCTTTAACTAGCTACCTCTTAACGAAGTCGCCCGTTATCGGGACTGGATGGCCGAACTATAGTGTGATCCAGATCACTGGGTCAATGCGCCACACTTTATTGTGTGTCTTTTTAACACAGTATGTTTTTTTCAACCGAGTTTTACGTTATATATAATAGAGGTCAAAATC
>NZ_RCFQ01000002.1 GCF_003665155.1 Mariprofundus sp. EBB-1 | reverse complement strand
CATATTTTGCCTTTGCTTTTTTATAGACCAACGCGCTCTCCTCCCTACATCAGCAACGATGCGCGCGGAGTGTAGCCTCAGCACAAATACCAGCCACTCTTATTAAGGACAAGGGTTATCTGTGAACGCAGTGAAGCCCCCTTCCATAAGCAAGGCTTACTGTTCTACCACCGCCGACCTAGTTCAAGCAAAGCATCAAATATTCACACCTTTATTCCATAAGCCACTGATCGGTATTGCCATTAAGCCATCACCAAATGACAATGGAAACTCACCATCAAAAAAAAGAACGCCCATCTTCCAGTTTGAGCCCACCATGAGCTGCAACTTTCTTAAACCTTTGAAATCTTTCTCAGTCACAGTCGCCGCTGCTTTGACCTCCACTGCGACCATTCCACCACCATATTGCTCCATCACAATATCCACTTCGATCTGATCCTTATCCCTATAGTGATAAAACTTTATGTCAGAATCATTCCAACTCGCCTGTCGTCGTAACTCATTATAGATAAAACTTTCCAGCAGGTGACCCAACATCGTTCGATCCCTGTTCAGTTGTTCCATAGAGAGCCCAAGGAGAGCCGATGCCAATCCTGTATCGCTCATATGCACCTTAGCTGTTTTGATAAGACGCTTACCCCTATTGCTATGCCATGCTGGCAACAGATCCACCAGGAAAATATTTTGCAATAAAGTGAAATATGAGTTTACTGTTTGCCTGCTCATTTGGAATGGTGAAGCAATCTCACTCATATTAAGAAGTTGTGCGCTTTGATTCGCCGCAAGCTGTAAAATTTTAGGGATAGACTCTAAATTACTGATGCGTGCTAAATCTCTAATGTCACGCTGCACCAACGTATCAATGTAGTTTTGATACCATTGGATTTTACGGCGCGCAGTAACTCTTTGCAGAGGCTCAGGAAAGCCGCCTTCAACTATATATTTGGCCAAATCTGGCCCTAGTTTCTCCAGAGTTCCAAGCTCAAATGCACCGTTAAAAAGTTGTTCCAATAAGCCATTTCCACTATTTTCAATTTCACAACGAGAAAGCGCATGCAAATGGATAATATCAATACGCCCTGCTAAAGAGTCAGAAAGCATAGGAAGTAACAAAACATTGGCTGAGCCCGTAAGTAAAAAGCGACCGGCTATACGCTTTCTGTCCACAGCATATTTCATGGAACTAAATAGCTCTGGTACATGCTGTACTTCATCAAGAATCACTTTGTCTGCAAGGCGATCCACAAAACCAATTGGATCTGCTTTAGCAGCAGCAACCAGGCTTACGTCATCAAACGATAGGTAAGTGTAACCCCGTTGCTGGCCAATTTTTTTTGCCAATGTCGTTTTTCCACACTGACGTGGACCGTGAATCAGCACTACTGGCGTATCATCAAGAGCTTCTTCCAGGCGCTGCTCTAGTAAACGGGTATAGCTCATTCAATCACCTCGGCTGATAGTAAAGCAAACACCCGTCCAATTGTAAAGTTTAATGTCGTCTAATTGTTAACTTAACAACCGTCCAATTGTAAATATTTATTCAAAACAAAAAACAATATCTAAAAAAACCGATGAAAATCCAAGCCTGACACGTCACTCAGACAGAGCTTCACAAAGCCAGTGAATGACAGATGCTCAATGCAGTATGAATATACATGATCCAAGAAATTGCCGAATATACGAATGTACATTACTCCCATATCAGTAAAATCATAAAGAACGGGAGCGATGATGATTCAACTTTCTAAGCCCCCCCATTGATTGCGATCATGAGGAAGGTTACGCTAGCCGCAAAGGTTGGCGGCAGTCAGAAACAAGCTCCAGGGAGACAAACTGCCAACAAGCCCCCCCTGACGGAGACAGTGATGGCAGATATGGAAAAAAACAACAATATGCCCGATTCAACGCTTATTGATAAGGAACACGGCAACAGTTCTCTGGACGACGGGGATATGTCGGAGTCGATGTCCGAGAGTAAAGGCAATGCGACGACCATACTGCGCTATATGGCAATATCCTTCGTGATTGGCACACTGGTATTCATTGTGATGGCTTATAGCCTCCAGTACTTCCAGATGCACCATGGCTCCAGCTTCTTCGACCATCATTCCGGAAACCAATAGTAATCAAATAACTTGAACTAATATTCAACGCCCCAAAGAGCCGGGTACAGAGTACGTCATGATTAGACTTTCGACTAAGCCCTGTTTTACGCCTCTGGCACTGCGGGAGCGAAGCGTTAGATAGAAATACGGCGTGTGTTGATCAGATCGCATATAGCAACCCCCTTCGAAAGCCGCTCATCCAGCAGGGACAGATCTGTTTATTTTATCCATTCCGTTATTTTCTTTAATAGTTTTGGAATCTGCACAGGTTTATGCAGGGAGTCGCTGTTGTTGATCGATGCTGCTGCATCCAACTGGGTCTGCTCACCATAACCGGTCTGGAAGATAATCGGGACATTGGCATTCATGGCACGAATCTCCTTCGCCGCCATCACCCCACCCTTGTTGGGCATCACCACATCCATCAGTACAAGATCAATGTCATCACTATAACGCTCATAGGTTTCCACTGCCTGCTCACCATCTACTGCCTGCAATACCTTGAAACCATTATGCTGCAATACTTCAGCAAGCACATGGCGCAATTCCCGCTCATCATCGACCAGCAATACCACCTGGCCAGCCCCATCGACTGCTGCCTCATCGACACCAGTCACTTCAGCGGCTTTTTGCGCATACTCCGGCAGCCATATGGAAATGGTCGTGCCTTCGCCCAGTGTAGAGTCGATATCAATCAGACCACGGTGATTCTGCACTGCGCCATAGACCATTGCCAAACCAAGTCCTGTACCTTCACCCACAGCTTTGGTGGTGAAAAAGGGTTCAAACACCCGTTCAATATCCTTTTCCCTGATACCGCAGCCGTTATCCTCTGAGAAAATTCGACACCAACTGCTATCAGCCGTTAATTCAACATTACCCGACAGTACATGTTCAGGCGGTTGCCTGCGATCCAGGCCAACCCTGATTTCACCATGCTCGAGATCACGGATTGCATGGCGCGCATTGGCCACAAGATTAAGCAACACCTGCTGCAACTGCGTGGCATCAGCTTTTACATTACAATCACATCCTCTTCCAATATCCAGTTTAAAGTGAACATTTTCCGGCACGCTGCCTGCCGCCAACTTGTGCGCTTCCTTGATATAGCTATTCAGGCTCAACACATGCATATCCGGCCTGTCTTTGCGGGCGAAGGTAAGCATTTGCTGAATCATATTGGCACCATGATGGGTTGCTTTTTCCATACCTTCAATGCGTTTGATAAGTTTTTCATCATCCTTGTGCTGCATACGAATCAGATAAAAATTACCGACAATACTGGCCAGCATATTATTAAAGTCATGTGCCAGGCCACCAACCATGGTACCTACCGCTTCCATTTTCTGTGTTTGCATCATCTTCTTCTGCATCGCTTCAGCGCTACTTAAATCTTCATGCACTGCCACAAAATGGGTGATTTCCCCCGGCTCATCAAAAATCGGAGCCACCGACAGGTGCACAGGAAAGATCGTGCCATCTTTCTTCCGGTCAAGGATACGTCCACTCCAGGGTTCGCCCGCCATAATCGTCTGCCAGAACAGCTCGTAAAAGCCTTTGGATTGCTGTTTGCTGTTCAGGATTGCCGGCGAGTTACCAATCGCATAATCACGATCAAAACCGGTATTGCTTGTAAAGGCAGGATTGACATAAACAATGACGCCTTCCACATTAGTGATGATAATACTTTCATTGACTGATCCGACCGCACTCTCAAGCAATCGCATCTGCTTTTCACGCTCCAGACGATCGGAAATATCCAGCGCCATACCAGCCGTACCAACCACGCGCCCATCCGAACCAAACACCGGTGATTTAAAGGTCTCGAAGCTGATTGGCCCCTTTCCATCTTTACCCTCAACAAGCTCCTGCACCTGTTTCGGTGTAGCTGAATCCATCACCTCACGATCATCTTGCATATAGCCTGTCGCCAAAGCCTCAGGCCAGAGATCCAGATCACTCTTGCCCACCAAAGCCTCGGCACTTTCGGCTCCGCACGCTTCCGCAAACAGATCATTGACCACGATAAAACGGCCCTCCTCATCCTTCAGCCAGGCCATAAATGGTAGATTATTCAAAATGGCGCGCATGGCTGCACGTTCACGTTCAATCTGCTCTAAATGATGTTTGCGCTCTGAGATATCCTGTACTGTGCCCAATGAACGGATCGGCGTTCCATCCTTGGAAAATTCTGTTTCACATTGTTCAAATACCCAACGCTGCTCACCATTTGGCAACACAATGCGATGCTCCAGTTCAAATGAGGCTCGATTCTCCAGCGAGAGTTCAAAGACTCGTACCAACTGCTCACGGTCATCCGGATGCACCAATTGCTGCAACATCTCATAACTGAGCTCGACGTCTGCCTTATCAAGGCCAAAGATGCGGTACACCCCTTCTGACCATTCAAGCCTGTCATTGATATGATCAAAGTCCCAATGACCAAGCTGGGCAATGCGCTGAGCCATCTCATGGCGGCTATACGCCTGATTCAATAATGTCTGAGCACGCTTGCGCTCGGTGATATCACGCACAATCGACACTACGGCAGGTTTGCCTGACCACTGAATCGGTGCACTGGCAATTTCCATAGGGAAGGGTTCGGATCGGGATCGACTAACACCCATCATTTCTACCCGCTCGGTAGGTTTATTGTTTCGAATCACCCGCCGCGCGATTCTGGCCGCAAGGTTTCGCTGTGCAGGCAAGAAAGCCAGCATGGCATTTTCACCCAGTGTCTCCTCAAACGACGCATAACCAAACAGCTGCTGCGCCTGTTTGTTGCTAAACACTATCTTTTCATCCTGCTGCACTACGATGGCATCAAATTCAGCATCCAGAATCAGACGCATACGCTGGGCTGCCTGCTCAATTTCATTCTGCTGTCGGGCATTGACCAGTGCCGCCGCCACGATGCCTGCTAAGCCTTGCAACATCTCCAGGTCCTGATCATCAAAATCATGACCATCGAGGCGATCATGCATTTCGACACAACCTAGTATATTCCCTGTAGCATCCAAAATAGGCACATCGATCAGTTTCATAAAAACGAGCGACTGCTGAATCTCAGGAATCACATGTTCATCATTCATCGCGTCAGCGGAAATGTAGGGCGCCCTGGTTTCCAGCACAAAACCGGGTACGCCGTAGCCGGCAGGAAAGTCCAGCGCGATGGGTATGGATTCCTCTGCCCTCAGATATTCACGGAAACAGATCTTTTCATTGCGATAAAAGCCAACCGCCCCGGATTCGCACTCCACCAGCCTGCGTGCCAGTGTTGCCAGGCTGCGGCCGATTTCTATCTCACCGAGCTGTTCATTGATCACCCGTCCGGCTTCGGCCAGCACCGAGAGCTGTTGTTCACGCCGCTTAAGTTGTGCCTCACCCTGCTTGATTGCAGTCATATCACGGCCAACGCCGGTGATACCCAAGACATTACCCTGACCATCTTTCAGCAGCGAGCCTTTGAAATGATGCAGAACCGCCCCATGGATAGTATTAAAAAACAATTCATCTTCAGCCTCACCCTCACTGAATGTGCGTTCAATCGCCTGTTTAAGCTTGGGCAAGTCAGCTTCTGCAAAAAATGTATCGGCATTTCTTCCTTGCAAGTCTTGCGGTGCTAAGCCGGTAATAGTTTCCAGATGCCTGTTCCACCAAACCAGTTTGAGATTGCAATCAATATAATAGAGCACATCGGCAATCGAGCCGGTGACTGATTCATATTGTTGATACAGGTCTTGAATCTGCTTCTCCGCCAGTTTGCGTGCAGAAATATCGCGGATAATCGCACGTGAGGCGGTCACATCCCCATGCTCATCAAGCTGGGGGACTGCGCTCACTTCAACATGGACACATGTCCCGTCTTTGGCGTGCATAGCACTTTCATACACAGGCACACTCTGCCCCTGCATCAAGGCACTAAACTTCGGCATCGTAATCTCATGATATTCCGGGCAGACCAGCTCTTCCAACGGCTTGCCTATCATCTCTTCGTATGAATATCCCAGCGTATCCAATTCAGCTTGATTGACATCAATAATCCGACCATCAGGTCCTGCCATGTGCATCATGTCACGCGATTCTTCAAACAGAGAGCGGAATTTCTTTTCGCTGATAGAGATGGCCTTCTCAGCCTGTTTGCGCGCGGTAATATCGATCCAGTAGCCCACGATTTCAGTTGGCTCTCCTGCATCGTTGTAGGTCAGACGTAATTCGTCGGACATCCAGCGCCATGATCCGTCCTTATGCTGAAAGCGGTATTCATGCGCATGCACACCGTTTTCAAACAAGCGAGGCATCTCCGCAATCACCTGTTCTCTGTCATCAGGGTGAATATGGTTCGCCCAGAAATCCGGCTGCTGTGTAAACTGTGCTGCATCATACCCCAACTGATCAACAACATTCAGGCTGACAAACGATGCTGCAAATGGTGGTTCTGGCTGACAGCTGTAAATTACTACCGGCGTTGATTTCAGTAGAAAGTCCATGCGTTGCAGACTCTTATCCAATGAAAGCTCAACCTGCTTGCGCTCAGTTACATCCTGGAACACACCCAGCATGCGCAGCGGCTGGCCATCCTGATCGAACTCTACCCCTCCCTGTGCATGGCAGATCTTCTCTTTCCCATCCACCGATTGCAGACGGCAATCAAGGCTGTAGAACTGTTCATCGTTCAATGCTGCTTCCACAGCAGCAGCGAGCATCGGCCGGTCATCCGGATGCAGATGCTCCAGAAACAGCTCGTAGCTCGGTTTTACCTGCCCGGGTTCATAGCCATGTATCCGATAGGTTTCATCCGACCAGATCAAATCACCGGATTGCGGATTCCAATCCCATGTGCCGGTTTGTGAAATCGCCTGTGAAGCCAGCAAACGACTCTCACTATCTTGCAATGCTTTCTCTGCCTGTTGATGCGCTCTCTTACTACGCATGGACACAATTATATTGGCAATCACATCAAGCAACGGCGCCAGCCGATCGATCATCGCCTGGTCATAACCTTCAGGGTGATTGGCAAGACCTATCATACCAAGCATCTTGCTACCTACTTTGACAGGCAAACCGAGAAACGCCTGCAATGGCGGATGCCCTTTGGGAATTCCACCAGCCCGAGCATCATTGGCCGGATCATTACTAACGACTATTTCCTCACCGCTCAGCACGGCCCCGAATAGCGTATCAAGATTATGAAATTCCAGCCCTTTCGCCACATTTTCGTCATAAAACGAGCGTGTTTCATCATTCCATGCAATATCAGTCACCGCAAAGGTTTTCAGATAGGGAGCACCCGCATCGCTGTGCAACATCTCACCGATAAAACCGTACGCGCTTTGCGTAGCATCCAGTAACAACTTCAGCAAAGGATCAAAGACTTGCTGCAACGGCTTATCGGCAATAAACGCAGACATCGCATCGGCTGAAGCGCTATTAAGTAATAGCCTGTTTTCCTCTTCCATTTCAGCCAGTTTTCTTTCGCTAATATCGCGCAGCGTCAGCAAGTTGGCAGGCTGCTTCTGCCAGGTAATCAGGCGACCACTCAGCTCCACCCATAGCGTATCGCCATTTTTTCGAACCATACGTGTTTCATACACTTCTTGCTGAACAGCACCATCCATGCGCTGTTTGAAATAGAGCTGCATGCGCGCCTTCTCATCCGGGTGAATCACATCAAGGAATGCTTGATCGGAGAGCTCTTCCACCGTACCGCCCCAAGCCTTTGCACTGGCATCGTTGGCAAATAACATCGAACCTTCAGCATCAAGAATCACGATGCCATCGAAACTCTGCTCAACCAGTGAGCGATACATCTCTTCGGACTCAAATACGCGCTGTTCTATCTTGCGACTATCGGTGATATCCAGCCAGGATCCGATCAGCTCATCCGGCCTGTTATCAACACCCTTTCTCAAACGCAGATGATCACGAATCCAACGGTACTCGCCTGTTTTACCGGCAAAACGATAGACATGCTCAACCTCACCCGTTTCAAACAGCCGCGGCATATTTTGTTCTATCTTGTAGCGATCATCCGGATGCAAATGATCCGACCACCAACCGGGTTGCAGACACTCCTGTCGATCATAACCAAGCAAAGAAGTTACTGAGGGACTGACATAGGTGCCTACAAACTGCTCACCAATCCATTCACATCGATACAGGACAGCACTAGAAGCATCCACAATACGTTCCAATTCCGATTTTTCAGCTAACAGCCTACTGCTCTCATTCAGCCGTTCTTCGGTTTTGGCATGCAGTTGTTTGAAATGGCGAATCGTATCCCCTTCAAGACCGCGAATCACATCAAACTGGGTAATAACGCCCTTCGGATGCGCTGCTTCATCCACAATCACCAGCCGCCTGAACCCCTTCTCACGCATCAGAATAGAGGCATCAAGCAGCGAATCGTCAGCAGCCATGGTAATCAATGGCGTGGTCATAACATCAGCCAGACATAAATTATCCAGATCCCGATCCGCAGCCACCAGACGGGCAGCATCACGCTCGGTAAATATGCCGATAGCCTTACCCTGTTCAGCGATCACCACACAGGAGATATGCAAATCACTCAGCGTCGCCATGGCTTCATGCAAACTATCCTCTGCCTGCATGGTTTTCACATTGCGACTCATCACACTACTGATCGATTTCACAGGCAGAAAATCATCAAATTCAGCCGCTTTAAGAATATCGGTAAAGGTTAGCAGCCCTTCAAGTCTGCCATCCGGCCTTACCACTACCAGATGACGCACATGATGTTCCAGCAGAAAATCAAACGCTGCATAGATACTCTGGTTGGTAGCAATAGAAATAACAGGCTGAGAAAGAAAATCACTGATCGCGGTATGTTCCGCATCAATTCTAAGATGGCCGACACGCACAAGATCGGCTTCCGTCAAAACACCAACAGGTTTACCATCGGTAACCGCCACCAGACAGGAGATACGTTTTTCCGTCATCAACAGTGCTGCCGCAGCCAGCGTAGTCTCCGGCACTACCGTTAACACCTGTCGCGTTAAAATATCAGCAATCGTTAAATTCATTCCCCCCCTCTCTGGTAGACCATATCAACAGAATATAAGCATAGACAAGCAAGACCGCTACCATTATTTCCATCAGGGCCAGGTCTATTTTTTATAGCTTTATTGATGCATCTGGTGAAATGGAATAACATATATTCATGGTCAGACCTTTGAGAATCGAATATGAGGGCGCACTTTATCATGTGACCTCAAGAGGCAATCACAAAAACGATATTTTTGTTGATGATGAAGACCGTCAAATTTTCCTTCGTATTTTAAGCAATACTATCATCGACAAGGGTTGGATCTGTTACGGCTACTGTCTGATGAGCAATCACTATCACCTGATCATTGAAACACCGCATGCAAATCTAAGTAAGGGAATGCGCCAACTTAACGGTATTTACACCCAAACCAGCAATCGAAGGCATGATCGGGTTGGACACCTGTTTCAAGGAAGATATAAGGCAATTCTTGTCGATGCTGATGCGTATCTGCTGGAGCTATCACGTTATGTGGTATTGAACCCTGTACGTGCTGGCATGGTAAGCGAAGCTTCTCAATGGCAGTGGAGTAGTTACAGGGCGGTGGCGGGGTTAGATCCAACACCTTCCCTGTTAACGCCCGAGCCAGTGTTAAGTTATTTCTCTGAGCAAAACACACCCCCTCAGCAGCTGTATGCAGCGTTTGTAGCTGAAGGCGTGAGTAAAAAAAGTATCTGGTCTGAGTTACGCCAACAAATATACCTTGGCCATGATGATTTCGTATTAGATGCGCATCACAAGGCATCAGGATCAAGTTATGACAGCAATATTCCAAAAGTTCAGCAATTGCCTCCCGCCAAATCACTTTCAGAAATAGCGGAGCTATATGAAGGGCGGGACGACGCTATCGTGGCAGCATATCAAACAGGAGCTTACAGCTATAGCCAGATCGGGCTTTATTTTAATATTCACTTTACGACAGTGGGAAGAATTGTACGGAAACAGAGGGTGAATTCACCGAGAAAAATGCATCAATGATAGACCTGGCTCCATAAGGGTTCAGGCCAGGGCTTCTTGTTTGGCTTCGATCTCTTGCCAGCGTTCGTATGCTGTTTCGAGTTTGGTTTCGATATCACTTAATCGGGTTTGATCGGCCTGAAAAGCTTCGGGGTTGGCAGTGAAATAATCCGCTTGGCAGAAACGTGCTTCGATGTCGGTTTTTTCTGCTTCCATCGCTTCAATCTGAGCAGGTAATGCATCCAGCTCAGATTGCTCTTTATACGTCAATTTTGTCAGCTTCTTTTCAACCCTGGCTGTTGCGACCGCCACCTTTTTCGGTTTTTCGGTCTCCTGTTCCAGCGCCTGCTCTTCCAGTCTCCGAGTTTTCCATGCCAGGTAATCAGAATATCCGCCTTCTATCGGGATAATCTGACCATCACCTTCAAAGGCCAATACACGCGATGCCACCCGATCCATAAAGGCGCGATCATGACTGACCACAATCACCGTGCCGTCATACTTGGCCAGCGCCTGCTCCAGCACTGTTAGCGTTCCGATATCCAGATCATTGGTCGGTTCATCCAGCACCAGCAGATTGGCCGGCTCCAGCAACAGCTTGGCCAACATCAAACGCCCCCGCTCACCACCGGAAAGTGCGGCAACAGGTGTATTCAGACGCTCTTTATCAAACAGAAAGTCCTGCATATAAGAGACAATATGGCGCGGTTCATGGCCACCGATATGCACATAATGACCACCCTGCGGCAGCAAGACCTCTTTCAGTTTCAGTTTACTATCCAGCTCCCGCATCTGGGTAAGAAAGGCCGGCGCAAGGCGTACGCCGTGGCGTACACGTCCACCATCACCATCCATCTCACCGAGCATCATCTTCAACAAGGTGGTTTTACCAATACCATTGGCACCCACAAAACCGACACGGTCACCGGACATGATTTTATGGCTGAACGATTTACAAATCACCGTATCACCAAAGCTGTGAGAGAGCTCAACTGTTTCGATCAACATTTTTCCGACTTTAACCCCGGATGAAACACGCAGCTCCACATCATCACTACGCAAACGTCGGCCAGCACGCTGTCTGCGCAGCTCTTCTAAGCCACGCACACGCCCTTCATTGCGCGTCCGTCGCGCTGGAATACCCTGCCTGATCCAGCGCTCTTCACCGGCCAACATTTGATCAAATTTGCGATGCTGACTCTCTTCCACCGCCAGCATCTCTGCCTTCTTCTCCAGATATTCAGCATAGGAATATGGAAAATGGGTCAAATGCCCGCGATCAAGTTCAATAATCTCTTCAGCTACAGCATCGAGGAAATAGCGATCATGGGTAATAAAGATAACCGAACCCGGAAATGCCGCGACAAAATCCTCTAGCCATTCAATGGATTCAATATCGAGATGGTTGGTAGGCTCATCGAGCAACAACACATCGGGTGCTGCCACCACGGCACGCGCCACAGCCACGCGGCGCAACCAGCCACCGGAGAGTTCACCCACATCACGATCCGGATCCAGATTCAATTTGGTGATCGCAGTTTCAATGCGATTATGAAATTGCCAGGCACCGGTGCGTTCCAGTTCTTCCTGAAGCGTATCAATCCTCTTCAACGCCCTCTCTGAACTATCATGCTCCAATGCATGCAATGCCTTATGATAATCTTCCAATGTCTGAGCCACAGTGCCCAAGCCTTCAGCCACCACATGAAATACCGACTGACCGGCATCAAAGTGTGGCGCTTGCGGCAGATAAGCAACCGTAATGCCGCTACGCAGTGTTACTTGACCGGCATCAGACTCCACTTCGCCCGACATAATCTTCAACAGGGTGGATTTACCCTCACCATTTCGACCAATCAAGCCGATGCGCACACCACGCCCCACACTCAGGCAGACCCCATCCAGGAGCACCTGTGGTCCAAAGGCTTTATCAATGTGGTTTAAGGTCATTACTGGCATGTGCGAAGCATAACCTGTGTCGAACAAAAAAACGCCCTGCGTGATGCAGGACGTTTTCTTTACACAGCGCTATGCCTTATTTATTGCAACGGCGATCATCAGGGCCACGGCGTCCGTCGCGACCACCCCACTTGCCTTTTTCTTTGCCACCCTTACGAAAATTTGATCTCAATGTAGCTTCCTTTTCACGCTGTTCGGGTGTCAGGATAGCGTAAACCTGAGCGCGCGATTCACCGCGGTGCATCTCCATCTGTTTCACCAGTTCCGCTTTTTCATCGGCCAGTTTGGCAACTTCTGCACGATAATCTCTGGAACCCGGATTTAGCGCATGCATGGCATCACGATTCTGGCGCATGGCCTCATGAATACTCTTGCCCGATTCACGGTTCTCACTGCGAATCTGTTTCACCTGTTGCCGCTGTTGATCACTTAAGTTCAGCTGTTCAGCCATACGCTGCCCGTGACGATCACCATCCGGTGGGCCGTCTGGATATGCATTCGCCATGTTGGCCGATGACATCATCAGCATGGCCGCCAAGGCAAATACAATGGCTCCTCTGTTATTTGTCATACCCTTATTCATTCGTTTCATGCTTCACTCCTTTGCTTGCATTCATTTCTATTCATCAACCAATCTGATCTGCCTGCTGAACAGATACCGAATACTCCATCCTTTTTCGCAATAGAGATCATGCTTATAGCAAATATTGTGCAATGAAATGTAAAGATGTGTAAAACAGGCTTCCCGCCTGCTCTTTTCATGGCATCATAGCGTTATGACAGATGATCTATCAATAACCCTACTATCATGACCATACTGCTGGTGGATGATGATCGAGAACTATGCGATCTAATGAGCCGGTTTCTGAGCTCAGAAGGTTTCGACGTGGCTTGCGCGCATGATGGCGAAGCAGGTCTGGAGAGATTGATGCTGGGTAATATTGAATTGGCCGTGGTGGATATCATGATGCCAAAAAAATCCGGCATGGATCTCTTACGTGAGCTGCGCCAGAGCTCGAATGTGCCGGTGATCATGTTAACCGCCCGTGGTGAAGATATGGATCGCATCCTGGGTCTTGAATTGGGAGCCGATGATTATATCCCTAAACCGTGCAATCCCAGAGAGCTGGCCGCCCGCATCAGAGCCGTGCTGCGGCGTAGTGGCCCGCAACAGGAACAGCAACAGAACAACAAGCTCCAACGCCTGTTTGGAAGCCTTGAGTGGCAACCGGAATCACGCCTGATTCTTGAACATGACAAGGTCATCGAACTGACCGCTACAGAATACAATATTCTTGCCGAGCTGATGCAACATGCGGGTACCGTAGTCAGCAAACAGCAATTAAGCGAAAACGCGCTGGCCAAACGGTTTGGCCCATTCGACCGCACACTTGATGTGCATATAGGTCATTTGCGTAAAAAACTTGCCTCTACCAATAATCAGGAGCCGCGCATTAAAACCGTACGTGGTGTCGGCTGGTTATTTATCCCGACATGATGCAACCGCATAGGAAAACCTGATGCGCCTGTTCTGGAAAGTATTTCTACTACTGTTATGCACACTGCTTATTACCGCAGCCATCTCCAACTGGCTGGGGGAAAAGTGGCGTGGTGAAAATCAACTGATTGAGTCCCGATTGACACAAATAAGCAGTATGGGAGAAACCGCGGTCAGCCTGTTTGAAGCGGAGGGAGCTGCCAGCTACCAGCGCTGGCTGCGCCATGATATGCGCAGCCGACATGGCTTTGGCGCTCTGATCAATAGTGATGGCGTAGATATACGTGTGTTTACCCGCTCAGGCCGCCGCCCACCGCGCCCCTTGCCCGAACATCTGACTGTGCTGATTGATCAGGCTCAAACCACCCACCATCAGATCACCCTGATTGAACCACCGAGACTTGCCCTTGCCCTGCCACTGCAAGGTAACAACGGTAACTATGTCTGGGTAGCCAGCACCATGCTCTCACCCGATGAGATGCGACAAACCGGTAGCAATATGAAACTAATACAGTTGCTCATTGCGCTATTCACCATCACCGCTGTAAGTATGTTGCTTACCCGCATGCTGACCAGACCGATTCGTAGTCTGCAAACCACCAGCGAACAATTGGGGCACGGAGAGCTCAATGCCCGGGTGGAAGCATCGGTTACCAAGCGCAACGATGAACTGGGGGATCTGGCCCTTACCATCAATCAGATGGCAGATCGCCTCGATGCCCTGATCAATAGCCATAAACAGCTATTGCGCGATATTTCACATGAGCTGCGCTCCCCACTTGCCCGACTCGAGGTTGCGCTGGAATTGGCACGCAATGAAGCCGGAGGCAAAGCCGATGCAGAGTTGGATCGCATTGGACTGGAAGCCGATAGAATCAATCAGTTAATCGGAGAAGTGTTAACGCTGGCCCGCTTTGAGCAGGGCGGCGTTAATCTTGAGGTGGAAGCCCTACAACTCGATGAGGTGCTTGATGAGATCATCGCAGATGCCTGCTTTGAAGCCCGAACGGCTGGTAAAGAGGTCAACTGGGACAAAGGCCAGGCATGTTCCATTCAGGCCGATCATCTATGGATTGCCCGCGCTTTCGATAACGTCATCCGCAATGCCATTCGCTATACAGAAAACAGTGTCGATATTGCCATGCACGTCAGCAGTCAATCCGCCACTATTCTCATACGGGATCACGGTCCGGGTGTGCCTGAAACTGCCCTACCCCAACTATTCGAACCCTTTTTCCGGGTATCCGATGCCAGAGAGCGCGATAAGCAAACAAACAGCAGCGGCTATGGTCTGGGGCTGGCCATCGCCAGTCGGGCTATCGCCCTGCAACACGGCACTATTCATGCCACCAATCATCCGGAAGGCGGTCTGCAAATCGAGATAGAATTGCCTTTTTCTTGCTAAAAAAAGAGGGGGCATTCGCCCCCTCTCGGTAAAACTATTGTACGTTTATCAGACTTAGAAGTGCATCGTTAGCGTACCAACTGCACCCCATATCTTAACTTTTTGGTTTACATCTACAGTCACATTGCTCCAATACTGCATCCATTCGCCACCCACAGAGAGCTGATCGTTAATAGTGAAATCACCACCAACGCCATAGCTAAAACCCGTTTTTGTGTTCGATCCGCTCGTACCGAGAGCAGGTGGCATTATTACTTTATGCTTTGCCGTCGTAGCACCTAGCATGGCATAAGCACGAAAATCCTGAGATACAGGATACTGCAACTTAGCCAAATAAGAAAAGAAATAGTCAGCTTTCTGATCTATTGTACCAGCTACTGAACCAGCAAAAATGGCACCTGCGGGATACGATTGGTCACCCTTGCTAGTTGTACCAACACGCAACTCTGCGCCGATATAGTCATTGGCATCGACACCAAATTTGGCATAACCGCCGAATACGGTGTTCTTTTGGTTAAAATTGACACTTGAGTCCTTCGCCTCAAGACCAAAGACACCAAGACCCACACCCGCATATGGTGTGAAATCCTGTGCCTGAACGGTGGCGCTGCCTACCACCATCATTGCCGTAGCAATAAATACTCTTTTCATACTTCCTCCGAAGTCTATCTTTATAAGACTGAATAGATTTCTATTCTGTGTATGATTAAATAGCTTATAATCCGAATTTGTCAACGTGAGCCAGCGATTCACGCAAGGCATGTGTGTCAATTCGTCACAGCCTCAGCCAAGGTCCCGGACTTGGCCTTGCCATCGCAAACGTGCCATTGATTGCATTGCATGGCAGCACTATCACTGTCTGGCAACCATAGTGACGGTGATTTGCTCGCATCCATTACTCTTCCCATCATGATAACAGATCGCTTGTAAATCTCTTCAGCATACAACGACCACAAGTCATACACTCGCATCCGGTTAAACTCCCCCCCCTCCTTTCCAACTAACCGGATGCCACTATTATCCATAACAAAAAAAAGAGGCGGCCAAAGCCACCTCTCTTTTTATTAGCAAGCGTGTATCGATTTAAAGCTTGTTCAGACTTTCCAGACCAGCATTCATTTCAGTATGCTTGGCTTTCAACTCTTCGAGCTCTTCCTTCACTTTGGCAACCACGTCTGCAGGAGCATTATCACAGAATCGTGCATTGCCCAATTTACCTTCGCGCATAGCAATATCTTTATCGAGTTTAGCGATGTTTTTCTCTAATCGTGCCACCTCTTCTTCGATATTGACCAAACCCGCCAGCGGCAGATAGACCGTTGCATCAGGCAATGGCGCTACAGCAGCACCTTCCACTTCTGCAGCTGCATCGAGCCAGTTAATGGATTCCAGACGCGCCAGACTTTTCATCAATTTTTCATGCCCATCCAGATCAGAACGCATTGCGGCAGCACAAGCGATTTCAGCTTCAATACGTTTACCCGGATTCACATTCATTTCACCACGAATCGAACGAATTGCCGACACCACATCAATCACTTTGCGAATACGACGAACAGCACCGGCATCGTGATCTTCACGCGGATCATGCCAGGTCGCTGTCACCAGACGCGCATCAGCACCATGCAACTCCTGCCACAATGTTTCAGTGATGTACGGGCAGATCGGATGCAATAGCTTCAACCAGCCTTCAAGAGCAGTCAGCATGACAATGCGTGTTTCCGTTTTGGCAGCGTCATCATCGCCATACAGAGACACCTTGGCTGCTTCGACGTACCAATCGCAATAGGTACCCCAGATAAAGTTATACAGGGCCGAAGCTGCTTCATTGAAGCGATATTCCACCAGGGCCTTGTCCACTTCAGCAGCGGTGCTGTCCAGTTCCGCCAGAATCCAGCGATTCACATCCAGTTCCGGGCGAATAGAAATATCAGGTGCTGCATCTTCACGGTTCATGAACACAAAGCGTGCCGCATTCCAGATTTTATTCATGAAATTACGGTTCGACACAATGCGTTCTTCATCCAGTTTTACATCACGACCCGGTGTGGCCATATGCGCCAACGTAAAGCGCAATGCATCTGCACCATATTTGCCGGTCATCTCCAACGGATCAATCACATTACCCTTGGATTTGGACATTTTCTGGCCTTCAGCATCACGAATCAAGGCATGAATATAGATATCCTTGAATGGTACTTTGCCGGTGAATTTCATACCCATCATAATCATGCGGGCCACCCAGAAGAAGATAATATCAAATCCGGTCACCAGTACATTGGTGGGGTAAAACTGATCCATCTCAGGCGTTTCATCCGGCCAGCCCAGCGTGGAAAATGGCCACAAACCGGATGAGAACCATGTATCAAGTACATCCTCATCCTGTTTGATATTGTTGGAGCCACAACCCTGGCAACAGTCAGGTGTTGCACGGCTCACACTGATATGATCGCAATCGCTACAATACCAGGCAGGAATACGATGACCCCACCACAGCTGGCGTGAAATACACCAATCCTGAATATTGCGCATCCATTCAAAATAGGTCTTTTCCCAATACTGCGGCACAAAACGAATCTCACCATCTTCCACCGCTTTAATGGCAGGTTCAGCCAATGGTTTGATATCCACATACCATTGATCGGTCAGATACGGTTCCAGTACAGCGTGAGATCGATCACCACGACCAATCTGGTGCGTATGCTCTTCGATCTTGTGCAACAGCCCTTCTGCATCCAGATCAGCCACCACATGTTCACGTGCTTCAAATCTGTCCATGCCACGGTATTTTTCTGGCACCATCTCATCATCAAGCATATGCGCTTGTGGTGTCAGAATATTGATCAAGGGCAGATCATGGCGTTTACCAACATCATAATCGTTAAAATCGTGTGCCGGTGTGATTTTCACACAACCCGTACCAAATTCAGGATCGACATAGCTATCGGCAATCACAGGAATCGTGCGCCCGGTTAAGGGTAGAATCAATTCTTTACCGACCAGCTCTTTATAGCGTTCATCATCCGGATGCACCGCAACAGCCGCATCACCAAACATCGTTTCAGGACGCGTAGTCGCTACAATCACATGTTTGGAAGGATCATCTGCATGCGGATAACACATATGCCAGAAATGGCCCTTCTCCTCTTCATGCTGTACTTCCAGATCAGAAACAGCGGTTTCCAGAACCGGATCCCAGTTGACCAGACGCTTACCACGGTAGATCAGCCCTTCTTCATACAGACGCACAAACACTTCTTTCACCGAACGTGACAGACCTTCATCAAGCGTAAAACGTTCACGCGACCAGTCGCATGATGCACCGAGCTGTTTCAGCTGATTCACGATGGTGCCGCCGGACTCTTCTTTCCACTCCCACACACGATCGAGGAAACGTTCACGACCCAGGTCGCGACGGTGTACGCCCTCTTTATCCAACATGCGTTCAACCACCATCTGGGTGGCAATACCGGCATGATCCGTGCCCGGCTGCCAAAGGGTAGATTTACCCTTCAAACGCTGCCAGCGAATCAATGAATCCTGAATAGTAAAGGTAAACGCATGGCCCATATGCAGGCTTCCGGTCACATTTGGTGGCGGAATAACGATACAGTATGCATCATCTTTTTTATCTCCGGCAGCAGTTTTTGGACTGTCTGTTTGCAGGCCATTCGCCTTTGGACTGTTTGATCCCGACTTGTTCGCCTTCGGGCGAAACGCATCCGAATTCAGCCACTGGTCATTAATGGCAGGTTCAACCGCCTGCGGATCATATGTTTTAGCTAGCTCTTGCTGGCTCATAAAGTGCTTCCTCGAAATTTCTAAGTCTATCAATCTATCAAAAATGTATCAGCGCATGCTACGTCTCGCCACTGCTCGGGCAACCAGTGATAATTCTACTTTGCACATTGCCTAAAACATCCAGTCTAAAAGAGCAAAACACAGATAGAAGATCATCTCAACAGGGTAATCGCATCGCCTTGCAGAGGAATTGCATCATGGGCAGGCCTGCTTTAAAATAGTCGCAGACAATATCTGCAAAGTCTTCCTGCTCAATCAAGGCCGGAGCTATATCACTGATGGCGATAAAATCCTTACGCCGGAGATCCTCAATCATGGCATGATCCTTAGGAAATCCGCGCGGAGCAGTTTTGAGACTTTCCCCTGCCAGTGCAAACCAGCGGCTGAACTGTGCTTCATCACGCGCATCATACCATGCCTGTGGACGATCAATGATGGATTGACGAATCAATGCCAGCGAGTCCGATGGCGGATGCCAGATGCCCACCCCAACAAAACATGAGGCGCTGCTGATATGGACATAGAAACCAGGTGCATGCACATCCTTGCCCACTTCATGACGAAACTGAATACCAATATTGGTTTTGTACGGTGTTTTGTCTTTGCCAAAACGGGTGTCGCGATGCACACGCATAAGTGAGCCGCCCATCTTGCGACTGTCAGCTCTAAAGTGCGGAGCAAACGCGGGCAATTGTTGACCAACGGCCTCAATGAATGCCAAAGCAGGTGATCTTACAGCATCCTCATACGTTTGTTTATGATCAGCAAACCAGTCACGGCTATTATTATCCGCCAGCTCCTGCAAAAAAGAAAATGTATTGGCGCTAAAATGATTCATTGTTTCTCAACTCCCCAAAAGCTTGGTTTATCGTACATTTGCGGGAAGCTCACAATGGCATCCGACATGCGTTATTCAATTAAAAAAGCAGCACGCCCTGATCGCCACAATGAACCGTAACTTCAATGTCCGTCAAAGTCGGCGGCATATTGGCTTATCCATTCACAAGCAGACTCTTCTGCAGACAGATTGCGCCCCTCTTTAAGAGCCTTTTGACGATAACCTTCAATATGGCACACCTGCTCCACCATTCGAGCGCGAAAGCGACTATCCTCATCAAGAAATTTCACACCAATTTCAAAACCCTCACCTTTCACCTGTCGCCAACAAACCACACAGGCCGCTTCAAAAGGAGGCTGAACATTTGGCACATTGATCATTAAGATCGTGCCATCTTCAAATGCAACATTGGTCTGAAAGGCCACCCCTCCTTCTCCAACGTCAGACATGGATAGGTATTTCAGTTCCTTATCCGATTGTAAAAACACATGAATGGGCACATCCACAGGATGACGAATAAACGCTCTGCGCTCATCACTCATATCAGCCTCCTTTACCCAAATAAGTAGGCTCCAAACCCATCTGCCTATAGGTACGAAAGCGTTCTCGTGAAGCCTGTTTCAACTGTTCATCCCAGCCATCCACAAAATCTACAAGATGTGTAAAACCAGACACATCCGGCGGCACTTCCAAACCACCGTTCACCAACACCGCCGGTTGGTTATCACGATGAATGGTTGTTGATAATAGAATCGGCTGTTGGCTATTTGATTGCACATCATCAGAGGCAATAGCGTGGGCAAGAAACGATTCAGGATGTATCGTCCACAATCGTTCATCCAGTTGCGCTGCAAAAGCATCATCCGGGCAGAGAATCAACAGATGCGGAGTCAGGCGCGCACGCCTGAGCAATAATTTACAAATACCCTCAATCCGATCAGGCATCTCCAGCAGTTCAAAATGTACTTTTACTTCATTGTCTTTAGCCAAGTTTGCCCTTCCATACATGCATCAGAACAAGCAATGCTGCCACCGGCATAATAAGTGCCAACGGTTGTGCCGTCGAGGGTTGCATATGATAACCCAACCCCAACACAGCAGCCTGTACGGCAACAATAAAACCCGGGGTTTTCCAGCTCCATTGAGACGCCTGCCAGCTCTCTATCGGCCAGCATTTCGACCAACGCCAGAACAACCACATGGTAGCCATACCAAGCGTTAACCCTACTGCCACATCAATAGGGAAATGTACGCCCCCATAAATGCGACCAATCGCTGCCAGTACAAACAACGCCGCAATAGCCCAACTTCTCAAATCAAATCGCGACCAGATCAGAAAGGCCAGCAACACCATAACACCATCGGAAGTGGAGTGACCGGATGGGAAGCTGTGACTGGTCAAACTATGTCCCAGCACATGCACATTATCTAAGATTGCAGGCGGCCGTGGCATATCAAAGATACGCTTCAATAACTGTGCAAACAGACCTGAAACAATAAATGCCAGCATGGATGCAATGCCCAACCGCAGATGAAATAACATCACCAGCGAACAGAGCAGTGCGATCACCAGCCCATCACCCAAACCACTCACCACACCAAAAAACATATCACCGACTGGTGAATGCGCATCATTGATCAAGCGGAATAGGAAATAGGAATCAGTGGCTGTTTGCATGCTCGGGACACTACTCATCAATCTAAACGGATGCTACGACATCGCTATACCAAGACAGGGTCATCGCATTAGAAAAACCCTAGCGTCACTATCGTTACCCACTATTTTCACCGCAGAGTTACCCCAGGGCACCTTCTCTCTCGCAAACTCGATTCACCTTGCCTCAAAGTTTCGCAAAGTAAGTCAAAGACTACTCTTGTAAAAAATAGAGATCTGCATCAAATCGCTATAGAGTGGTTTATACAGGTAAAACCCAACACATTAAAATATAAGGGTTTACTTTGCGTACTTCGCGGTAAATGCTTTTAATACTTTAATGCAATGCCCTATATGTCATTGCGCAAGGTATGCCAGAGAATCGCCGCGCCTTGCTGGTTAAATCACTGAATAGATAAAGTCGTTATAATCAATGACGCCATCAGCGGCCAACTTCAGTGCCGACTGTGATTTAGGCAGCATACCATTCTCTGAGGCAATGCGCTGCATCTCCTGCCCTTTCACACCATCGTGAATGGCCTGCCTTACCTTCTCATTGACGACAAGAAACTCATAAGACATCACCCGTCCAGCATAACCGGTTTGATTGCAATGCTCACAGCCTACAGCCTTATACAAATGGTCAGGTTTATCCAAACCGAGATCGGTTATCATGGTAAAGGCAGGATCATCTCTGTCCAGCTCAGCCCGACACTCCATACAGAGTTTTTTGAGCAAGTTCTGGCTAATAACACCAAGCAATGCAGGAGCGATGAGATAGTTCGGAATACCCAGATCATTCAAACGAATAATGGTATCAACAGCAGAGTTGGTATGCAGGGTGGAAAACATCAGATGGCCGGTAAGCGCTGCTTCAATGCCTATTTCTGCCGTTTCAGGATCACGCATTTCACCAATCATAATAATATCAGGATCGTGTCTGAGTACATTGCGCAGAATACGGGCAAAGGTCATGCCGATCTTGCTGTTCACCTGAATCTGATTGGCATCATCGATTTCTGATTCAACCGGATCTTCAATGGTTAAAATGTGGGCAGGCAGATGTGAAATTGATTTTAGCAATGCAAACAGCGTGGTTGATTTACCGGAACCGGTCGGGCCTGTTACCAGCACTAAACCATACGGTTTGCGCGCCATAATCGAGAGCTGATGCATATCCTTTTCACGTAAGCCAAGCACATCCAACTCAACAGCCATCTCTTTATTTAATACACGCAGCACCAGTGATTCACCAAAGGTGTTAGGGATACAAGAAACACGAAATTCATATTTATGCTTGCCATCGCGCAACTGCAAACGACCATCCTGTGGCATGCGCTGCTCGGCTATATCCATACCACATAGAATCTTGATTCTGGCGGAAATCTGTTTGCATAAGCCCTTATCCAGCGCACTATCTGACAACAGTTGCCCATTGAGTCGATATGCCAGAATAATTTTCTTGGCCTGTGGTAAAATATGGATATCGGATGCTTTTTTTCTAATACCATTGCGAATAATACGATTCACCAAACGCACAATAGGAGCATCCTCAGCAGACTGGGTGATCTCCAGCTCATTCATCGGCTCATCCGAATCGACATCCTCGCCTTGCAGGAACTCACACGACAACTCTTCATCCGCCAAATCTTCTGCAAGCAATCCGGCTATAGCACTCTTTAGTTGTGACGATTTCACCATCACTTCATGCACTTTTTTACCAGTCTTAAAGGTTATTTGATCATACGCTTCCAACCCCATCGGATCTGCCAGCGCAATGGTCAATGAGTGTGCATCGGTATTAATCGGCATGATCTGATATTTCTCAACCACATCCCGGCCTATTTCAGTACCCGCCACCGGATTGACTTCATAGGTGTCCAGGTCAACTGTGGGCAAACGAAACTTCTTCGCCAATGCCGTTAGCAGTTCATCTTCGGTAATCACCTGCGAGCTGAGTAATACTTCACCAATACGCATGCCACGTACTTTTTGCTCATCCAGGGCAAACTTCACATCATCTTCAGTAATTAACCCGGCCTCCACCAGAATTTCACCCAAACGCATTTTTTTCCGGCTCTGAATGGCCAGTGCCTTATCGATATGTTTATCCTGAATTTTCCCTTTCTCGATCAGAATATGACCAAGCTGCTTTACCTCCGGATTGGCCGACTGATGATCCAAGGCCTCCTGCACATCACCCGCTGTCACCAACTCCTGATCAACAAGCAGATCACCCAACTTCATGCGCTGCTGGTTCTGTAAGGTCAGGGCATGATCTACATCACGATCCTCCACCTTTCCCAGACCTTTCAACACATCACCCAATGAAGGCATGCTTTGCGACTGTGCTTCCAGAGCATTTTGTAACTCTTGAGAATTGATGCTGTGCTGATCAATCAGTAGATCACCAAGGCGTTCCGGTTTTTCCTGATAACGGATGCCATGATGATAAAAAAACATACGTTCATACGGAAAGCTATCGTCTCTGCCAACGGCAAAAAAACCGGGGGTATTGGACATGGCAGGAGATGCATAGATTTCAAAACTATCAAGATTAACTGTGATTATTTTCAACGCATCCAGATGCTGTGATTTATTTGAATGTTCTACAGCCACATCATCTGCATGATGCAGCCCGATATAGACAATATCTTCGATATCCAGTTTTCGGGAGCCACCTTCCTCAGCTTGAGCCTTATCAAAAAAATGCAATGTATTCATGATCGGTGAGAAACCGAGCATATGCCCTTCAAGCATCTCTCCATTCATGAGATTTATGGTGACATCCTGATGCCGATTCACTTTACGAACTGATGCTTGCACCATGTTCTTTACCTCACAACCATCAATATTTCACCGTCAATACCTAAGCCGATTGCTGCGTGTCATCTGATGATAGCGAATCACCAAAACACGCATTCCAGACATGCGTCGGTAGAAAATAACAAAAACGTTCCCAGCGTGCCTCATCAGAGCGTTCACTGAGCTGATTGATCAAGGCATTCCTTTCATCAAAACGGGCTGTCTCATGATACAATTGCGCTTTTAATGCCGATGCTTTGAGAGAATCAGGGCTTTGGCTATCCACCTTAGTCAGAAGCTGTTCGGCTTTTTCATAATGGCATTGGCCCAGCTCTTCCTCTATCTGATTGAGTAAACCTGTTACGTCGTCAGATAGAGAGTCCGCTTTCGGGTCAGCATGTTTTCCTTCATCATCGCTATCGATAGTGCTTCCTTTAGCAGCAGTATCTGGCCTGGCATGCTGTCGATCCTTCATCGCCACGACTTGACGACGATGATCACTATCTACCCCATGATCCTGCTCGCCAGTGCGTTTAGGCGATTCATAAGCCGCTGATTTATCCGGACTTGTTTTCCGTTGCATCATCAACATCAGAAGCATGCAAATCAAGGCCACTAACAGAACAACAATCAAGATAAACTGCCAGTTCAACCATGATGACTCTTGAGCCGATAATGCCTGAGTACGGGTCTTGATCATTTCGATATCTTTTTGCATGCGATGAATGTCAGTTTTAACACCCTGCATAGATAAACTCAGTGTAGATATCGTTTCATCCAGTGACGTCATTTGCAGTTTACCATTCATCATCACCTTATGAAGACTCTCAAACTGTTGCCCCATATCCGACCTTAACTCCGACACCGCATTGAGAGCATGCACAGTTGAGGGATCATTTAATGCGATTTTTCCACTATAACGTAAGCCATGATCAACAGGAGCAGCAGCTTTCACAGCTGCAGAATCAGTTTGGGCACTGGTTTTTACCCGCGATTTTGTAGCTGAATGTGTCCCTTGCATCAGCTTGGAAATCTTCTGCATTGATTTGCTTCCACCATATTGTTCAACCACGTCTGCTCGTGGTACTTCCAGCCAAGCCCCCTTAATTAAACGATTAATGTTTCCATCTACGAATGCAGCCCTGTTTTTTTCATACAGAGAGAGCATCACCTGTTTATTGCTGAAGCGTTTATCAATACGCAAACGATAAGCGATTTCACTCAGGGAATCGCCCGTCTGTACAGGCCCATAACGCCATGTACGAGCCCAGTCTGCCTCCATACCGGGGGAGGATTGGCTCTTTTTCAGTGATAACACCTCAAGAGGTAACAGCGGCGATGGACTACTCTGCGCACTACCCTGTGCTCTTTCGACCGGGTCCAGCATCAACTTATAATGTTTAAAGTATGTACCACGCCCTGATTTATTGGCTTTGAGAGCAATCGATAACATCGGTGCATCTATCAAACCTGTAGAACGCAATTGCACTATCGGGTGGTTTGATGACCTATTCTGAATCAATACCCGAATACGCGACAAATCAGGATGCCATTGGAGACCAAGTTGTTCATATTCTTTCGGCGTTGCCAACTTCACACGTACCGCTTTCATATCATCGGCATCATTAAGCAGCATGGGAATATCAGCTTTCAAAGCTTGGTTCAAATGGCTGGACAGCGAAAGAGCACCAAAACCCAACGCTTCAACGTGCGCCGGTGTGATCAGAAAAATAGTCAGCAATACAATAAACAAGCGACTCTTAACGCCCGACAAAGGCATCATTAAAGCATGCATAGCATTCATTTCTGACCCACGAAATCATTCAACATGATATTTCCATTTTCCCTGCACCCCCATGCTTATCTACTACAGTAACAACGCACACTCAGACAATAAGCAAATTTAATACCAATACACACCACAGGCCTACATGCTGGATATCAATCATCTCTATGCAGGCATACAGCTTGAAGCACTGATTAAATTCGTTCAGCCTTCACAGCGTTTTAACCTGATCTTCAACAGACTGGTCAACCTGGCGTCAAAATATCGACACAAAAGTGGAGTATAATATCATTTTATTTCAACACCGATTAAGCTTGATATGAGCCCTACCGAAGGAGCCTCTTCAACAGCCCCTGTGATCAGCAGTCGAAGTGCTATCGCACAAATCAATCATGGCCATCTATTGCACAATTATACCCTGCTCAACATACAGGCCGGCTCTACTGATATCATGGCTGTAGTGAAAGCCAACGCCTATGGTCATGGTATGGAAAGCATTGCCACAAGCTTACACCTTGCAGGCTGCACACACTTTGGAGTAACCGATGCACAAGAAGGATTAGCATTACGTCAACACCTGACGATGCAATCATCGACACATCACGCTGATATCACACCGCTTTCCGGCCTTTTTAGCCAGCATGATGCTAGCCTGGCATGCCGGGCTAACTTAAGCCCGGTCATCACGGAACCTCAACACATCTGCTGGCTTCAAGCCGCTGATTTTCATGGCCATGTGTGGATCAAAATAGATTCAGGCATGCATCGCCTCGGTGCGATTGACCCGGCAGCTTTGATATTACAATGCAGAGAAGCAGGCATCAGCATCTGTGGTCTGATGTCACACTTAGCCTGTGCCGATGAACCTGAGCATCCAATGAATCAACTTCAACTTGAAACGTTCATACAATGCTGTGAAACGATTGCACCAGAGTTACCCCGCTCTTTGCTTAACAGTGCCGGCATGATCTCAATGCCCGAACACCACATGGATGTCGTACGCCCGGGTATTGCACTCTATGGCATTGAACCCGTAGCAGGAAACACGCTGGGACTGAAGCCTGTGATGACCTTGCTCGGCAGTATCATGCAACTGCGTGATATCCCGGCCGGTGCAGCAATCTCCTATGGAGCAACATTCATTGCCCCCAAAGCCATGCGATTAGCCACCGTTTCGCTCGGGTATGCCGATGGCGTACCACGCGGTTTGTCGGGAATTGGTTCAGTCTCTATCAACGGCATAAGCTGCCCCATCATTGGTCGCATCTGTATGGATTATAGCATGGTTGATGTCACGCATATGGATGCTGCATTAGGTGATCTTGTAGAATTTTGGGGAGAACAACACCCGGCCAGTGCTATAGCATCACAGCTGGATACAATCAGTTACACACTATTCACAGGCGTAGGAGCGCGTGTTCAACGCGTAAACGGTATTTAATGAACAATCATATTCCGACCATTTCCAAAGCAACAGCAGAGCGTATAAAACAATCATATATCATATTCAAAGATAGCTACTGGTCCGTACTCAAGGCCTCAGGCCCTACTATACGTGAATATCTGCAAGGCCAGATCACCCAGGACATGGACAAACTGGGTGCCCGACAAGCCATCCATAGTGCGCTGTTATCACCACAAGGCAAAGCGGTCTCGGTAGTCTATATTCTCTCAGGACACCATGATGAATTGATTCTACTCACACCTACATCACACGCTGTAGAAACCGTTGCACGATTACGTCAATTTGCACTTGGTCACCAGCTACGCATAGGTGTTGTAGATAGCCTTGCCGTTGCTGCCGTGTATGGCACTCATGCTGCAGATGGCCTGAAAAATTTCGGCCTTACAGCGCCCGATACAAACTGGCTATCTCAATCCAGCAAGGCGGGTGAAGATAGCTTTGCCATAGCAATGCAGCACAGCCCCAACGCATATTGGGCCATCACTGCAACAACAGCGATTGATAAAAGCAGTCACCATCAGACTACAACGGACGAACTGGAAGCACTGCGTATTCAGCATGGCTTCCCTCAATTTGGCATGGAATGGGATGAACGTCTGCATCCCCTCAACGCCAACCTGGTTGAGTTTGACGGGGTGGATTTCAAAAAAGGCTGTTATGTTGGGCAGGAAGTAACCAGTCGCATGCATTGGCGCGGCGGCATTAAAAAGAAACTCTATCGTGTACAGCTTGATGCCAAGCCCGTAGAGCTACCCTGCCCTATTCGCAGCAGTGCCAATATCGGCGAACTAAAATCTGCCGCGATGGATGACAACGGCATCTGTTTTGGCATTGCACTACTACCTATTGAAGCTATAGCATCTGATACCAAGCTCACCTTAGAGAACAACACAAACATCACCATTTTGGAGGCATGTCATGCCTGATGCATTTATCTGGTATCACGCCAATGAGAATCAGGAACCCGCCCTGTTAGACTGGCTTGAGAAGGTAGAAGAACAGGCCGATGTACGCGGCAAATTATTCATCCGCAAAGAGAAGGATAAAACCACGTTCATGGAAACCTATACCGATGTATCCAGTGCCACGATCAATCGCATCGAGAAGCTGGCCTCCACTCAAGCTCTATTCGCAACCATCCACAGACAATGCGAAAGCTTTGTTGAAGTCAGTAACAACTAATCTCTCTGCTACCTGCCACGCGCTTTACTACGTGCGTTGCGTTTCCTTATTCAGGAGAGCCGAACGCGTCCAGCATACTGCATCTGAATCCGGCAGCGATGACAAACGCCATGACCAGTTATTTGCCAGTGTCCCGGGCGTGTTGAATTTCGCTTCTGTGCCCAACGCCAACAAATCCTGCATCGGAATCACAGCAAGCTCAGCTGGAGAAGCCAGTGCCGACTCAATCAATGCCCATGGCATATCTTCAGCCTTGGCGTCGAGTATCTTCAAGGCATGATCGCGCACATGCTGTTCGGATGACTCAAACCAGCCCATGGTAGTATCGTTATCATGCGTACCTGTATAGACAACAGCATCTTCACCAAAGTTGCCCGGTAGATATGGATTATCTGCATCACCACCAAAGGCAAACTGTAAAATTTTCATTCCCGGTAAACCAAAGGCTTCTCGAAGGGCCGTCACTTCATCCGTGATAATGCCAAGGTCTTCTGCAATCAAAGGCAGCTCACCAAGCTCCTGCTGCAATGTTTGTAACATTGCTTCACCAGGTGCCGGACGCCACTCTCCAACAACACCATCCTTACTGTCACCCGGAATTGCCCAGAAGGCTTCCAGAGCGCGAAAGTGATCGATACGCAGCATATGCATCAACTCCAGCTGGCGAGACACTCGTCGCACCCACCAGGAAAAACCATCAGCCTGCATCTTATCCCAACGGTATAGCGGATTACCCCATCGCTGACCTGTTTCAGAAAAATAGTCCGGTGGCACACCCGCCACATCCAGACATAGCCCCTTCTTATTCAACGTGAAAAATTCACGCCCAGCCCATACGTCTGATGAATCATGCGCCACATAAATCGGCAAATCACCAAACATCTGAATACCACGAGATTCAGCGTGCGCTTTCAGTGCATGCCATTGCGTATCAAAAAGAAACTGTTCAAACACAATCTGTTGAATCAGTTCCGCATGTTCTTCACAAGCAGCCTGCAAAGCTTCCGGCTCTCTATCACGTAGAGCACCAGGCCACTGCCACCATGCAAGATCATTCAAGGCTACTTTCAGCGCAGCAAATAGTGCATAATCATTTAACCAATAAGCTTGTGTCGTTTGAAAGGTATTCACACGCTCTTTTAGCACCGGATTATTTTCCACTTCCGACCAAAACATCTGGCCAGCCTTATCACGCAGCTCTTTATGCTGTTTGGCTGACATTTCACCACCCAACAATGCCCCGTCCAACCAGCCTTGTGCAACACAATCACGCAGATCAAGCATCTCTGCATTGCCAGCAAAAGTAGAGAGGGATTCATACGGCGAACCATGACCATGCGTTGGGCCTAATGGCAAAAACTGCCAAACACCATATCCTCCACCAGCTAAATCATTGATAAAATCGTGTGCTTCTTGACCCAGCACGCCTTTATGAAAAGGACCGGGAAGCGAAGTAATATGTAACAAAACTGCTGATTTGCGGCGATCAATCCATGCACTCATTTGTCATCCAAAATTTAATATTTTATTTGGTATAATTAGGAAGCAAGACAATAACAGCTATTTAATTTCATCGCCAACACATCTATTGCCATCACAACAGTTAGTATTTGCAATTGAACCCTATTCATTCGACACTACGCACCTATTTTACTGACCCTTCATCTATAAAGGTGACAGTTAGTCTATCGAGGTGATCCATGTCCACACTACCCAATTGTCCAAAATGTAATTCCGAATATACTTACGAAGATCGCGGTATGTTTGTCTGCCCTGAATGCGCTCACGAATGGACAGCAACGGATACAGGTGAAGCTGAGGAAGCTAGTGGGTTTATTGTACGTGATGCAAACGGCACCCAACTAGCCGACGGTGATACCGTTACAGTGATCAAGGATCTGAAAATCAAAGGCTCATCTTCAGTGGCAAAGGTTGGTACTAAGGTTAAGAATATTCGTTTGGTCGATAGTGATCACAATATTGATTGTAAAATACCGGGCATCGGCCAGATGGGACTCAAGTCGGAGTTTGTCAAAAAAGCCTCATAATATGTAGCACTTATAGAACAACGAAAAAAGGCGATGCAAGATGCATCGCCTTTTTTCGTTTAATTTTCCAAGCTTATTGTTTTTAAGCTAAGCTGAATGATTCAGCATCTCCTTAAGGAAATATTGATTTAGGAATCAGCTCCGCCACGACGCATGGTTCCGCCACCTTCAGCATCGCCACCACCACGAGAAATATCTTCATCCAATGAGGCTGGTGCAATACATCCCAGCAATTGATACAACTTTTTCAAATGACGACGGTAGAGCTGATCGAAATCACGTACAGCAGCGCCCGGATTATAATCACCGAACCACCAGCACCAGTCAGAACCTTCACAAATACGCAACTGCTCGGTCGCATCAGCCTTTTGCTCAGCGTTCAATGCATCAGCATGCGCATCAAAGGCCTTTTTGGCATCAATCAACAGCTCCCATGCACGTGTTTTAGCACGATCACCAATCCAGGTGGAGAGGTTGCCATACACCCAGGAACCAGAGGTCAACTTATCCAGTTTGTCAGTTGCCGGACTTGCCGCCAGATAGTCGCTAAAGGTAGTAAGATTATAATCTTCATGATCTATAATGGATTGGTACAGTTGCGTTAAAAATGGCAGTGCATTTTCATGGTAATGTTCCCATGCATTTTCACCATCCATAATAATAGAGACAACAGGTGCCTCCATGCCCTTGGTGCGGTGATGAATACCGGCTAACTCATGCATGAAGTTATTGATCGCGTCCTGACAATCCCAGCGAGAATATTCAAAACCAAGCAGATCTGATAAGCGGTCATCACGGAAGAAACAGGTGATTTCCTGATCACCGTCACCCACCAGCCATGGATGGTACAGATCACGGTTACCCTGCTGTTCACGAATATTGAATTTCATGGAGTGATGCAAGACTGATTCACCTGTAGCACACCACTGGAAACCGGATTCACCCAACATAGCTAGCGTATCTTTCGATACTGCCCCTTCAGCCGGCCAGCAACCGGCTGGCACACTACCAAATCGCTCTGCATGATGGGAACGGGCCAGATCAATATGATCCTGAGCGCGTTCACGCCCGCCCGGATATTGCTCGGCTGGAATTATAGCATCAGGTACTGTCTCAAGCGCTGTATTGAAATCCAGCATCAATGGAATAATCGGGTGCGCATAGGGTGTAGTCGTCAATTCCACCTGACCCGATGCAACCAGATCCCTGTGCATGGAAGGAATTTCCGCCAACAACGATGCAATCAGGGTCAACAGATCACGGCGATCCTGATAGGTGAAGCCTGTACCCTTTTCAATCAAACGCCGCGCCACAAAGTTACGCTGACGTACTGTTTCACCCAGCCATGCCAGATGATACCAGGTCACCAGATCCGAATAAAAACTTTCACCCAGATACTCTACTGCATCATGGCTCTTGGCATGTTCAGCCATATTCCACAAACGTGAAAAGTCCGGATAACGATGCAGGTTTCGCTCATGGTTTAAACGAAAGCATGATTCCAACAGATATGCATGATCTTGCTGCTGTAATTGACCCGGCTTATGCGCCAAAGCAGCCAATAACGGATCATTCAAATCATGTTGTGTACCATTGAGATAGTCACGCAGATGTTCTGCATAATCTTCAATCTGAGCCACCAGAGAAGGTACATAGTTAATTACAGCCTTTGCATCAGGTATCTGAGATAAAATCTCAGCCATATCGGTATAATCTTTCATAGCATGCAGGTAGACCCATGGCAGGTGATAACGGCCTGTATCAGCTTCGCGATAAAACGGCTGATGCATATGCCAATAAAAAATAACGGACAGTGGTTTACTCATTGTAGCTCCTCGCTGGTTTTGATGCAGCGCATCGTATAAAAAAACTTAGGGCTGTATAAAACAGCCCTAAGATGAAAAATATGTTAAAAATCGACTATAGTTCGTGTAACTTTTGACCAAACATTTCAGGTGTAACCAATACAACACCGCCTTCAGACACATTAAAGCGCTTGGCATCTTCTTCCAGGTCTTCACCAATCACGGTGCCCTCTGGAATAATGGTGCCTTTATCAATCACACAACGTTTGAGTCGGCAGTTCTGGTTGACCGTAACATCCGGCAACACCACTGAATCTTCGACAACCGAATAGGAGTGCACACGCACATTTGAAAACAGTACCGAATGACGCACAACCGCACCGGTGATCAAACAACCGCCGGAGACTAAGGAATCTACAGCCATGCCACGTCTATCGTCAGTATCAAAAGCAAATTTTGCAGGCGGCAGTTGATCCTGATTGGTCCAGATCGGCCAGTTTTCATCATACAGATTCAAATCCGGATTGATCTCGGCTAAATTGATATTGGCATCCCAGTAAGAGTCAATGGTTCCGACATCTTTCCAGTAACCTGAAGCGCTGGTATTGGCATCCAGGAAGGGGAATGCAAAAGCGTTGTCATGCTCAATGGCATGCGGAATCAAATCGTGTCCAAAATCATGCGTTGATGTTCCATTACTAGCATCTTCAACCAGACGCTCGCGCAAATACTGGGCAGAGAAGACATAAATACCCATTGAAGCCAATGATTGTGCTTCGTCACCGGGCATGGATTTAGGACTGTCCGGTTTTTCAGCAAACTCGACAATGCGTGACTCATCATCAATAGCCATCACGCCAAAGGCTTTGGCCTCTTCCAAGGGAACAGGAATACACCCAACGGTAATGTCTGCACCCTTAGCCACATGTGCAGCAATCATTTTACCATAATCCATTTTGTAAATATGATCCCCTGCCAGAACAATCACATATTCAGGATCATAATGACGGATAATATCCAAGTTTTGATACACTGCATCGGCGGTACCCGCATACCAGCCTTCACCCATACGCTGCTGAGCTGGCAACACTTCAACAAACTCACCAAATTGCCCTGACATGAACGACCAGCCGCGCTGAAGATGACGCTGCAAAGAATGCGACTTATACTGAGTAATTACCGAAATACGGCGAATACCCGAATTGATACAGTTAGACATAGGGAAATCAATAATTCTAAACTTACCACCAAACGGCACAGCGGGTTTAGCACGCCAATCCGTCAGTTGTTTAAGGCGAGAGCCTCTCCCTCCAGCCAGAACCAGTGCAACGGTATTGGCTGTCAGTGTACTAATGTTTCGCTCCATCTGTGGCATTACCTTCCCCCATGTTTTTATATCAACATATTTCCGAAGCGCACACTACCATCATACGATGCTGTTCGCCATCTGGTTATAAGATGCAGGTTCCGCTAGTATGCCGCCAGTTAGAGAGGGGATTCATTGCATGTCACTTAACACTATTTCAACTCAGCCATTTGATGGGCAGCGACCAGGCACATCAGGCCTACGAAAAAAAGTAAAAGTATTCCAGCAGCCACATTATTTAGCCAACTTTGTACAGGCCACCTTTGATTCCATTGGTGATTTTTCAGGCCAGACACTGGTTGTTGGTGGTGACGGGCGTTATTTCAATCGCGAAGCTATTCAAATTATTATAAAAATGGCAGCGGCCAATGGCTTTGCTAAAGTACTCGTAGGCCAGGGTGGCATTCTTTCCACACCGGCTGCATCTTGCGTGATCCGCAAATACAAAGCCTTTGGCGGCCTGATCCTTTCAGCCAGCCACAATCCTGCAGGCCCGGATGAAGATTTCGGCATCAAATACAATATTGGCAGTGGTGGCCCGGCTCCCGAAGCGGTTACCGAAGCTATCTTTGAACGCACAAGCGACATCTCCCACTATCTCATTGCCCAATGCCCGGATATTGATCTGGATAAACAAGGCAGCTTTGAGCTGGCCGGCATGCAGGTTGAGGTGATTGATCCGGTAACCGATTACGCTGATTTGATGCAATCGCTATTCGATTTTGATGCCATTCGCGAACTACTGGCTGGAGAATTCTCCATGGTCTTTGATGCCATGCATGCCGTGACAGGCCCTTATGGCAAAACCATTATCGAAGGCATATTACAAGCGCCTGTTGGTACCGTAATCAATGCTGAGCCAAAAGAAGATTTTGGCGGTGGTCACCCCGACCCTAACCTGACCTACGCACATGAGCTGGTAGATATTCTATATGGTGACAATGCACCTGCATTCGGAGCTGCATCTGATGGTGATGGCGATCGCAATATGGTGCTCGGCGATCACTTCTTTGTCACACCAAGTGATTCTCTTGCTGTCATGGCTGCCAACGCCACCTTGGTTCCAGGCTATAAAGATGGTATCTCAGGTGTAGCGCGTTCCATGCCCACCTCTGCCGCTGCAGACAGAGTTGCTGCAGCACTGGGAATCGATTGTTTTGAGACTCCAACCGGCTGGAAGTTTTTCGGCAACCTTATGGATGCCGGTCGCGTTACGCTGTGCGGTGAAGAATCATTTGGAACTGGCTCGGATCATGTGCGCGAAAAAGACGGCCTATGGGCTGTACTGTTCTGGTTAAATATTCTTGCTGTACGCAAAGAGTCTGTTGCATCGATCTTAAACGATCACTGGCAACGCTTTGGTCGCAACTATTATTCACGCCATGATTACGAAGGTGTCGATTCAGCTGCTGCAGAACAAGTACTACAAAATGTGCGCGACCAATTCACAACCCTACCCGGCACTGAACTGGCAGGGCGCCTGATCAAAACCTGTGATGACTTTGCCTACACCGATCCTGTTGATGGCAGCATCAGCAAGAATCAGGGTGTACGTATCCTCTTTGAAGATGGTTCACGCATTATTTTCCGTCTTTCTGGTACAGGCACCAGTGGAGCCACCATTCGCGTCTATCTGGAATCCTATGAAGCTGACAGCGACAAACATGGGCTCGATGCACAAGATGCTCTGGCTGATATGATTACTGCTGCCGATGCTATTTCTAAATTGCGCCAACTCAGTGGCCGCGATAAACCCACAGTCATCACCTGATCACAATGCATGCAATGAAATCAGAACACCTTTTCAATAGTTTTTAAGCGAGGAACACATGGAAAAACTTATTTTATCACCTGAAGCATGGGCTATTATTGAAGCACGCAGCCATGATCCATTTGCCTGGCTGGGCGTACATGAGCATCCCGAAGGTGGTGTCATCATCCGCACCATGAAAGCTCAGGCTGAAAAAATGTGGTTACTACCAGAAGGTGGTAGAGCGCAAGCCATGACCCGTATTGAAGGCACAGATGTATTCGAAAAGCACTGGAAAGGTGGTGATTTTGAAAAGCCATACCGTTTGCGCATCGAAAACGCTGAAGGCCATCGCTGGGAAAAAGATGACGCCTATCGCTTTGGTCCATTCCTTGGTGAAATGGATTTGCATCTGATTGGAGAAGGCAATCATTTTGAAAAATACCGTATCATGGGTGCACATGTGCGCCAGCATGAAGGTGTATCCGGCGTTGGTTTTGCGGTCTGGGCACCGGCAGCATCGCGTGTTTCAGTGATCGGTAATTTTAACCACTGGAACGGTTGTGAACATCAGATGCGTGTTCGCGGTTCAACCGGTATTTGGGAAATTTTCATTCCCGGCCTGTGTGAAGGCGAAACCTACAAATTTGAAATCCGCGCTCAAAACGGTGATGTATTTGAAAAAACCGACCCGTACGCCCAGCAGATGGAATTGCGCCCTGCCACCGCCAGTGTGGTACACAACTGCAAAGCATTTGAATGGAGTGATGCCGATTGGATAGCCAATCGTCCGGTCAATCAGGCTGCCGACAAACCGATGAGTATTTATGAAGTACATCCCGGTTCGTGGCGACGCGCAGGCGATGATGGAGAAAAATTCCTCGATTACCGTGAATTGGCGCATCAGTTGGTCGATTATTGTGCATGGATGGGTTACACCCACATCGAATTGATGCCAGTCACCGAACATCCGTTTGATGGTTCATGGGGCTATCAGACAGTTGGTTATTTTGCCCCGACCAGTCGTTTTGGTACACCCGATGATTTCCGTTATTTTGTCGATTACTGTCATCTCAAAGGCATCGGTGTATTTCTCGATTGGGTGCCGGCTCATTTCCCTAAAGATGCACATGGTTTAGCACGTTTTGATGGTACACCATTGTATGAACACGAGGATCCACGCCTGGGTGAACACAAAGACTGGGGCACATATATCTTCAACTTCGGCCGCAATGAAGTACGCAACTTCCTTATCGCCTCAGCCCTGTTCTGGCTTGATGAATATCATATTGATGGTTTACGGGTCGATGCAGTGGCTTCAATGCTGTATTTGGATTATTCCCGCGAAGCCGATGAATGGGTTCCCAATAAATATGGCGGTCGCGAAAACCTTGAAGCGGTGGAATTCTTAAAACAGTTCAACTGTCTGGTGCATGAACGCTTCCCGGGTGCTGTTACCATGGCCGAAGAATCTACCTCATGGCCTATGGTTTCCCGCCCGACTTATCTGGGTGGTTTGGGCTTTACCATGAAATGGAATATGGGCTGGATGAACGATACGCTCTCCTATTTTGAAGAAGATCCTATTCACCGCTCCTACCATCACCATGCGCTGACCTTCTCCATGGTTTATGCCTTTACCGAGAATTTCATCCTGCCATTTTCGCATGATGAAGTAGTGCATGGTAAAGGCTCCATGCCGCAAAAAATGCCTGGCGATGACTGGCAGAAGTTTGCCAACCTGCGTTTACTTTATGCATTCATGTACGCCCATCCGGGTAAAAAACTGCAATTCAACGGTCTGGAATTCGGCCAGTGGCCGGAATGGGATTTTGATGCTTCCCTGCCATGGGATCAATCCAACTTCATGCCGCACCGTGGTCTGCAACTGATGATGCGCGACATGAATCATCTCTACAAAGATGTGCCTGCCCTACACGAAGTAGATTTTGACCCGTCTGGTTTCCAATGGCTTGACTGCAACGATGCTGAACAGTCCATTTTGAGCTTCATCCGTCGTGATAAAAACGGTGGCCCTGTCATTGTCGCACTGAACTTAACACCAGTACCACGTCATAATTATCGTCTGGGTGTGCCTGCTGCAGGGCATTATAAAGAAATCATGAATAGTGATGCAGAAACCTATGGTGGTTCAAATATCGGTAACGCCGGTGGCGTAGATACTGAAGATAAAGCATGGATGGATCAGTCCTATTCCGTAGAAATAACCCTGCCACCATTATCCTGTGTGATTTTGCGTTCTGAAGGTAAAAACAGCTAATACCTCACTAAATAACGGACAGTATATCCGGAGATTGGAAGTTTTGTGATACTTTCAATCTCCGGATAATGCTGTCTCGGGGGGAAATGTACTCCTGGCAAACCAATACAACCGCGTGGCAGGTAGAAGCTCACCACTGTCCATATTGCGCACTGACACTGCATCCGCATCAACTTCAAATTCCAACTGATATCATCCCCGGCATTCTTGAAGGTCTCCCTTCTGCATCAACATGCAATAAAATCACAATTTTTCTTTTGCGAGCTAATTTCTTGCAGGATGCAATGAATATACCCCCTAATGGCATGAGCCTTTCTTCTGAATGCGGGCCGAGCATTCCCTGACAAGTGAACCTATTCGGCGATGGCTTTCAATTGTGCTACATCCGCACTCGACGGATGGTGAGCAATGCCGAGCATGATCGTGGCAAGCTCCTTCTCAGCCGCCGGAGTGGCATCATTGCCAGCCAGCTTTTGCAATGCATCCGCATCCGCTCCTTTAACTTGGTGCTGCATGCGCATCAGCGCTTCGGCGATGATCTTGTCTCCAGCAGTGGACTGCGGGTCAGCAGCGATCTCTGCCAGTACCTTTTTATCGTCCGTAGTCGGATAATGATTCAAATGCATGATGATCGTAGCTATTTCGGACAGGGCGCCATGAGCAGACGCGACCATTGGTGCCGACATAAACAGTAAAGCGCTCAAAATTGTTACCAACATCGTTTTCATTGTGAATCTCCTTGTACCCGCAGTTGCGTGTCATTATATCTGACTATAATGCTCGGGTATTATAGTCCTCTTTTGATGAGACTGTAAAATAGTGATTATTCAAAGGTGTTCGAGGGATACAGCCGGTAATTCGAGTTGCATCTTGCATGTTGAATTCACGAACCATCTTTAGAGTTACGATCCAAGCAATGAAGTACGCATATATCCGAATGTATTAGTCATTGACAGGTACCGTTAATCTACGTTTCAACTGACAGTGGCGAACAACGAGTCTTTACAGCTGATTGCATCAAGCCATATTCTTATGCATGGATTTTTATAGCCGATAGCTATTTCCGCCAATATAAATATAGTAAAACAGATACATTTTGCGATGGACAACATCAAGTGTTGTAAGGTTTAAAACAATGAATACGCCAGCCCATGCCATCATCAATCTGTTGCTGATGGGTAAAAAACATCGAGAAAAACATGCTCTGGCGATTATTGCAGGAGCACTGATTGCCGATGCACCGATGCTGGTATTTTATCTATGGGAAAAATATCAGGGCATGGCTGAGCGTGTGATTTGGAGCGACCTATATCATCAGCCAGCATGGCAGATGTGGTTTAATGCCTTTCATTCTTTCCCATTACTGGCATTGGCCTGTTTTGTCGCATGGCGTGCACGGCTCTCTGCATGGTCAATATTTTTTGCCAGTATGTTCTGCCACTCCTTGTTTGATTTCCCCTTTCATCATAATGATGCACACCAACATCTCTTTCCGTTTTCTGATTATCGTTTCATCAGTCCGCTGTCATATTGGAATCCCGAATATTTTGGCCTGTGGCTTGGCTCTCTTGAAATTTCAGTAGTGATTATCGGCAGTGTTTATCTGTTGCGTAGCAGCCAAAGTGTGGCGCTCAAGCGTGGTGTGAGCATTATTTTTATGGTCTATCTACTGTTTATTTTAGCTGCAGTGGCATGGTGGTTCAAATAGTAAAGCCCACACATTTAAGCTATCTCCTTTGGAGTATCCCCTTGCAATATATCATTCAAATCAACCGTTCCACTTATCTACTATGTACTGACCTACACTAGCAATACTGATAGATGATCAAAACGCCTCTATAGACGACTGGTCTAATTGTAGCTACTATCTCGCCATGAGTGATGAACATACTGACGTACGCCAGCACATTCTTGATACCGCCAAGCCGATTATTCTTGGCAAGGGTTTTTCAGCTGTCGGACTGAATGAGATCCTGTCCGCTGCAGGTGTACCCAAGGGTTCTTTTTACCACTATTTCAAATCCAAAGAAGGCTTTGGCGAGGCATTACTGGACAGTTATTTCACCCAATATCATCAACAACTGTCAAAAATTCTAATAAAAAGTGATGGGAATGGTCGTGACCGACTGATCAACTACTGGCAACGGTGGTTGGATAGCCAATCTACTGATGGTACGGATGGAAAGTGTCTGGTTGTAAAACTCGGTGGCGAAGTTTCTGATCTGTCTGAGTCTATGCGTATCAGCCTTGAGCATGGCACCAGTCGGATTGTTGACATGATCGCCGAGAGCATCATCACTGCTCAGGCGGATGGTTCACTATCCGAATCCATTAATGCTACAGACTCCGCGCTGGTGCTTTACAACCTCTGGCTTGGGGCAACTGCTTTAACCAAGATCCGCCGTGACCGTAGCGCCCTCGAATCTGCCATGGCTGTCACCCTGAAAATACTGACATAAATCACCTGAATAACCCTAAGTGGAATTTTCAGGTTCCTGACCGTGGGTTTTGCTTCCATGTATTCTGTCTGTTCCGTGGTTTTTTGCCTTTGATTGTCATCTAGCAAAACAGACCGAAAAGCGTTTGACCACGGAAGCAAGCACCGGGGCTCCCGGCACGCGATAGGGTTGAACAGAGTACACAAAAAAACAAATAAGGATGGAAAAATGCAAAACTTTGAGTTCCATAATCCAACGAAAATTATTTTCGGCAACGAAACCATTGGCCGCTTGGCCGAGCTTGTGCCATCGGATGCAAGGGTGCTGATTCTTTACGGTGGCAACAGCGCCAGAAAGAACGGTACGCTGGATGAAGTCAGATCAGCACTTGGTTCCAGATTTATGCAGGAGTTCGGTGGCATTGAACCGAACCCAAGCTACGAGACACTGATGCAGGCCGTCGAATACATTCGCACGGAAAAACTGGATTATCTGCTTGCCGTCGGTGGCGGCTCGGTCATTGACGGTACAAAATTCGTCGCAGCCGCTGTTAATTTTTCCGGTGATGCATGGAATATCCTGCTCAATCATGGGCGCAACATTGATAGCGCCCTGCCCTTCGGTACGGTACTAACGCTGCCGGCAACCGGTTCAGAAATGAATTGTGGTTCGGTGGTCACACGCCGGGAAACCCATACCAAGCTGGCGTTTATGAATACCCATGTGTTTCCGCAATTCTCGATCCTTGATCCGGCCAAGACCTATACGCTGCCTACACGACAAATCGCCAATGGTGTGATTGATGCGTTCGTGCATATTACCGAGCAATATTTGACCTATCCGGTTGGAGGCATGGTTCAGGATCGCTTTGCTGAAGGACTGTTGCAAACCCTGGTGGAGATCGGCCCGAAAGCTCTGGCAACGCCGGAAGATGCAGATGCCCGAGCCAACTTGATGTGGACTGCAACATTGGCACTGAATGGACTCATTGGTGCCGGGGTGCCACACGACTGGGCTACGCACATGATCGGCCACGAACTGACTGCGGCCTACAATATAGATCACGCCCGTACGCTGGCCATTGTATTGCCGGCGCTGTTACACGAACAACGCAATCAGAAGCATGATAAACTACTGCAATACGGCCAGCGTGTATGGGGCATTAACAGCGGCAGCGAGGATGCGCGCATTACCGCCACCATTGAAGCTACCCGTGATTTCTTCGAGCGCATGGGAACACCCACCCGCCTGAGTGACTACGATTTGGGTAACGAGGCGATTGACCTGGTCATCAAACAACTAGAAGCGCATGGCATGACACAACTCGGTGAACATGGTGATGTCACCCCCGAAGTAAGCCGCCGCATTCTGACTACCGCGATTTAAGAACCAATTCAAAATCCTTCACCACAAATCAGGAGAAGTTCTATGACTCAAACCACCACCATCAACCGCCAAATCCAGCTGGCCTCCCGCCCTGCCGGTGCGCCAACGGCTGCCAATTTTCATTTGGCCACCACAAGCGTCCCTGAAATCGGAGCTGGGCAACTGCTCTTGCGTACGGTATTTTTATCGCTCGATCCATACATGCGCGGTCGTATGAGTGATGCGGCAAGCTATGCCGCCCCACTGGCCATCAGTGACACCATGGTGGGTGCCACTGTCTGCCGGGTTCAGGCCAGTCAACACGACGGCTTTGCAGCTGGTGACTGGGTGCTGTCCTATAGCGGTTGGCAGGACTATGCCGTTTCAGATGGCACCGCTCTGACCAAACTCGATCCAACGATTGCGCCTCCCTCCTACGCCCTCGGCGTGCTGGGAATGCCCGGCCTCACCGCCTACATGGGTCTGCTCGACATCGGCAACCCCAAGGCGGGTGAAACCGTTGTGGTTGCCGCAGCAACAGGAGCGGTGGGCTCACTGGTGGGCCAGATTGCAAAACTCAAAGGGTGCCGCGTGGTTGGCATTGCCGGCGGTGAAAAGAAATGCACGTCCGCCGTCGATGATCTCGGTTTCAATGCCTGCATTGATCACCATAACCCTGAACTTTCTACACTGTTATCCACAGCCTGCCCCGATGGCATCGATGTCTATTTTGAAAATGTCGGCGGCAAGGTATTTGATGCCGTACTGCCCTTGCTGAACAGCTCAGCCCGCGTGCCTGTTTGCGGTCTGATCTCCGGCTATAATGCCACCCGATTACCGAAGGAGCCGGATCGCACGCCACTACTGATGCGCACCCTGCTGGTCAAACGCATCCGGATGCAGGGTTTTATTGTGTTTGACGACTACGGCCACCGCTATCCGGAATTTGCCAGCGCCATGGGACAATGGCTGGGCGAGGGCAAGATTAGCGTCCGTGAAGACATCGTTGACGGCCTGGAAAACGCACCCGACGCATTCATCGGACTGCTTGAAGGCAAGAACTTCGGCAAACTGATCGTGCGCGTTTCGAACGACTGATTACCTCGACCTGATATTTAAGCTCAAATGAGCCATCAACACCCACAAGGAGATCCAACATGAAAATTCTTATGCTACTCACATCCCACGATAAACTAGGAGATACAGGACAGAAAACAGGATTCTGGCTAGAGGAGTTTGCTGCACCCTACTATGTGTTCAAGGATGCCGGAGCGGATATCACACTCGCCTCCCCCAATGGTGGCCAGCCGCCGCTGGACCCGAAAAGTGATGAACCGGATTTCCAGACCGATGCAACCAAACGCTTCATGGACGACGATGCTGCGCAGACCGCACTGGCGCATACAGTGAAATTATCAGATGTGTCTTCCGATGCTTTCGATGCGTTGTTTTATCCTGGTGGGCATGGGCCACTATGGGATCTGGTAGAAGATCGCAACTCGGTCGCCTTGATTGAGTCCATGTATGGAGCTGGCAAAGTGGTGGCTACCGTTTGTCATTCATCCGCAGCACTGATCCACACCAAAAACCCGGATGGTTCCCCTCTTATCAAAGGCAAGTCTGTAACAGGTTTCAGCAACAGTGAAGAAGAGGCCGTGCAACTTTCTACGATTGTTCCATTCCTGCTCGAAGACGCGTTAAAAGCAAAAGGGGCAAACTACTCCAAGGTAGATGACTGGCATTCCTACGCGATTACGGACGGCAACCTGATCACAGGCCAGAACCCGGCCTCATCAGAACAGGTGGCAAAGGCAGTACTAAAGAGCGTAATTGTTAAATGATACTCTGAGGCATCAGCGCCCCTTTAGCAGTCAGACTACCTTCTGTTCAGCAAAGTCCGGTGTCACATCAACCACAGACCGGTAATCGATCGAGACCACCAAGAAATGCTACTGCCGAAGGGAGAAACACCGGGATCATTCCCGGTGTTCGCCTAAATCGGTAATGCTCAGTTCTCAATCACTACCTTGCCCATTGCTTGTCCGCTCTCCAGTCGGGCGTGCGCTTGTCCTGCCTGTTCAAGCCTAAAGTGATGATCATCCAGTACTGGCTTGAGTCCGCCTGACTCAATAATCCGGGTCAAGTTACGTAAGATCTCTGCATGCTGTTCGCGCTTATAGTGATGCAACATGGGAATCAGCATAAAGACCACATGCAGAGAGAGCCCCTTAAAGTGCGCCAACGACAAATCCAGTTCACACAACGAAACGGTGGTAGCGACTTGACCATTCAAAGCAGCTGCCTCAAACGAATTGATGATGTTGGCGCCACCAACAGAATCAAACACCAGATCAAAGCCTGCACCATTGGTATGGGCGGCAACATAATTTTCCACGCTTTCTGTTTTATAATTGATGGCTGTTGCTCCAAGCTGTTCGATCAGAGCCATCTGTTGATCACCGCCGCCGGTTGAATAGACCTCGGCACCAAAGTCTTTTGCCAGTTGCAACGCTATATGACCTACACCACCGGAGCCGCCGTGTACCAATACCTTTTGTCCTTGTTTAATACCTGCCCGAGTCAGGCCTTCATAGGCTGTTATAGCAACCAACGGCAGTGCTGCGGCTTCCCGCATGGTTAAATTCACAGGCTTTCGCCCAATCAGATTACTATCAGCCACAATGTATTCAGCCAATGTGCCGGGCAGATCTGCCAGTCCGCCTGCACAACCATAGACCTCATCACCAACCGCGTATGCTGTAACATCGTCACCCACTTCTTTTACCGTACCGGCAAAGTCCATACCCAAAATGGCCGGCGTATCTGGTGATAAGGGCAGATCCTTGCCCATTTTTCGAATCATCGTGTCCACCATATTTACACTTGAAGCGGCAATCTTTACCAGCACATGACCGGCCTTCACTTCGGGTTTATTCACCTCTACCGCTTCAAAAACCGCATCTTCACCATAGGCATTAATCATCATTGCTTTCATTTCTTCTCCTCCGTGTTCTTTGTAATACATAACGACCGGGTTTGATTTTACTGTCGGATGCCGCAATGATGTGCACTACGGATATTTAATATAAGTACGCACATTTTTGTTATGTAGTATCATTTTATATACTATTGTGATGAACAAGGAGGATGACGATGGCTCACGAACGTTATGACTGTAATGAAGGATGCCCTGTGGAAGCGGCTCTGGAAGTGATTGGCGGCAAATGGAAAAGCATTATCCTTTACCACCTGCAACATGAAACATTGCGCTTTAATGCGCTCAAGAGAGTGATGCCGGGTATTACCCAACGTATGCTGACCAAACAACTGCGTGAACTTGAAGCAGACGAGCTGATCATAAGAAAAGTCTATGCTGAAGTGCCTCCGAAGGTGGAGTACTCCATGACTGACTACGGCAAAACCCTGGAGCCGGTTCTGTTAGCGCTTCAAAATTGGGGCATAGGGCATATGGAAAGAGAAAGACTATAAGGTTTATCCGATCTTCTAAGCAATTTCGAGTTTACGTTTGTATTTGGTTAAATTATCGCAACCACCATCACGTACGATAACCATATCTTCCAGACGAATACCACCGAGACCTGGATAATAGAGGCCCGGTTCTACTGTCACCACTTGATTGGCTTGAAGTATATTACTGCGCACGGATATGCCTGGTGCTTCATGAATCTGCAGGCCAACGCCGTGGCCCGTACCATGAAAAAAACCTGTCTGCTTGCCACGCACCATTTTTGTAGGGTATCCCTGCGTATCAAAATGATCCGTAATCCGCTGATGAATCACGGTTCCATCTACACCAGAAGCCACCATCGACAAACCAATATCCTGGCCTTCGCGTACTGTCTGATACAGCCGTTTTATTTCAGGGCTGGCTTTGCCTTTAACATAGCTCCTGGTCATATCACCCCAGTAACCTGTCGCCAGCATCCTTGGAAAAATATCAATAATAATCGTCTGGTGTGCACGGATAAAACCGTGGCCAATATTATGGGGGTCAGCCCCCTCTTTTCCACATGCCACAATGGTATGGGCTGGCATCGCACCACGGCCAATCAAAAAGGTTTCAATCACACGTCGCACATCTGCTGATTTTACTTTTTTAGCCGTATCAGGAGCACGTAGAATACCATCATCACCTACACCACATTGCGCCAAATATGCCTCAGCCTGTTGCATGGATTGGCGTGTTAAGCGTTCGGATTGTGCCAAGCAGCGCAGTTCATATTCAGATTTCACTGCCCTGCCCGGGAAAAAAGCGCCTTCAACAGCATCGACCTTAAAACCCCAGCTACGCAATTTTTCAGCATAAGCGAGTGGAAAATCACCCGGCACCATCACCTGTGTGATATCACGGTGCTGTAAAAAAGCAGCTGCAACAGCAGCCAAACCAGAGCGATGATCCGCCTCAGCCTGTTGTCGCCAGGGCGTATCAAGGTGCGCTTCATGTAGCTTTGAATCTTTTTTTGCCCGATCCACCTCCAATGGTGAAAATAGCCCATGCCATTGCCCTTCCATTTCAATGGCAATAAATGCATCAGGTACAAACATACCACTGGCATACAGCATATCGGCATTATGTTCTGAGTCGGCAATAATTAGTCGTGTACCATCTAACTGTTTCATTTATCGTTATATCCTTTTAATACATCATCCAGCGCATCATCTTTTTCATGCTGGCGTTTCATAAATTCACGTAAATTCATATGGCTTAGAAGTGCTGAGCGTTCTCGTTCGAGGCGGAAATAAATACCGGTTAATTGTCGACCCAGAGAACTGTCAGCCCACGCTTCCGGCACATCCATCGGACTATCATTAAGATACTGAAAAATATCTTGTAAACTCATTTTATCGACATCAAAGCCGGGCAACCAGCCGGCCTCTTCATGATTCGATATCGTCGTTCGTAACAATCCACTTGCACACAACTGATCCAGCCACTCCTGCAAAATATTATTGGGCACATCAGTCTCTTCAATAAGGTCGCCCATGCTCAGCATCTCACCATCACGCTGAGCCTGTACTGCCCGTAACAGCACAAGATGTGAAAAGAACTGCCTCACCCCCGGTTTCTGGAAACTACTGTGTTGCCGATGCGACTGCTCCGGATGCTGCAGACAAAATGCAATTTCAGAACCGAGCAATACAATCACCCAAACCAGATATATCCAAAGCAGGAACACCGGCAGTGTCGATAGCGCTCCATACAGGCGCTCGTAATCGGCAATTTCAGTCACATAAAAGGCAAAGCCTATCTTGGTCCATTCAAACAACGCACCCGCGATCAAACCACCTACTGCGGCATAACGAAACGGTACGCTGGTGTTAGGCAACACATAATACAGGCATGCCATAGCCATGGAGGACATCAACCATGGCACCAGAAAAGGCGCCTCGGAGATATAGGATGCACCTTCTGCCACCTCCTTCAACACCGGCAGTGCTGTGAAGTAGGATGTAATCGTAATCGAAGCGCCAATAAGTATCGGAGCCAAAGTTATTGTCGCCCAGAACACGACAAATTTGGAGAGCCAGGCACGTGCTCGCGTGATACGCCAAATATCATTAAATGCTTCTTCAATTGTATTCAGTAGGGCTGTGGCAACAAATAACAGACCGATAATACCAAAGACAGAAAGGGTGGTTGTCTCTTCAGCCACGGTTCCCAGATAATCCTGCACAACCTGCTGACTGGTGGGCAACAGATACTTTAATAGTGCCTCACTCACACTACCTGACATCGTTTCAAATACCTGAAAGCTGGTAAACACCGAGAAACCAAGCACTACCAACGGCACAATGGCCAACAAGGAAGCATACGCCAGGGCCGACGCACGCTGAATACACTGATCTGTAATAAAACGAATGATGACTCTGAAAAAGAAACGTAACAGATGAACACCATGCCTATACAGAGCCGGAAGACTAGCAATATCAGCTACATCCATAGCCAGCATTTGGCTGAATTTAAATTTGACTGATGGTTTAGGCGACTTTTCCATCACTACAGCTTACTGAGCAGGCTCAGTGTGTAAAGAACAGCAGTGTGGAATCTGTTTCAGGCTTGGCAAGCCAAAGAAGGGAACGCTGCTGGCATCATTTATCTGCTGGAAAGTTTTCACGAATAAAAGCAAAATACTCTTGAGGCCCATTGGTATTCAAGGGTGTTACAACAATTTCAATGGGAAACTCAAACCCATCACGATGCAGTGCCTGTGTATATACAGGTTTGTATAAAAACGATCCTATATTTGTTGCTTGATAACGGGCCAGACCTTTACGATGAGCTTCTCTAAAACGCTCCGGTATAATGATTTCCATCGACTCGCCAATCACCTTCTGCCTGGGCCAGCCAAACAGTAGTTCCGCACTACGATTCCAATCGATAATTTTACCTTCTTGATCCATGCTTACATAAGCATCGTAGCACCCATCTACCACTTTCTGTAGTCGTGTACCTTTCTTACGAATTCTCTCCAGTAATTGCTGCTGCTGATCTACAGCTGCCTGAGCATAAAATCCAAAGGCAACCACGGTGACCGAAATTAACAGACGCATCCAGTTTTCATTGGGGTCGGAAAAAAAGAGATTCTTCAGAAAACTTTCTCCACCAAACACAAAAACATGCAACAATGCTTCAACGATCCAGAACAGAATCGCCACCAGAACACCCAAGCCACCTAACCCTCTGAGTTTCATTCTTTGCAGCATGCCCTCCTCCAGCACTTCACATCTCCACCAAGCCAATATGACTTTCTCAATCACCTCTTGCAACAAGAATACTAGCAACCGTACTAAAAACAGACAGTCCGCCCTGAAACAGTCTCACACTTCACAGATCTATGCCGAAGTTTTATCATGTTTCAGAATGTAAAGGAGTCCGACTATGGACATTCGTGCTGCTGCTGTTGCTGATCTATTTTACCCCGGCTCTGAAAATGATCTGGAGGCATTGATAATCCATGCCCTGAATAAGGCAAGGCCTGCATTATTACCTGCACCAACTCAGAGTCTCAAAGCTGTTATAGTGCCGCATGCCGGTTTTATTTATTCCGGCCAGACTGCAGCCTTCGCATTTGCCAGCATGATACCTGCACATATTCAACATATCATATTATTAGGCCCCTCTCACCGCATCGCATTTCGTGGCATGGCCGTGCCCGATTGTGATGCTTTTGAAACCCCTTTTGGACTGGTGAAGGTTGATCATAAACGCATGCAAAAAGCTCTCATACACGCTGATGTGCAAATCAATGCAGCTGCGCATGCACAGGAGCACTCACTGGAAGTGCAACTGCCTTTTCTGCAGACAGTGCTTGATCAGTTTACTCTGTTGCCGATCTGTATCGGCAGCGTAGAAGCCGATGTGGTGGCACAGCTTATCGAATCATTCTGGTATGATGATGCAACACTCTTTGTCATCAGCTCTGATCTATCACATTTTCACAGCTATCAAGAAGCGAATACAATCGATGAGCTAAGCATTGATATGATTTTACGGCAGCAAGCCAGCTTAAACCATGAACAGGCATGTGGAGCCACAGGGATCAATGCTTTGTTGAACGTTGCCAACAAACATCATTTGAAAGCACAACTGCTGGATTACAGAAATTCCGGTGATACCGCTGGCGATAAAGAACGGGTTGTTGGTTACGCTTCCATCGCATTTTTTGACGATGTGCAAGATCATGCCTGAATCATCTTTTCGCGGCCCGGTATTGATAGCACTGGCACGTCATGCCATTGCCACCAAACTGGAGATACCACACACCGGCATCAGCCCGGATGATCATGCTTGGCTGGCAAAAGATGCAGCAAGCTTTGTTACACTCACCAAGCATGGACAGCTACGCGGCTGTATTGGCAGCTTGGAAGCATACCGCCCGCTCATCGATGATGTATGCTCTAATGCTGTAGCAGCGGCTATTCATGACCCGCGCTTTACTCCCTTAAGCAAAAGTGAATATGACTCTATCCGGATAGAGGTGTCGGTACTTTCTGAGATGCAATGCGTTAATGCCCGAGATGAGCATAGCGCAATCGCCAATATAAGGCCGGAGATGGATGGCGTGGTACTGCAATTTAGAGCCCATAAAGCCACATTTTTACCGCAAGTGTGGGATCAACTACCTGACCCCCGACAATTTCTTACTCACCTGAAACAGAAGGCCGGACTCAGCCCCGATTTCTGGCACCCCGATATGCAACTGCATATTTATCAGGTGAATAAATTCCATGAGCACAATAATGAACACAAGAATGAACACAGTGGCTCCGGAGACTGATCGTGGCCGACGCACACTTTCCGGGTCGTTTCTGGCACACACTTGAAGATGGACGCATCCAGTGTGATATCTGTCCGCGTGATTGCAAACTGCATGATGGTCAGCAGGGATTATGTTTTGTGCGCAAACGCAAAGGTGATCAAATTGTGCTCACCACCTATGGCCGCTCATCCGGTTTCTGCATTGATCCTATTGAGAAAAAACCACTGAATCATTTTTACCCTGGCTCAAGCGTGCTCTCATTTGGCACGGCCGGATGCAATTTGGCCTGTAAGTTTTGTCAGAACTGGGATATTTCCAAAGCCCGAACGCTTGATCGTTTATGCAATCAGGCCGAACCTGAAGCGATTGCCAAAGCTGCCGTTGACCATGCTTGTCAGAGTGTTGCCTTCACCTACAACGATCCGGTAATTTTTCTTGAATATGCCATTGATACCGCGCGCGCCTGTCATGAACAGGGTATTAAAACAGTCGCTGTGACTGCCGGCTATATCAAACCTGCAGCGCGGAAAGCATTTTTTTCACACATTGATGCTGCCAATATTGATCTAAAGGGCTTTTCCAATGATTTCTATCGTAAGCTGTGTGCGGGCGAGTTAGGCCCCGTACTGGATACATTGGCATATTTAAAACATGAAACTGATGTGTGGTTTGAGATCACCACCCTGTTAATTCCTGATCAAAATGACAGTGACGAAGAACTCAACGCCATGTGTGACTGGATTGCGACAAATCTTGGCACTGATGTACCGCTGCACTTCACTGCATTTCATCCCGATTGGAAAATGGTGGATGTGCAGCCTACGCCACTATCCACATTGCGCCGTGCCCGCCGCATCGGTAAAAAATCAGGCCTGCATTATGTCTATACAGGTAACGTACATGATCGCATAGGTGCTACAACACTATGCCCAACGTGTAAGACCAGAATAATAGAACGCGACTGGTATGAAATATTGGAGCACCGCGTGTCAGATGATGGTTGTTGCATCGTCTGTGGCACTTCAATAGCTGGCCGCTTTGGTCCATTTCATGGTGCTTTTGGTGCTCGCCGCATACCTGTCAGCATTTAAAGTTCATCACGGGTGATCAGGAAACATCAACATATGGTAACTGTTCGATGTTACTCAATCATAAAAGTATCCAGCCAGAAGGTGAATAGCTAAACTAGAGGGCTCCCTTGGGAACGAATCAACACGACAATCACGAAAAAAATCAGTGTAATTTGTTAAGTCATGGCTCACTACACTCTTTCAGGCTTTGCTATTTACCTGCCAGCTGATGTTTGTCATAGCGATGATATCTTGTAATTCGTGGAAATTCGTGTGTATTCGTGGCTAGCTTATCGATCACATCACAGTTCCCTATTCCTAGTATGCCAAAGCAGTATTCCCGGACTTTCGAAATGTATCGAATTCACGCCCCATTTTCTTTTAACGCATTGAGAAAGCCTTTTACATTCAGCCCACAAAAAAAGGCAGCGAAGCGCTGCCCTTTTTCAATCCACTTCTTTTTTGCTGATCAGGAATCCAGCAGTGCTGCTTGTGCCGCTGCCAGACGCGCGATAGGTACGCGTGGACCTGAACATGATACATAGCTCAGGCCAATCTTGTGACAGAAGCTGATAGAAGCTGGATGGCCTCCATGCTCTCCACAAATACCGATCTTCATGCCCGGTTTAACACTACGCCCCCAATTCACGGCCAGCTCCATTAATTTACCGACACCATTCGCATCCAGCACTTCGAACGGATTGTTCTGCAAGATGCCTACTTCACTATACATCGGCAGAAATTTGTTTTCCGCATCCTCGCGTGAGAACGAGAATGTTGCCTGAGTCAGATCGTTGGTACCAAAACTGAAAAATTCGGCTTCGGTAGCCAGCTGTTCTGCACGCAGACATGCACGTACGACTTCCATCATGGTGCCGAACTTGAAGCTTGGATCCATGCCCTGTGCTTGTTGCACTTCTTTTCTAATCTTTTCAACGTGCACTTTAATATTTCTGAGTTCTTCAGCAGTACAAACCTGTGGAATCATAATCTCAGGATGCACTTCAATGCCCTTTTTCTGACATTCGCAGGCTGCTTCAAGTACCGCGCGAATTTGCATGGCGTAGATTTCTGGAAAGGTAATACCCAGACGCACACCACGATGACCCAGCATTGGATTGACTTCGAACAGCGCACGCACTTTTTTAAGAATGGCTTCCTTCTTCTCGATAGCCTCATCAACCAGCGAAGAGTCAGCCAACTGCTGAATGGGTTTAAGCACACCATTCTGCGCAGAGAGCAGGCTTAAGGTGGCTGAAAGCACTTCTGAGCCACGCATGGTATCTTTCAAATGTTTGAGCTGTACAAGATCATCAATCAACTGGTTTTCTGATGGCAGAAATTCATGAATAGGCGGATCAAGCAGACGCACTGTTACAGCATTTGGTGACATGGTTGTGAACAGTTCGATAAAGTCCTGACGTTGGATAGGAAGCAATCTGTCCAGTGCAGACTGACGCTGCTCAAGGGTATCCGCAACAATCATCTCAAGCACGATTGGCAGGCGCTCTGCCGCATTAAACATCCGCTCTGTACGACACAGCCCGATCCCCATAGCACCATATTTAAGCGCCCGTTCAGCATCTTCAGGCACATCGGCATTGGCCATCACTTTTAAACGCGCACGTTCATCAGCCCATGACAGTAAGGTTTTGAGCTCTTCTGAGAACTCCGCTTCAACAGTATCAACAACGCCCAAATACACATTGCCAGTAGTACCATCCAGAGTAATAACATCACCCTCTTTAATGACAACATCACCGATATGTGCGCGGCGGGCCATCACATCTACTTCAATGCCATCGGCTCCCGCCACACAAGGTTTGCCCATGCCACGCGCAACAACAGCAGCATGACTGGTTTTACCACCACGGGAGGTTAAGATCGCTTCGGATACAAAAAAACCATGTATATCTTCAGGTTTGGTCTCTTCACGCAACAAAATAAGCGGCCTGTCATTATTGTTTTTTTGCGCCACTGCACGATCCGCATCAAACACCACATGACCACATGCAGCGCCCGGACTTGCAGGCAAGCCTGCAGCCAGAGGTGTGGCATCGGCATCAGGATCAAGACGAGGAAATAGCATCTGTTCCAATGATTCAGGAGCAATACGCATGAGCGCCTCTTCTTCGCTGATCAGGCCTTCTGCCACCAGTTCAACCGAGGTGCGAACCATGGCCTGCGTATTCATCTTTCCATTGCGCGTTTGCAGGCAATATAGAATACCTTTCTCAATTGTGAATTCAAAATCCTGAATTTCTGAATAATGCTTTTCAAGTTTGCTGCGCAGTTCTTCAAGCTGACGGTAGAGATCCGGCATCTCATCAGCCATCTGGGCAATGGGTTTGGGTGTACGAATGCCTGCTACCACATCTTCACCCTGAGCGTTGACCAGATATTCACCGTAAAACATATTTTCGCCGGTGCCCGGGTTACGGGTGAATGCCACACCCGTAGCACAATCATCACCGCGGTTGCCAAAGACCATCGTACAGATATTTACAGCAGTACCATTGGCCTGATCAGGGGTGATATTAAATTCACGTCGATAATCGACCGCACGTTTACCAGACCACGAGCCAAGCACGGCTTTAATGGCCAAGTCCAGCTGTTCATATGGATCTTCCGGGAAAGAACGGCCTGTCTGAGCATGTACAATTTCAAGAAACAGGGTCGCAATCTCTTTCAGATTGTCAGTGGAGAGGCCAACATCTTCTTTCACACCTTCACGTTTTTTAATCGCTTCAAAGGGTTCGTCAAAATACTCATCTTCAATACCAAGAGCTACTTTTCCAAACAGCTGAATAAAACGGCGATATGCGTCATAAGCAAAACGCTCATCTCCTGTCTGCTCAATCTCACCCTGCAAGGTATCGCTGTTCATACCCAGATTGAGAATAGTATCCATCATACCCGGCATCGACATGGCTGAACCGGACCGGACCGACACCAGCAAGGGGTTATGCGCATCGCCAAAACCTTTACCTGTCACATTTTCAAGCGCGACCATCTGTTCTTTCACTTCCTGCATCAGACCATCCGGATAGGTACTATCATTCTCCAGGTAACTAAGACATGCCTCCGTTGTAATGGTATAACCAGGCGGCACATTCAAACCTATCTGCGTCATCTCACACAGGTTGGCACCTTTACCACCCAGAAGCTGTCTGTTCTTGCCATCTCCTTCGGTGAAAGAGTAAACGTATGTAGTTGCCTGCTTAGTCATGTTGTTAAATCCTCAAAAGTATTTGAACGCATAAGCATGCGCATCATTGTTATGTATTGGAGGTATAGAAAGAGAATCGCCGAATACAATGAAATCTTACTCCTCTAAAGAGGTCATGAAAAGGGGTGTTTATGGGATCTTTATGGCTGCATGCGTGCCGCATAACAACCATTTTGATCAGTTATTATTGACTACTTTTATACAATAGAGGTTGCTAAACCGCTCTAACGTGAAATCAATCAGCTCACACTTCAATCCTCTATTTATCATGCCTTTAAACGCCACTCAGCTTATTCCGGTTGTGGTTGTGGCATCCACTGGTATCGAATATCCAGATCAGGCTCCTGACGAATACATTGCAGGCCAAGCCGTGCTTCTATGTTCAATGCAATGGGTGCTTTCAGATTAGCTGTTACCCATTGTTTATCTGCAAAAGGGTTGAGCACCAGCATCCACATAATAGGGCTATCACTATCGGCACCTATGCAGCTTTGCGAATCAGGTGACAATGAAGGAACGGATCCAAGGCGCTCCTCATTCCATGGCGTAATCAAAAAAGCGGCTTCAGGCTGATCCATAGACTGAATACAAATGATGTCACCCTCCCCCTCATAAATGAAACCATACTTTCTAGCGTCACTAAAACCAGCCAAGCCCTGAGGAAAATGAAAGGCTTCTGAGTAATCAATATCTATTTTACTCATCGTTATTGTCTCCATCATTGGAACTGTCATCACTTGAGCCATCATATCGGGCCGCTCCTTGTAACCATGTTAAAGCTGCTGCGCCTCCGGCAGCTTTATTCTCTTCCTGGATAAGATTGTATATTTCCATGCGGTGAACTGGAATGTCTGAAGGTGCTTCAATGCCAATGCGCACAATATGCTCATTTTGAATATCCTGTATCACAATTCGGATATCATCATTGATTTGAATAGCCTGACCAATTTTTCTGCGTAAAACTAACATCTAATGCATTTTCCTCCTATCCGAGGAAGTTAATTAAACTGAGTGATTTTATCTGAGCTACCTGGCTATAAGCGGCCTGCAAAGCAATACTCGATTGTTGCAGTTCAGCGACCACAGCTGGAATATCCACTGCTTCATGCGTATTGAGTCGTTGGTCCAGATTCAATTTCATATCTTGATAGGAATTTTTAGAAATCTGCACCGACTTGAGTCTTGCTCCGACATCAGCAGTTAAATCAATCATACCGTTCCCTGCTGCATTCAAAGACCCCAACGATGACTGAATACCGGCCAGATTATTATTCGTCAGAGCTACCGTGAATTCTTGCATAGCTGTGAATGCTGCACTGAAGCCCGGTTGATCACCTCGAACATTACTTACAACCTGCTGATTTGCGCTGACTGAAACGATACGGTCCTGATTACTACCACTATAACTGATACTCCCTGCAACAGTTGAACCACTGACACTAAGCGTACCGGCACCCGCATTCACCGTGTCCGGTATGCCATTATAGGTCAGGCTTAACTGACTACCATTGCTCAATAACACGCTATTAGCACCTGTTACCAGTGCTGCAGGGGTACCAATCATATTGGTGCCTGCAGCGTTGGAGATGCTGGCAATACTGGTACCTGCGGCATCAAGTGTGATGGTATAGCTGTCATTGATAGCATTAGCATTGGAAGCAAGTGTCACATTACTGATGGATGTGTTGGTGACCGGAGTAGCAGGCGTATACGTCGCTGTGCCTGCATTGAACGGATTCGAGACAAAGGCTGCTTTGTCAGTTGCTGTTCCAGCAAACAGGGAATCTCCTTGCCATTGCTGATTTGCATCTGCCAACAGTTGATTCTTCAAATGTCCCACTTCAGCAAGCGCCGCCTGTCGTTCTGCAGTACCGATCTGAGCAGAAGCTTGTTGCGTCGCTAAAGTCTGGACGCGTTGCATGATATTACTCATATCATTGAGCATTGTCTGGCTCATGCTTAATCGTGATTCAACAGTAGAAATAGCATCAATACTACTCTGGCTAGCCAACTGACTATGACGTAAATCCAGCGATAATTTATAATCCAAACCAGCCTGCGCTGGCGTTTGAAAACGTGTGCCAGAGGCAATTTTAGCATTACCGTCATTCTGAATATTCTGCTGTTTACTAATACCTGTGAGCAAACTATTATATAACATACTAGTCGATATTCTCATGCGTTCACTCCTGCCCTGTTCATATCAAAAACCGATCTCATCGAATTAAGCCAAGCAATGAATCAAGCATCTGATTGGTGGTCGTGATAATTTTTGCTGATGCCTCATAAGCGCGCTGAAATTTAATCATAGATATTAGTTCTTCATCAATATTAACGCCGGAGATTGCTAAGCGCTGACTTTCCAAAGAGCTTGCTTCAACGGTGCGATACTCTTTTTGCTGCTTGGAAATGGTAACATCAGAGCCATATTGAACAGATAATGCAGTGGTTCGATTATGCAGACTCGATGATGTGGTGGCATCCACACTCAAAGGCGTATCCTGCAATGCGAGAATAGCCAACGCACTGCTGTTATCTCCGGATTGAACAATAGAGGTGGTTGGATCTATTCGCCCTGTATTGATGGCACTAGCATTAGCCTGAATAGCCGCAGATACACTCAACGATGCGCCATCGCCACCCGTAAAAAAATTGTTTATTTCATACGCTGCTAAAAAATTACTGGTATCATCAGACAGAGCAAAACTCTGTCCGGCTGCGGCATTGATCGACAACCGACCATCAGCATCAACCGTTGCATTAATACCAGCCACTGCATTAAGCGTTGTTGCCACCTGATTCATCGTCGTTGCACCAGCTGTAATCGGAATCGCAATACCACCTGGCACCACAGGTGCACCTGCCGCATCAAACACATGAATATTAAAACTGCCAGTTTGTACTTTTGCAGCAAACGGAGCTGTCTGACTGGCATCATCCAAGGCAATGATTGCCTGACTGGACTGTCCTGATGACAGAGCAGTATGTTTCACAGCATTACTACTATTGGCATGTATTTGGTTAACCGAAAAAATTAAATTGGCTGCTATACTGTCAATCTGGGTGATATAGTTCCCCAATTGGTTATCTCGCAAATCCAGCAAGCCGCCGATTTCTCCACCCTGAGTCGTGCCCAGAACAGGCGTAGAAGTACCTGCAATCACGATACTGGAAAAGCCACCAGCAACTGCACCTCCCCTTGCCAATTGGCGCGCGACACCATCTTGCGTTAACAGATCTCCATTCAGGGTTTGTATCATAAAAGAACCGTCACCGGTGGTAACGCTTTGCACAGGCAGCAATGCTGCCAAATCACGCACAGCCTGATCCCGCTGATCACGTTGATCATTCGCCAGGTTGATACCGCCCTGAGATGTTGATTCCTGCCTTCTAATTTGCGAAGTCAACGAAGCAATATTTGTCAGTGCCTGATTAATATTGGCAATCGACTGATCAATATTGCTATCGGTAGTGGCCTGCACACCTACCAATTGCGTATGCATATTGGTTATATTGCTGACTAATGCATTACTTTTCGCCCTGACATTCACCCGTTGTCCATTATCCTGAGGATTATTTGCCAGTTGTTTCCATGACAAAAAGAAATCGTCCAACGATGAGGCAAGACCTGTACTTTGCAAACTGCCAAAGACATTTTCAACCGCATTAAGGCCTGTGTTCATGGTTGTCCAATACGATAATTGCGTGCCATTATTAAGCTGTGCCTGATTGATGATGGGATCAATCTTACGCTGGACACTATTCACATTCACGCCACGACCAAGTGTGGTCGCACCAATTTTTTCCGGTGTTGCCGTAACCAGGTTTGCAGACTGCCTCGAATACCCGGGAGTATTAACATTAGAGATATTATGCGACACCACATCCATAGACTTCTGTTGTGCTTTCAAGCTGCTGGCAGCGATATTCAGGCTATCGAAAATCATGGTATTACCCGGGCGTCCTGCGATTATAGGTGTGCTCAGGTTGACTCAGACCCAAGCCCTGCAAAATATTTGACGTCACATTATATGCAGCATGTAAGCGTAACTTATTTTCCTGATTACTCTGATCCACCTTGATCATACGCTCATACAAATTACGGCGTAAGGACTGAAACGCTGCCGCTTTAGTGCCTGCATACATATCAATCACGACCGATAATGACAGCTCTCTGGAAACATCATATGAATCCAGCAATTGACGACACTGCTGCTCCAACTGGCCAAGGCACTGGTGAGCAATAATACGTTCATCCGTCAACTGCATGATTTGATCCGCATCAAGATGACGAATAGCTTCATATTCAGCTTGCGCAATTTTTTCCAATTCAAGCGCACACACATTCATTTTCTCCAGCACACTATGTAGCTCTTCTAATGCGTTAGCTGGCAATGCGATGATCTTATGAGAACGCTTTGGGCTAGAGATATTATGACCTACCATGACCGCTCCGCCAACGCATTGCTGACGATCTGCGCGGCCACTTTATGGCTGTCCGATTTAAAGCTTCCCTCTTCCAGAGCGCCTCGAATTTCTTCAATACGCTCCATCCGTACATCTGACATTTCACCAAGCATGGTCATGGCTTTTTCACGCAAACTGGCTGCATCTGTAACTTTAACAGAATCTCCACCTGAACCCGACGCCTTGCCTTTGCCCTTACCTTTTGAGGCACTGCCGGAACGCTTAATTCCAGAAGATCCTGATGTACTATTAATGCGCATCTCTGTTTACCTCCATGGCCAAACCACGACTCATCTCTAATTTATCGGTGGTTTTGGAAATTTCTTGAATCATTGCATGATTTCCCTGCTTAGAAGTGCGCGCATGCTGGGCACCTTCAAGCTGGCGATAAATACTTTCAGCGATACCAAAGTCACCACGCTTTGCACTGGCCTGAGCAATGGCATCATCCATCATTGAAGCATGTACATTCTCAGCATACCCACTGGGCATAAAATCAGACTTTCCTACACTCTTACGCATTTCAGTCATCATCTGCTGCACAAAAACCGCTTCAAGCTGCTTGCTGACTTTCCACAGCCCTTCATCTTTTTCTTTTACCGGCACCGTTGTTTGTGATGCAAGCACACGATGAAAACTGTTTTTATTGGTAGCTGTTGGCGAATGCGTGCGAACATTGGCTGATTGCTGCGTCTTCACATGCTGTTGCATCTGCTCCCGCTTCAAGATGCCATCGATAACGAATTCGACCAGATCTGCCATTACATCGTCCTCAAATCGGCATGCAATGCACCGGCTGCTTTGATCGCCTGCAGTACCGCTATTAAATCACTTGGGCTGGCACCCACCGCATTCAATGCACTCACAAGTTCGGATAAAGAGACCTGTTTAGGTAACACTACCAATTTAGCTTCACTTTCAGTCACATCCACAGCAGTACGATCCACCGTTGTGGTCTGTCCACCGGCAAAAGCACCCGGTTGTGATACTTCGGGGGTCTCTGTCACGCTGACAGTAATATTACCATGCGCCACAGCAACCGTATCAATGCGCACATCCTGCCCCATGACGATAGTGCCGGTACGTTCATCAACAATCACGATGGCCTGATGATCTATAGCGACATCGATCTGTTCGATATCAGCAATCAGATCAATCGTATTACTGCTTGGGTTCCACACTTTAATCGTGCCTGAATCCGTGGCTCTGGCCATGCCTTTACCCAATTTGGCATTGATCGCACGCTGCATATTTCTGGCCGTAGTAAAATCAGGACGACGCAAACTCAATGTAATATGATCCTGCTCAGCAGTTAACCCGCGAGGAGCTGCTTTTTCAACACGCGCACCATTCGGAATAGTACCTGCCGTAGGATGCCCTTTGGTCGTGCTGGCTCCTTTTCCTTCAACTGAAAAACCACCAATGGACAAGCCACCCTGAGCAACCGCGTATGGACGACCATCACCACCAAGCAAAGGTGTTACCAACAATGTGCCGCCTCGCAAGCTCTTGGCATCCCCAATACTGGAGACAGTAACATCCAGTTGCTGGCCGGGGCGTGCAAATGCAGGCAGTTCTGTTGTCACCATGACTGCCGCAATATTTTTTGGTTTCATTTTGGTAATATCAGCACGCACATTCACACCCAGGCGTTCTAACAGAGCTGTAATACTGTTGATAGTAAAGGGCGATGAGGTTCCTGAATCCCCGGTACCATTGAGGCCAACGATCAGGCCGTAACCGATCAGGGCATTACCACGCACGCCTTCAATACTAGCCAGGTCTTTGATGCGTTCAGCTTGGGTCTGCATCGGTAATAGCAGCGCTATTGCCAATACAGCGAGGCTTAGTCGGGGAAGGTAGGTTAAAATGGCCATACTTGATCCAGTGTTTTCGATAACCAGCCTTCATGGGTCACATTTGCCAAAGCACCTGTGCTACCATAACTGATGCGTGCCTGAGCCACTTTTGACGATGGAATAGTATTATCTGCGGCAATATCGGTTGGACGTATCACACCAGAAAACGTGATCTCCTGTGGCTCATGATTAACATTCAACAGACGCTTACCAACCACCCGCATATTACCGTTGGGATAGACATGCATCACAACCGAAGTAACACTGGCTGTTAAGGTATCCGAGTTATTGGTGGAACCGGAACCGTCAAATGTTTTACTGTTGCTCATGCCTATATCACCAGCAGGACTCACATCTTTATTGGCTAGCGCTGCACCATAGGTAATATTGGCGCTCAAACCCGTTTTGCGGTCAGAGGTTTTACTCTGTTTACTGGCTAGAGACCGTGTCGCTTTGGCATTTTCCGAGACTACAATCGTTACCAGGTCCCCTACTTGGGCAGCTTTTGAGTCGGATAAAAAACCAGCTCCGCCATTGCCCCACAATGAGCCGCTTTGACTGGTATCAGGGGTCGGTGTACTCAAAGCCTGATCCACTTCCTGTTTTTGTTGTGCATTGGCCTTGCTATCAACACGCGGCATGCAACCAGATACTAGAAACATGCTGACTGTCAATAAAATGGCCATCATTAAAGCATTCATCCTTCAGCTCCCTGGAACAGCACACGCACAGCACCGGCGCTTTCAACGATGGTTTGTACTACTTGCTGGCTGCGTAAATTTTTCACCAATAAACGTTGCCCCTGTTGGGCTGAACGCATCGCTTTACCCTGTGTACGCACATGTAAACCACCAAATTCAACAATCATTGTCACCAGCTCTCCACGCTGAATCAACGGAGGACGTTTCATATGATTACTGAGCAACAGATCACCTTTATACATCCGACGAGTCAAACGCATGCCAACCGCGTCATTATTTTGACGAACCAAATGACCACTATGGCCAGCTATATCGGTACGCGTTCTCTTTAACATAGACTGTGTGAGCAAGCTACGTGCCGGAATATCTTTCACCATAACAACTGCCATGGCCCACCAATGTACACGAACAGGTACATACCAACGTTTACCGCCCTGCTCGGCAACCAATGAGAAGCGTTTAGGATGGCCACGCAACGATAGGGGCAATGACCAGCGAATAGCACCGCTCGTCACAGGCCAGCGTTCAACACGAATCAACTCAGCAGAAGCGCCGCGCACCACCACACCATTGTTAAAGAAGGATACAAGCGACTGCTGCATGACTGAATCCGATGCTGCTAATGCAAAAGCAGGCAAGCTCAGAACAGGTAGCAACATAGCGACGACCAGCATCAGCAAGCGCTTGGATGTGTTCTCACACACCCCTTCCAACAATGGCAGGTGGCGAATCACGCTTACCTCCTGATGCTGTTGGCGGTCTGCAGCATTTCATCAGCTGCCTGAATCGCCTTGGAATTCATTTCATACGCACGTTGACCTGCAATCAAATTCACCATCTCTTCAACCATACTAACATTGGACATCTCCAACATACCCTGACCAATCGAACCAAGACCATTTTCAGCCGGGTTACCGATTACCGCTTCACCGGATGAATTACTGGGTTGAAAAAGATTTGAACCCAAATGGGTAAGCCCGGCTGGATTGATAAAGTCGGCAATCTGAACTTGCCCCAATACAGACTGAACACCTCCAGCCTGCACTGCAGAGACTGTGCCATCCTGTGAAATCTGTACTGCCTGGGCATCCGCCGGCACGGTAATACCCGGCTGCACCAGATCGCCATTCTGAGTCACAATCTGACCGGTTGAATCCACACTGAATTTCCCATCACGTGTATAGGCGGTATCACCATTGGGCAATTGAATCTGAAAAAAACCACGCCCCTGAATGGTGAGATCCAATGGATTGTTGGTTTGCTGAAAACTACCCTCTGTGAAAATACTATCGACACTGGCCGCTCTCACACCCAACCCAACCTGAATACCTGTTGGTAGCTGCGTACCGGCAGAACTTGCCTCGGAACCCGGCGATTTGATCTGTTGATACATCAGATCCTGAAAGTTAGCCCGTCCACGCTTAAAACCAGTTGTATTCACATTTGAAATATTATTGGATATCACATCCACATTGAGACTCTGTGCCGACATGCCTGTTGCCGCCGTCCATAATGCTCGCATCATAATAAACTCCTACTGAACCACACCGACTCTGTCGTTAAGCAGGCCGGCCTGTTGATTATATTGTTCTACAATTTTCATCGTGGATTGATAATTTCGCATGGTGTCGATCATACTTACCATCGATAACACAGCATTCACGTTAGAATTTTCTAATGAACCATGATGTATCGATACCGTTTTATCGGCTTCAATCATATTTTCCTTATCTGTTTTGATAATCACACCTTCACCCTTTGTGATAAGGCGTTCATCACGCAGCATGGACAATCCTAATTCCGCAGTAGCGTTGCCATTCACATAAATAGTGCCGTCTTTAGTCGCACTCATCGCGCCAACAGGCAACGTAATCGGCGAATCTGATTTATCCAACACAGCCAGATTACCTTGCGTAAGCAGATTGCCGTCGGCATCCATTTTAAAATTGCCAGCCCTACTTAACGCCACTGAACCATCCGCCAGTTGGACACGAAAATAGGCATTGCCATTGATGGCAAAGTCGAAATCAGAACCGGTATGATGTACAGAGCCAGCTTGTGTGCTCACATATTGTTTATTCATGGATAAAAAGGCGGCGGATGTTTGTTCTGGATCTCCTACACGTCCCATCGCATTAGAAAACTGCGATGCAAAAGAGGTGCGATCTTCCATATATCCGGCCGTATTCACATTGGCGAGATTGTTACTGATGGTATCCAGCTTCTGCTGTGCCATGTCGCCTGCGACACCGGCCATTAAATAACCTAATTGCATAATGTACTCCTGAACTACTGCTTGCCTGCTTGTACTAATGCAAGATAGCGGCCAGTGAACACCTCTATGTTTTATGCTTTTATTTCAATCACTTACAAGACTACATGCTCAGGAATAATGTTCCTCGGGGAATTTTTTTCCGCTTTTAAGAGGACATTCTTTCCGCCGGCCAACGTGCCCTGTGTGATGGATACGGCAAAAAAATACCGCCCCATTACAGGGCGGCATTATATGCGACTGAATCATTAATCAGCTACTTGTTACTTGGTTAGCGAAATAAACACCTCAGGCAATTTTTCCGGTAAACGATCGACATGATCAATAATGCTATATTGACTACCAAAAATATCCGCCACGTATTCATCCGCTTTAGGGTCAAGGTTGATGCAATACGTATATACACCATCCTGATCCAGTTCTTTAACCGCCTGACGCGCATCCTGAATCAACAACTGATCATCATCCACATCAATATCAGCAGGCTCACCATCGGTAAGAATCAACATGAGCTTCTTATCCGCTTGCTGGGCTTTGAGATAATGCGCCGCATGGCGCATAGCAGCACCCATTCGGGTAGAATAACTTGGTTCCATAGAAGCCAGACGTGATTTCGAATCTTCGCCCCACTCTTCAGAATACCCCTTGATATGATAAAAACGCACATCGTGGCGCGTATTGGAATTAAAGCCTGAGATTGCGAATTTGTCCCCAACCTGATCAATCGTCCAAGCCAATAGTGATACGGCCTCTTGAGAGAGTTCCAAAATGGTCTGATTACTACCGGCTGCTTTTTCGCTCAACGATTGTGATAGATCCAACACCAGTGAAACAGCCACATTACGGCCATCCGTTTTATGCGACATATTCACGCGAGGGTCAGGTGCTGCCCCGCCCTTGAAATCAATCAACGAGCGAATAGCCACATCCAGATCCAGCTCCGAACCATCTTCCTGATAGCGCACGCGCACGCGATCCTGTGGTTTAAGCATATCCAGAATCGCTTTCAGACGTTTGGCTGTCGCACTGTTTTTGGCAAGCAGGTTGTCAATAACAGCCGCATTGCCTCGCGGTTGCAGCGCTTCATACACGCTGACCCAATCCGGACGATAATGTTGCGCGTTATAATCCCACTCGTGATAATGGCGTGGTGGAAGACCTTCATGTTCATCCTCGGTCTGACGTTTATCCAAATGTTCAAAGGTCGTCTCTTCATCATCACCCTGTTCAATATAGATCCACAGATGACGATTATCATCCCGATAATCTACTTCAGTGTTCTCAAAATATGTGTCTGGCAACGCATCGGTCTGTCTGCGGGTGCGGGCAATAAAAGAGAGCGCAATCATCGCCACATCTCTGCTACTGGATTCACCATCTTTCATCGCATCATAAAAGCGCTGAACAAACTCACGAATATCGGCATCTTCGATCTTGTAATCGGGATCAAGCATGCCTCTGGAAGCAATAGCCAGACGCAGTGGAATTAACGACATCCCTTCTACTGCCAGATCTTCCTGTTTGGGTTCAGGATGCAGTGCTATTAATGTTTTTTTCAGACCCGGAAAACGTTTACACGCCAGATAATCGACGCGGGCATCCTCAAAGGTCTCAACACCAATACGCTGAAACGGACTCCAGTTATCAACAACCATCTTTTGGCTCCAGCGCCGATGCGCCGCCATATGCGCCAGCGTGGCTCGATAACGATCGATACCGGAAACACCACGATCATCATCATAGACATCCGGCAACCGGATACCATGATCATCGTAGTACGGCATGGGTTTACGCAACTCATCAAAGATGAGCGAGTACGGCACCAGATAGTCCGAGTCCTGCCAAAGGCCGCGTAGAAAAGCATCAAGCTTACGCTCGCTGTCTACCAACAGTGTTCCATGACGCTCACGCTGCATCACCGCATGTGAATCGGCAGATTGCAGGGAGAAAAAATCGACCTGACGTCCCGGATGCGTACTATAATATTTCACACCGTAATCGACCCAGTTCTTATATCCTTCCAGTGACAATTCACGTAATAGTATGGGTGATTGTTTCAGCATATCCGGCAAACCAGGGCTGGGGAAGGTGGTGTGATGCCCCTGCACAGATACAGACGTTTGATCCATCATTTCACGCAGAATCTCTATATACCGTTTAAATGAGGTATAATTTTTCAAACGCTTAGCGACTGCACCACTGGTTTGCAAAAAAGGCACCATCGCTTTGAAATTTGTATGCGTGGACATGTAATGCGCAAATTCACGCAGATCTTCCAGAACCTCTTCACCCACCTGTCCCGCCACCAAAGGCGCTTCTTCCAAATATACCAGCAACGGTTCAGGGCCACGGCCCATCTTGCCAAGAAAACGTGCATTTTCGATATAACTGACCAGTCCCTGCTTGGAAAGCAGTGCTTTCGCCTCGACCATGCACTCATCAAAAATTTTATCGGCTTGAGCAAAATTACAGTTCAAGCGCTGCCAATAGACTTTTACATCCATGGCTCTTAACGATTCACCCATGATTGACCACCCTGGAGTTCTTACTCCACATTGTTTAGTTAAACCTCAACAGATCACTGTAACACGTATTCAATACTGACCACTTTGTAAAAAGTCATCATCGCGCCCATGTACGGACGCACAATACGATCAGCCAAATGTGGCATCAATCGCATGATCCAAGGTATCACGGATATCAGCATCATCTGTAATTGGGCGAACCAGTGCCATACGGCAGGCAGAACGCGCGTTAATACCACCTTTTATCAAGGTCGCTGCATAAGTAAGTAGACGGGTAGAAATACCTTCATCCAGACCATGTCCTTTTAGGTTACGGGCTGTTCCACCAATCTGAACCAGTTTAGCCGCCAATTCAGCATCAATACCGGTTTCTTTGGCCACAATGTCTGTTTCCACTGCCGCAGTTGGATAATCAAATTCAAACGCTGCAAAACGCTGTTTGGTCGATTGTTTCAGATCTTTCATCAAGGTCTGATAACCCGGGTTATAAGAGATCACCAGCTGGAAATCAGGGTGCGCTTCAACCAACTCACCTTTTTTATCCAACGGCAGCGTGCGACGATGATCGGTCAACGGATGGATTACAACAGTCGTGTCCTGACGCGCTTCCACGATCTCATCAAGGTAACAAATAGCACCAATGCGTGCAGCAGTAGTCAACGGCCCATCAAGCCAACGCGTGCCATTGGCATCAAGCAGATAACGACCAACCAGATCAGATGCAGTCATGTCTTCATTACAGGCCACAGTGATCAATGGCTTATCCAGCTTCCATGCCATATATTCAACAAAACGTGATTTACCACAGCCCGTCGGGCCTTTCACCATCACCGGCAAACGGGCCGCATAAGCAGCCTCATATAGCTCGATCTCTTCGTTCTGAGCCTGATAGAATGGCTCTTGTTTAATGTTGTACTGCTCATTATCGGTGGTCATCGTTTCGCCTCCTGAAATTGTTGGGACTCAGTCTAACCCCAGCGCAGAAAAAATCATGATTATAATAATTATGGCTATCATCAAATTTACTGATGTATTTAACATTTTATATAAATTGGCATTGAATCTGCTAACAACTTCTTTATTACTCTTCATACAACTTCATTGGTGGTTTCACATGCGTAGTAAACAATCTACAACAGGGTTAGTCGCTGCATTCATCATATGGATGTGCATCACACCCTCTGCCCACGCAGGTAGTAAGCCGGTTATTATTGCCACCATGCCAGCACTGGCACAAATTGCTGAGGCTATCGGTGGTATTGATGTAGAAGTACAATCATTAGTGTTGGTAGGGCAAAACCCCAACATATTCTTCATTCGCCCCAGTCATATTCGTAATCTCTCAAGAGCAGATTTACTTTTCTCTGTAGGTTTTGGTCTTGAATCATCCTGGTTGAGTACCCTGATCCATCTGTCTAAAAACCCAAAGGTAACACCTGGCATGCAAGGCTATTTCAGCGGCGATGATGCCATTGAAGCCATTGGTGTACCACGCGGTATGACCAGCGACACCATGGAGCAATGGTCTTCAGATACAAACCCTTACTGGTGGCTTGATCCGGAGCTTGGCATCAAAGTGGCATTAGCACTGGCTATTCGTATGAGTGAGATAGATCCGGTCAATGCTGAGCGATATCAACAAAGAGTTGACGCATTTGTCACGGCTATTCGAGGCGCATTACCGCGCTGGCGTGATTATATGGATCTGCACACCGGCGCCATCATTACCTACCACAGCACCTATGTGTATTTCATGAAATCCATGAATATTGAACTAGCTGGGTTCGTTGAACCTAAATCAGGCATCGAACCATCCACACGCCACCTGGATAACCTGGTCGATATTATTCGTCAAAAGAAGGTGAAACTCATCTGGGTTGAACCATACAATAGCAAAGCGATTGCCCAACGCATAGCCGATGCCGCAGGTATTCGTCTGATGGTATTACCCGATTCGGTCGCAGGATTCGGGGCAAAAGGATATATCGGTATGTTTGATAGAATGATTGAACGTATCGCGAGGTGGAGCCAATGATTTTATTAACAGTATTAATAGCCACGCTGGTGATTGCTATCAGCCTACCCGTATTGGGGCAGAGGGTACTGGAACGACGTATTGTATTTGTTGATTTGGCTCTGGCGCAGGTTGCAGCAACAGGTTATGCGCTCGGCATGGCTCTGCATATGCCTGGCATATTCATCGCCATCATCACCACTGCTATTGCCGTAGCGCTGATGGCAACCATGGATGAAGATACCATCTTACCCAAAGAGGCTGTCATGGGTGCAGTGTATGCCTTTGCAGCCTCTCTTGGCATGGTTCTACTATCCCTGCTACCGTATGGTGAAGGGCAATTGATGGAGCTGATGTTCGGCAGTATTCTAGGCGTAAACTGGGAAGGTATTGGAATACTCGTAGCATTTTCAGCCGTTGGATTGGCTCTGGCTTTAACACCACACAGCAACACCTATCATGGTCGTTTACGTTTCTCTGCCGGATTAAGCCTGATCATCGTGCCAGCCATTCATGCTATCGGTGTATTGCTCGTATTCGCTTACCTGGTCATGCCCGCCCTATCCGTATGGCGCAATGGTCACAACGGCCCGATATGGCAAGCTACTGCCCTGGCAGCCCTTGCCAGTGTAGTCGGCACACTCACAGCCCATTTTCTCGACCTGCCACCGTCTGCAACCGTCGTATTAACACTGGGGCTTATTTCCACCATTATCGGTATAATCATTCATTTCAACAAACAAGAAGAAACTGAAGAAGAGCAAACAGAAGATAAGAAACAAGAAGAAACTGAACTGCTATAGATACCACAAAATATGCATCGACAAAAACGATCACCTAGCAGGACAATTCGCCCTCATTATTAATATGAGGATCAGAAGTCGATCCTTGTTAAGTCGTTACCGCCAACTTTCCAGGATATCCATACAGATTCTATTCATTTCAACAGCACGTGCATCACTGGCAGCCTCATTGTAACAACGCAGTTCAGGTGCATTTCCGGATGGACGCAAATGAGCAACTTCTGCACTTTCAAACGTAACACGCACACCATCTGTATTATCAATAGCCACGACCGAACCAAAAGCTGCACCCAACAACGCTTCTGCCGCAGCAATATCACGTGCTGTATCACCGGTATTGAGGGCACTCAATCGCGATTGACTCAACGCAGTTGGAAATTCTTTCAAACGATCACTATAGGTAAAACGCTGTGGCAATGTCTCCAGCAGTGCTGAAATAGTAAGATTATACTCCTGTGCCAACATCAAAATGGCTAATGGCACAATGACTGCATCACGGGTAGGCAAAGCAGGCAAAATACGGCCATTCAATGCAATATCGGTAGCCGTAAGAAAACCACCATTGGCTTCATAACCAACCACGCTGCTGGCACCATCTGCAATCGCTTCGTTCATCGCCGCAATAACAAAAGGAGAGCCAATACGGGTACGGTCCACGCGCTTAAACCAGCCGGACTTTTCGACTGCGCTATTGCAGCTCACTGGTGTCGCCACACAACTGGCCTGCAAATATTTGGCACACAACACACCAGCCACATCACCACGCAACCAGATGCCATTTTCATCACTGACCAGCGGCCGATCACCATCACCATCGGCAGATACAATACAATCAAAGTCATATTCTTTGGCCCAATCAGCGGCAAGCTTTACATCTTCAGGACGAATAGCTTCTGTATCCACCGGAATAAATTTTATTGAACGACCCAGACAGGCAACCTCTGCGCCCAGCCCCTGCAGAATCTCTACCATCACATCACGCGCTACAGTGGAGTGCTGATACACACCAACCTTGCGACCTGAGAGACAGTTTTCCGGAAAAAAATCGACATAACGCTGCACAAATTCGCGCTCAGCAACATCCAACACAGATGGCAACAGTGACTGAACAAGCGCATTTCCATCGTCATCAAACAGACCCGCTGGTATCGATACACTGCGTGCAGTCATCGCCTGCTCATCACTTTTGAGAATTTCACCAGCTGGTTTATAAAATTTAATACCATTGCGATCATCAGGAATATGGCTACCTGTCACCATAATCGATGCCGCATTTCGATGCATGGCATAACTGGCCACTGCCGGTGTGGGAATAAAACCGCAATTGACAGGTTCGCAGCCAGCATCATGGGCTGCCAAGGCCACTGCAGCCATGATGCGTGGTGAACTGGGACGAAAGTCTCCGGCAATGGCAACGCGTGCGCCCTTCTTAATATCGCCACTGCTCTCAAGCGCCTGTAAAAACGCCAACGTATAGGCATAACAGACCCGGTCGGTCATATCGGCAGCCAAGCCGCGCGCACCACTGGTACCGAACTTCGCACCACTACTTTCCATCAATGCTGCTATTGATAACAACCCATTATTCTGCACATCTGTCATGTTGAAACTCCCGCTTCGTTCCCCTGTTTCTGATAGCTACGCAACTATAAGCCTGAGCACAATTTCTTCCACCTCCGCTTGCTTCACGTTTCCAGCATCTCTGCAGACTGATTTCAACGCAAGCCAGATAGTGTTACCATCTTTTTTTAAAAAGGCATGCAATGGCCACTGTTATAAGTAAAAGACACCCATTCATCAGGAGTCAGACATGAAACTTCTTTACATTTTTTTCTCTCTTGCTCTCATCTCTCCAACTACCATTCTGGCTCAACCTAAAGCAGGTAATGCCACAACACAAAAGTTGGTAAATGAGCTTAAAATACTTACAGACCAGGCTGAACGTGATCGATCTGCCAACTATCGCCTGATCGATCAGTTGCGCGATTTAAGCGCACGCTATGATCAACCATGGGATAGACAGGTATTGTTTGATAATTTTCGCGACGGCGATTTCTTGCGTAATCCTGTTTGGCATAACAGCTCCGATGATTTTTGGGTGACACGCAGTATTGGGCTACGCAGTGTGTTAAATCCCCAAACAGCACAGCCACAAACGCAACTCAATAGTTCTCCTGAAGCAGCCATCATCGGTATGATTCTTGGCAACAACAGACCACGCCAACAAGCTCAACCAACGGCCCCCCAGCATTTACGTGCTGATCTATCCACAGCGGTCAGTATCAGCAATGCTTTTTCCATCACTATAAAGATATCAGCGCTGGGCCGGGGTAAGCAGCATGGTAGCTTTGAATTTGGCCCTTACCAAAGGCAAAACCTGGAGTCTGGTTATCGACTGATGTATCAAGCCGGTACGCGGCCAGCATTAAAACTGCTTCGCTATCAACGCAACAGATCTGCCGTGATTGATATTTACGATACCGGCAAGCTGTTAGAAGATGGAAATATGCATAAAATTGACTGGCAACGCAGCGCTGATGGTTTAATGACTGTTTCACTCGATGGACGCCGCTTGATTCAAGCGCGCGACAAAAATTATCGCGATTCGTTCAACGGCTTAATCATGAGCAATCGCGGTGGTGATTATGGTATTCGCTCCATTTCTGTTTTTTCATCCGACCGTTAGGCATAGATATCCACCAAGCTGTGCTCAAACACCAGCGTATCGTTTAAACCGTTAAAATTATAGGTAAGGAAAAATAGAGGGTCGCTCTTTCTATCAGGCATGGTTGAGGGTGGATTGAAACGCAAGCCGTTGCCTCCCCCTTGATCTACTTCTGTTTGAGCCGGGTCAGCTCGAACTACCGCTGCCTCGATTGCTTCAGTTGTTTCGATTCGCCGCTGATCTGCCTGCATTGATGATTGTTTGTTCTGGCCAAGATTCAACGCAACCATACTGGCCTGTTGACCATTATCGAATTGCACACCCATCGCCAGCGTCAGCTTCATAACATTCGCCCCGCAACAGGTAATAAGATTCCTATAGCAACGGCAACAGTTGCCGATCCCAACAGAAAACGGAAGAGAAGCATTTTCATCAAAGCATTATAACCACCTGTTTTTATGTACGAACTTAAACAGACCTCCAGATATAAGCGGTATTTCCTGATCCAATGGCGCATAAACAGTGCCAGCCACATTACGCACTTGTATTCAGCAAGATGATGAACCGGAATTGGGAATGTGGTTTTAGCCACAGCACCCTGTAACTGTTCAGATGATTTCTGATTCGCGTAGTACCAAGGAAAAGGTACGAAGTTTACGTCGGTTTGAAGTATTTTAACGCAGGAATCACGCATCAGGAGCGAGCAGAATAATCACAAAGAAAAAAGGCCCCTGCTTTCGCAGAGGCCTTTTCATTTTGTTGACTTAAAAGTCGGAGCTTATTTGTGCGCGCCCACTTTTTCACGCCAGTCAGCGCCGTAGATCTTATCAGCATCGCCCGGGAATGAGTCGAATGCACGTGCAAACTCGTTATGAGTCTTAGCGTATTCGATTGGATCAGTACCGGATTTCCAGCAATCGTATGCCTGATTCAGTGACTTACCACCAGATGCAGGACTATCGATATGACCGAATGCACCACCACCACAGGTATTGATGAGGTTACCATGTCCAAGGTTTTCGAAGAAACCAGGCAGACGCAGTGCATTCATACCACCGGAGATGATTGGGCAGGTAGGTTTCATGCCATACCATTTCTGGTTGAAGTAGTGACCCATGCACTCATCACGCTCGATCATGTATGCCAGCACGGTTTCTTTACCGTGACCTTCCATCTTACCATAGCCCATAGTACCTACATGAATACCGGAAGCACCCTGCAGACGAGCAAGTTTCATGTAGCACAGTGGATCCATGCCCATTGGTGATTTATAAGAGGTTAATGCACCGTGACCAGCACGATGGAAGTGCAAGAATGTATCAGGGAATGCACGACGAGCAGTGGTTACACCAGCAGGACCAGTTACAAAACCATCGATCAGGAATGCAACATGTTTTTCGTTGCCGTATTTAGCAAACGACTCAAGGATGAATTCACCACGCTTGATACACTCACCATGAAAATCAGCAGTTGCATTGGCAGAGAACAGTTTCGCTTCACCGGTTTCCTGCTGTGCACGATCCATCGTTTCTGCAACCATAGGAATAACAGTTTCCATTGGACAGAAAGGCTGGTTGGCCTGTGGTTCATCATTCTTGATGAAATCGCCACCCAGCCAGAACTCGTAACATGCCTTAACAAATGGATCAGGACGCAGACCCAATTTAGGCTTGATGATAGTACCGGAGATATAACCACCATCTACTTCAGGGCGGCCCAACACTTTCCACAAGTCGGTAATACCAGCACTTGGACCATCGAATTTTTTAATCATGCATTCAGGAACCATGAAATCCAACATACGTAAGCCAACATGATCGCCCATACCCTGGTTATTACCCAGAATTAAAGACCACATATGTGATACATTGTAATGACCATCAATCAAGTTTGGATCAAAAAGTTCTACGGGGTATGCAACCTTCATCAAACCGCCACCCGTGACGCTGTTACCATCAGCAAATGCAGTTTCATCTACGTCATATACCAGTGCATCCACACTACGTGTGAAATCATCGGTGGTAGATACTTCTACGTTGGTACCGGTAGAAGATTCAGCCGCAATATGCGCAGCAACTTCCAGGAAACCATAGCCTTCGGCCGGAATTAGTTTATAAGCAACAAGCAAGTGCTTGCCGCCTGCGATTAGGTCTGCTTCATTCAGACTCAGGTCTGCGTAACGATTCGATTGATCCATTAGGGAATTCCCTCCAGTTTTATTATGTGAGCAAAGAAGCTTTCGCCCCTCTCCGTCGCGGTGGAGGATGATAAACCTCTTCAGCGATGGATGGAAGTATAGAAAGCACTTCCATAATGTAAAATCAGAGCATATGATGTCTTCCATAACTTTTTCTTATGGTGGTGCACAATGAACATTACACTCAAACAGTTGTCTATACTTGAAGCGATTGTAGAGAAGCTCAGTTATACTGAAGCTGCAAAATCACTATTTATGACGCAACCGGCTGTTTCCATGCAGATCAAACAGATGGAGTTACAGGTAGGTATGCCACTATTTGATCGTGATGGTAAAAGGGTAACACCGACTCAGACTGGTACAGAGCTACTCTATTACGCCCAGAATATTCGCCAACAACTGGAAGAAGCATCGGAGATGATCGAAGAACTCAAAGGCATGAAACGCGGCAAACTACACCTCACCATGGCATCGACCGCCAACTATTTTGCCCCTCAACTCATTGCCGCTTTTCATCAAGAGTTTCCAGCCGCACAGGTAACGCTTGATGTAAGTAATCGCAGAGGCCTGCTTGATGCACTCGATAATAATATCACCGACATGGTCATTATGGGACGCCCTCCACAAAACAAAAAAATCAATGGCATACCATTTATAGATAACCCGCTTGTGGTCATTGCCGCGCCCAGCCACCCTCTTGCTAAACGCGAACACATTCCATTGGCAGAAGTTGCCGATGAACACTTTATTGTGCGTGAGGCTGATTCAGGCACACGCATCGCAGTTGAACGATTCTTTGCCAAGCATGATCTGCAACTGATTACCGGCATGGAAATGAACCGTTCCGAAGCCATTAAACAGGCCGTGATGGCTGAACTTGGGCTCGGCATTGTATCACTGCACACCATCGAGATGGAACTGGCACTCAAACGATTAAACATTCTCAATGTCGAAGATTTCCCAATCATGCGCCAATGGCATATTGTGCACCGAACCGGAAAGCGTTTTGCAGCCATTCCGGAAGCTTTCAAAAACTTTGTCTTGCAGCATGCCAAAGAATTGATTGATATCACCCCGATAAACAACCCTTCATCTATGGAGAACACATGAACAACACACAGACAGCAACTGTTATCGCCAGTATCAGTTTCGACTTTCGTGGCAAGCGCTTCGAACCATCTATTACGGTTGACCTGCATACGATGATGCTAAAGAAGCAGCCATTGAACTATCTATATGTATTGCTTGGTGCTTCCATTGATCTGGATGCCTATCGGCATGAGTATGATGTAATGGTGATGCATGCGATTGTGTATTCAGAGCCCACCGGCCTAGCTTGTGATTTTTTTACAGATGGAACACTCGACTTTGAAGGCTTTACCCATGCGTGGCATAAGATGCGCATTCTCTCTGAGATTGAGGCTATTGCTGAACAGCATCTCAATATTTCTGACCTGATGCAGCAGCCCGATATCCAACAAGCTCTGATAGAAAGCTACCAGGCAGGCCAGAAAAATCCGATCATTGTAAAAAAAGGAAAAATATCTTCTCCCTTCTAAACACCCGCTATTTTTTCATGCCTATCAGTTGAAACAGTTCCAGGCGTGAGGATGGATTCTTCAAAAATGAACCGGTCAATTTCGATGTTGTGGTCCATGAATCAGGTTTATGTACCCCACGGTGACACATACAGAAATGCTGACACTGAATAATGACCGCCACCCCTTTAGGATCCAACACCTCTTCAATGGCATTGGCAATCTGCATGGTCAATTTTTCCTGCACTTGCAAACGTTTGGCGAAACCATTCACCACGCGTGCGAGCTTGGAGAGGCCGACCACACGATCACGCGGAATATAAGCCACGTGCGCCTTACCTATAAATGGAACCATGTGATGCTCGCAATGACTATGTACTTCAATGTCTGAAACCAGCACCACTTCATCATAACCCTCAACCTCTTCAAAGGTTTTCAGTAGATGCTCACGCGGATCTTCTTTATAACCGGAGAAATGTTCACCCATCGCCGCTAAAACACGTGCAGGAGTCTCTAACAAACCTTCCCTGTTCACATCTTCACCAATGTATTCAAGCATGCCACGCACAAAACCCATCGCTTCGATATTCTTCTTGTCTTCGATGTCAAAATCGTCAGTCATCATTCATTCCTTTCATTGCAACGCGTTATTGTGATGCGTTTTAAAGTCATCATCGCCCCCATGGGCGGGAGCGAAAATCAACAACTCACTTCGCAAGCAATTGATTTGTAATCGAAACTTAGCATAAATAAACCTATACAACGCCACAGTTGCCAGCATTGCAGCATGCGTCAATATTTCGCACCTGAAATAACATACCGCTCTGTTTTACAGTTCGGTCGATACCATAGCGGATTTTAAATCTACACAACACCTGTAAAATATAGGGGATAAGATGTTAACTATCGATGTGCTACGCCACGGCGCCCTACAAGGCGGCATAAAATATCGCGGTCAAATTGAAGCGGAGCTTACCAGCCAAGGACGCCTGGCAATGGATCAGGTATGGCAGCCACTGTCAGAACAGGTGGAGTGCATCATCACATCCCCACTCTCCCGCTGCGCTACAGCGGCTACCGACTGGGCCAAACGTGCAGATATTCCATGCATCATCGAACCACGCATTGCCGAAATGCATTATGGTGCATGGGAAGATAAAACCATCGAGGAAATTGAACAAATTTCACCGGGGTTGATCCAGCAATGGCGTCAGGACCCAACCGGCATGCGTCCTCCCGGTGGAGAATCTCCAGAAGAGTTGCGTGAGCGTATTGCAGAATGGTGGCAAGAAACCACCAGCAACATGACGGACGGTCATATTCTAGTGGTAGGCCACTCCGGCAGCATGCGCATGCTTATCGCCCATGCCCTCAACCTGCCCATTGCTGCCACCCGCGACATGCACATGCCCTACGCCAGCTGGAAACGCCTGCAACATGATCAAACAACGACGCGACTTATTCCAGTCACGCCAGCGTAATCTCGCCACCACCACATAAAAGCATCTCCAGAAGCCTGTCGGACTTATGAGAAATCTACTGATTAGCGTCAATCCAGAGAGCTGACATACGAACTATCTGTATATGCTATGGATATGGTGGCTGAGTCTTCATTTAGCTCCCAACATAGCGAATTTGAGTCTCAATAGAGAATAGCCTACTATTTAGCTTGGTTATATTGTGCATTAAATATTCAGTAGGAGTATTTGCCATGGGTAAAATCGCAATCGTTCAAGAATCTTCTATACTGTTAGATCGTAAAAAGACAATTGAAAAGGCTGTTCTTATGATTGACCAGGCAGTAGCCAATGGCGCAGAGATGGTGATTTTCCCAGAGGCGTTTATTTCAGGTTATCCTGCCTGGATATGGCGACTCCGACCTGGTGGAGATTGGGATTTAAATGAGTCTTTACATGCTCGTTTGTTAGACAGTGCTGTCGATCTCAATTCCGATCAACTAATGCCGCTTTGCGAAATAGCAAAGAAGCACGCAATAACAATCGTGTGTGGCCTTAATGAAAGAGATGGAAACCTTAGCAAGGCAACCCTATACAACACTGTCGTCATTATTGGGCCAGAAGGAAATATTATTAATCGCCATCGCAAGTTAATGCCAACCAATCCTGAACGTATGGTATGGGGCTTTGGAGATGGCACCGGGTTGAAAGTGGTTGATACTCCTTGTGGAAGGATTGGTACATTGTTGTGCTGGGAAAATTATATGCCTCTGGCAAGGTACAGCCTCTACGCTCAAGGTATAGAAATTTACATTGCACCTACCTATGACAGTGGCGATAACTGGATTGGATCGCTGCAGCATATTGCACGTGAAGGTCGTTGCTGGGTTATAGGCAGTGGTGTCGTTTTGGCGAACAGTGATATACCCACGGACTTTCCGAATAGAGACACTTTGTATCCCTTTTCAGAAGAATGGATCAACCCCGGAGATTCTGTAGTGATCTCGCCAGGTGGTGAAATTTTGGCTGGTCCAATGCATCAAGAGAAGGGCCTACTCTATGCCGATGTGGATCCAAACCTTGCTGACATTGCAAAACGCGCGCTCGATGTCGCAGGCCATTATGCAAGACCAGATATTTTTACACTTCACGTCAATACGCAACCTCAAAGACCAGTTGAGTTTGAGTAGCTAAACCTTCATTGCTTAACATGGGTATAGGAAATGTTGAATGATTCGATATTTCCTTGCAGCCCACGGATGGGCTACTAACAGGCCATATAAATGGTTGGTTTCATGCTACACTTTTATGTGTAGCCCCCTTCGGGCATGGCCCGTGTAAGATTACTCTCCTGCAAGAAATTAGCATTTCCATAGTGAATGTTGTGATTTCTGCACTATATTGCTTCACCCCCATATTGGTAACACTGCTGAATTCCCCCCCCCCTGCTTTTGGCGACCACTCCAAACAGATGCATGGTTTCCAAGTAAACAGAAAAAGGCCACCATTCGAAACATCTTACAAGCGTAAGATTGCGGGTGTCTTACAATGGTAGTAAAGCAGCTTCCCAAGCTGAGAACGAGGGTTCGATTCCCTTCACCCGCTCCAAAAACAGACAGATCACAACACAATGGATTTCACGATGACCTCTAACACATACGACATCATTATCATTGGTGCAGGTGCCGCCGGATTGATGTGTGCAGCGACTGCGGCGCAGATGGGGCAATCCGTGTTGATACTCGATCATGCTGACAAGGTAGGAAAAAAGATCCTGATCTCCGGCGGTGGACGTTGCAATTTCACCAACCGTTTAACCACTCCAAATCATTTTATTTCGGCCAATCCTCACTTTTGTAAGTCTGCTCTGGCCCGATTTAGCGCGCAGGATTTTATCAACATGGTTGAAGCGGCAGAGATCTCCTACCACGAACGCAAACATGGCCAGCTATTCTGTGATGATTCGGCCAAAGAAATTCTGGAAATGCTCATGGCCCCCTGCCGTGAATATGGTGTGCGCATCCAGCTCAATGCCAAGGTCAACACCATCACGGAAAAGAATCATCAATTCACTGTCGAGAGTGATCGCGGCACATTCACTTCAACATCGCTGGTCATTGCCACCGGCGGCCTCTCTATCCCCAAGATGGGCGCTACCCCTTTTGGCATTACGCTTGCCGAACGCTTTGGCCTGAACGTCAATCAACCTGTTGCAGGGCTAGTACCCTTCACCTTTACAGGCCAGGAAAAAGAGTCCTTAAAATCATTGGCAGGCATTTCGCTTGATGTCACTGTCAGTTGCGGCCCCCACGCCTTCAGTGAAGCGATGCTATTCACCCACCGTGGCCTTTCAGGCCCAGCCATACTGCAAATCTCATCATACTGGGAACCGGGCGACACGCTTACAATCAATCTACTGCCGAAGCTTGGCATCAACACCCTGCTCGCACTAAAAGAGCAACGCCCGGATGCACAACTCACAACGGTGTTATCTGAGCTACTACCCAAGCGTCTGGTACAATTATTAATGGCCGGAGAGTTGGGCGAGACAAAAATCCGTCAACTCAACAAAAAACAACTACTACTGATTATCTCGCTACTGCAGGACTGGCAACTCAAACCCAATGGCACCGAAGGATATCGCACTGCTGAAGTGACCGTGGGCGGCGTGGATACCAACGAGCTCTCTTCAAAAAGCATGGAATCCAAAAAGATCCCCGGCCTCTATTTCATTGGAGAGGTGGTCGATGTCACCGGCCATCTCGGTGGCTTCAATTTTCAGTGGGCCTGGTCTTCCGCTTATGCCGCAGCCATGGCCATAGTCGAGTCATAAACATTATCGGCAATCATCCGAATCAACCATCCGTTTTTGCCTGATCTTATTTTCTTGGATAAGCTACGCTAATGTTAAAAATACTACCGATCATCATCACCCTTTTCTGTGCAAGCACTCAGGCCGGGGCTGAAACCTTCACCTCGCATGCAACCGAGATCTATTTTGTACGCCATGCAGAAACCATGAGCAATGCCACTGGCACTGCGAATATCAATAATGATCGCACACTTTCCAAGGCAGGAGAACAACAGGTACAACGCCTTACAAAACAGCTGCAACAGCTCGACATCGATCACATTATTGTTGGCCCACAACAGCGCGCGCTAAAAACCATTCTGCCTTTCCTGAAACAAGCAAAACGCACTGCTGAGATATGGCCAAGCCTTGATGAGTGCTGCTGGCAAAAAAAACCAGCCATCCAACATACAGCCCGGTTAAAATTCGGATCAAAGATTAAACTTCACAGGCAAATGAAACCCTTCTTCATCTTTCCTGATGCTCACTCCCACTACAGGTATTATACCCAGAGTTATGATGAAGGGATCACTCAGACAACATTCGCAGCGGATAAGATCATTCGTACATTTGGCAATTCAGGCCAACACATTTTGGTGATTGGTGATTATCACTCCGGCACGCGCATCATTGAGCTGCTTCAGGGCTTACAACCTGATGGCTGGTATCAACTCAGTAATGCTAAAATCATTAAGCTCAAAGAAGTCAGTGATGGCACTTTTATACTGAACAGCGATATCTAATCAGCGCTTCTTAACCGTTATCCACATGCTTCGAAACCTGCGTGCCGTGATAGCAGCATCTTTACAGCGGCCTCCTGCCACACGTCGCATACCATCATCACTTAATATCTGAACCCGCTCCTTCTCATGCGGATAAACAACCACAGTCTCAGGATGCAACCCATGTAGATCTATTGCCTTGATCAACACCGGCTCATCCGATGATCTGCCCGACCAGAGAAACAATTTAAAAGCATCTCGACCATCAAAAGCGCCAGCTACAATCATATAGGCATTCAGGTGATCCATAAATGCCATAGCGCGAATACCAAGCCCGTGCAGTGGTAACAACACCGCATCACCGAAACGGGCGGCCTTCCCAATAATCAGATCTTGTGGATTTTTCAACGTGATAAGCAATGCTTTGCCATCAGGAACCGGACTGCGAAAAGCGATCAACAATGCTCCATTCGGTGCTGTACTGAGCCCCTCAATATTCAGACTACCATAATGTTTGGCCGCTAAGCCGGATGCCTGCCGCAGCGCAAATCGATGAAGTGATGGGGCATGGATCATATCTTCAACCAGTGCCTCATAAGGCCGACCGACAAATCTAACAACAACTTCGCCAGCCAAATCATCTACCTGCGTGGCAAAAAACTTATACCGACTTGATCGACGTTTGCCCTTTTTATTTCTGGCATGTGATGTGATCCAGTAAATACGATTACCAATCTGCGCTGCAGCTTCGATATCGGCTTCCGGATGTTTCGCATCCAGGTTTAAAAAAGGTCCGAGATCGAAGCTTTGTATCGGCCCGTGTTCAATTCCGTCATGACGATAGAATCTCAAAATATTATCTTCGTCATTAGCCACGACAAAGGTGGATGAATCAATCGCTATCGCTGCCGATGCATCGCACATGCCAGTATATTCGATGACCTCTTCATCGCGCGCTTCAGACGCCCCCACCACTGTAAGCATCTGTAAAAAAGCAAGAAAAAACGTCACTAATAACACAGGTGTCTTTTTGTTGATCATATTGGCTTGATACACCATATCCGACTTAAAAACAATCATCATTTCAACATTATCCACTTTTTCAAGGCCTTAAAGAATAATCTAGATGATAAGCAATTATTTAGATGTTTCACTTTAAGTAAAATACTATAAACAACTGTTATAGTTAATGAAAGATTAATGCCCAATAATTAAGCATTCCGAACGCATGTCACCGAAATGTAATAAAAGCAGGCCAATGCCTTCATTCATCCACATAGTTATCCACAGCCTCTGTGGAAACCCCATAAAGCCCTGATAATAAAGATATTGAAGAAACATTCGTGCAAAAAAACATGTCGCCGGAAATCAACAACTCACTCTGAATCCCGGTCAAGCTTACAGAGATCAAGCTCAGACCATGCATCCAGCATAGGGAAATAAAGAGCCGCCCTAATCTCTCGCTTAGGTTCTCTATTTTTCAAAATAAGAGCATAGCGTTGCAGCTGTGAAGTATGGCGTTTCACCTCTTCCTTTAAAAATATTTCCAAACTACCGCCCTCATGTGAGGCCGTCTTATAATCGATAATCCAGCGTATGCCCTGTTCATCAATGAAGCTACGGTCAATAATATTATGCGAAATAAAACCATCATTCTCCGAACTCAATGCCCATTCCGCGTGTGCATCCTGATGTCGATCTGAAAGAATCCATCGAGCCTTCTCACTGCTTAACACACGCTGCAAACCCTCGGCACAGCGTATGGAGGCAGCCTTCAACATACCTCCCGATAAGCCTTCGGCAATCAGCGTGCGATTCAACATATTCAATTCCCGTTGCGTATGCTCATCAGACCAGTGCTCAATACCCAGCTGCGCAATATGCTGCAACGCTGCATGCACTGCGTTACCCACAGGCGCAGCCTCAGCCCCTGCCCAAACGTATTCAACCTCCTGATCATGCATACCCACCTGTTCTGCATCATCAGAAATCACCGCTGACACATCCAACGCATGACTGACCCTTTTCAAGCCCAATGGATTACCGGCAATCGACTGATCACCAGCTTCGACATTCCTCATCTGCGCACCAAAGCAACCCTCATCTTCAGATAACAAAAGGTGCAACAAGGAGCCGGTTGTCGCTTCTCCTTTCACCTCAGAGACATGACCAAGCAGATGCAAATGCGTTTCAGCGCGCGTGCAGGCAACATAAAGCAGGCGCTGTAGCTCATTATTGTCTTTGCTCTTCTCTACACTGCTCACCATGGAATAAAGCGCATCTTTCTGCCGCGTTGAGGCTTTCACCGCCATTAACGGCATCGCTCCGCCTGCCACAGGCACCTCACTGAATGCCAACAGCGGTGTATCAACATTAGCGCCCTTGTTGCCCAAGCCCGGTAAGATAACCACATCCCATTGCGAGCCTTTGGCTCCATGCATGGTCATCAACTCCACCTGCGCTGCGGATGCGCTTGCATCCGGCGTTGCATAGAGTTTTTCCAGTCGCTCATCCAACTGAGCAAAATCAATACGCCCGCCCTGCTCCAGTGACCCAATCAATGCCAGCGTAGCATCCACATTCAAACTGGCCGACGCATCAATCATTGCTGGCATCGACATACGCAACCATGCCGTTTGCAACAGTTCCCTGACAGCCACCTTGCCACTCATCGCCAAACATGGTTCCAGAATGGTGCGCATAGATCTAATGCGCACCTGTGCATCCATGCTTAATTGCTGAAACAGATCATCATCCTGTAACAACGACCAGACAGGCTGATCATGACCAGCAAGCAACACCGCCATATCATAACTTTCCAGACCACAGCATGGCGCTCTGAGAATCGTAGCCCATGATTCGCGATCAGCCGGATGCAGCAGCGCCCGCAATAAGGCCCGCAACAAACGCACTTCAGGCCTGGCATGCAGCGGTAAAATATTGATGGCGCGAAAGGCAATTCCTGCAAGCTGCAAAGATTGCATAATGGCATGCAAATGCTTACGCGAACGCGCCAGAATACCAATCCGCTGTGGTTCTCCCCTGGCAGAAGGTGTTGCCAATGCCTGCTGTACCAAACGACGCACCGTTTCAGCTTCTACATCGGCATTCTTAGCATGTTGAATATGCAGATTTACAGAGCCTTCATGCGCCAATGCAGCTACGGCAGGTGCATGTACTACGGCACCGGAGATCACATCCTGTACGGCAGGGAAAATGCATTGAAAAGCACGGTTCACCCAATCTACAATGGCCGGCGCAGAACGAAAGTTGCGCTCCAGCTGCAAGGCTTCAACCAACGGCAAACCTGCCGCATTATTGGCAGCATTGAGAAACAGACCGACTTCTGCTTTACGGAATCTGTAGATCGATTGCATCGGATCACCAACCATGAACAGGCTGCGATGTATTCCATCTCCCTCCTGCCATCCAGCCGTTAGACATTGCAACAGATGCATTTGCAAATACGAGGTATCCTGAAACTCATCCACAAGAATATGATGAATGCGGTAATCCAGTTTCATTAACAGATCACCCGGCACCGCATCATTGGCGCCAAGTGCCTCCATCGCACGCAAGGCAATTTCTGTGAAATCAGCTTCCCCTTGTCTACCAACAGATATTTGCAGATGTTTATTGGCCAGAACCAACAATAGAAACAACGATTCCAGCACCTGCCATTGTGTGCTCTCAATAGCCGCACTATCAGGCATCTGGCGAATCTCATGCAGCAGTGTTGCCAACGCCAATGCCTGTTCACCACCGCCTGCCAAAGTATCGAGCAGTTGCTTGAATTGATCTTTCTCATTCGCAAAGGCTTTACCAGCCGGGAACCCCAAACGCACCGTCACACCACCGGCTTTACGATAATCGGAGCCTGACGCGGTCAATAAAAAATTCGCAATCAACTGCCATTGTGGCAGCAGATCCAGCGAAGCCTTCGGCCACGCACCGATCTGTTGAAGCAGCTCATCTTTTTTCTGCTCACCGGCAAAACGCATTAATCCGGGCAGCGCCGCTTTCACATCGATCGGCACCAATGCATCACAGGCATCAAGTTTATGCATCATGATATCGGCCAGATTCTGCTCCAGCATCAAGCGTAAAGAGTCCATATCACGGCCATGCATGGCAATCTCATCGAGCCACTGCTCCCGTTTGCCCAACATATCTGCCAGCAGAGCAATAAGCGTTACCGCATTATGATCCAAATGCAGCAACACATCTTCCGCAGCATCAGGAAAATCACGCATAGTTTCATTCAAGGCTGCCTCGGCAGCCTCCCTATAGGCCAGCTGTGCATGCTCCGATGGTGTTGGCATATCACCAAAACCGGATAACAGAGGCAGCTGCCGTGCTATAGAGTAGGTCAAACTATCGAGCGTCATGATACGCAGGCGGGTCGGATGCGCCGTTAAATGCCACCCTTTCTCTTCTGAACGCAGCATCACTTGTTGGGCCAGTTTCCAGCTTTCCATCTTGTGCAATGCTGAAGCATCCGGCTTAGCAGCCATGAGTGATTCAAGTACCCGCGTACGCATTTCAGCTGCCGCTTTTCGTGTAAAGGTAAGTGCCAGCACCTCTTCGGGTTCTTCAACAATCGCCAACAGAGCTAAAATGCGCTGACTGAGTAGTTCTGTTTTACCGGAGCCTGCCGGTGCCTGTACCAGAAAAGAACCGGCGGGATGGCGTGCTTTCAGCCGTACTTCAGCGCTCATCAATGTGCTCCAGCGCATGATCAACGCGCATCTCATCTATCCTGCAAATCGCCTCAAAGCCGCAATACTGGCACGCTGCCGCATTGCGGGGAGACACATCACAACGCCCTTCTACAAACTCTGTAGCCAGCACATTGATATTCATTTTCCAATCATCCAACACATCCTGCCAATCATCCGGTAAGCCGCGCTTGCCATCACAAGCAGCAATACCTTTGATGCCAATATCGTCACCACACAGACCTTCAAAAGCCATGTCGCTACTACGTACACGTGCAAACGCCACCGCATCATCTACACCCAGTCCAGCAGCCAATGCATATTGTGGCAACTGAGGCTCTTCAATACGCTCAGCAGAGGCATCCCCGTCATCAGATGCATGCAGCAGCCATTTCGATGTGGATTGCCTGGCTCCTGTTTTATAATCAATCAAAATACGACGACCCGATGCATCCACATCCATACGATCGGCTTTAATATTCACCTCAAACTGCGTGCGTTCAGAGGCATCACCAGCATTCACATCATGCCCCTGCCACGCGAATTCAGGCAAGCGCATCACATAAGATTGTTCAATGGCCTCCACTCTGAAATCTGGCCGCTCCAGTTCCAGCTCCAGCCACGCGCGCAACACAGCAGACATGCGTTTCTGCTCAAAGCTTCGTGTCCGCTCATCCACCGACAGATATGTGCTATTCCAAGCATGCAAAATGGCGGCATGGATCAATTCCATCACCGCATCATCAGCAAGTGCAGCCAGTGTTGCCTGTGTTTGTAATTGCTGCCAAATATATTCCAGCGCCAGATGGATCAATGAACCCTTACTACTAGCTTCAATACCAGGTGATGTTTCGCCCAGCGCTGCAATGCCCAAACGATGAGTGGCAAATGCCCTGAACGGACAGGACGACTGATTTTTAATAATCGATGTGCCGCCTTTAACATGCTGTTCGGGAGAGAGTGGCACTACCGATAAATCATCCATGCCCTCCATCGGTAAGGCAGTGATGAGGGAAATAATGGCTTCACCTGTGTGTTCTTCTAAGTCAGCTACAAACGATGATGGCAACAGCTCTTTTCCATCCCGTTGTTTGGCATAGGATATTTCCACACAGGGAGCTGCACACTGCACGGCTTGCCACAATTGTTGAGCCGATTCAAAAAGCTGCGCACCACTGCTCATCGGCATGCCATATTTCATCTGCACGCGAACTGGAAGCATGGGCTGCGGTCTGAAAACTGGTGGAAATGACTCCCCGTCCAGTGCGGCCACCAACAAGTGATCAAAACGCAAGCCGGATATCTGCGTCAATGGAATCACTTCCACATTGCTATACTTGGCCATAGAAACCAGCCGCACATCGGTACAAGCTCTGCGTAACAACGACAAAAACTGTGTCCAGCTGATGTTAGACGTAACCGCATCCACTGCTACCAGAGAGGTCAACACATCCCGAAATGCATTCATCTGACGGATGTCCCGATTACTACGCAGTTCCTCATCTTCATGCCCTTGCGGCACAAACCCTGTTGATTTCAATAACTCATGTACGGCTTTCACCCATGCGTTGGCACTACGGCTGCGCTTATCCCAAAGCATCAGAGCCCTGATCACCGACTGCAATGCTGGCAACTGGCGCACATCCGGTGAGTCGATCAAACTGCTCAGACTCAAACTGTGCCTGTTATATTGACGATACTTTGCATCCAACGCAGCCCGAGCCAGGCGCTCGGAGGTATAATCTTTTAACCAGGGTGAAAACAGAAGCGTCGAAAACTCCTGGAATGAGAGCGAAGATTTGCCTGCCAACCCCAGCACGTGTATCAATTGACTGATCATCGGCGTTTCAGATAAGGCCTCCCCGCTGACAGAGATCGAGCGCGTCATATCGGTTGGGTCCAAACGATGTGTTGGCACCAGCACATCATCCAACTCCCTTGTTAACGCCGACAGATCCGTAATCGCAGCACTGGTTGCCACAGCAATGCGTAGATGCGGAGTTTGCTCCAACAAGGTTTTAATACGTGATGCAATATGCCGATATTCAGATATTTCATCACTACAAGCAAAAAGCGTGGTCGCACCTGATGGGAGATCAGCCTTAAGCTGCATCACGTTGCAGCCTGAGCTTTGCAACGCAGATAACAGACGTTTTTGAAGCGGTGAATATGTCTCAAAACCGCTCAGCAGTATGGTTTCAGGCTGATTTACCTGCTCAATATGTTGCAGCAATTGTAAACCTGTATCGGCACTCAACATGCGACCGGCATAAACACCATCGCTAAAATGCAACTGCATCACCTTTATCCAGCGCGCCAGTGCTTCTGCCTCTGAACCGCCAAACGCCAGCTCAGCCATATCTACCTGAAAATCCTGCATCAAGGCATAAGCCTCTATCGCATGCCCCGCCAATCCACGCACCGAAGCTGTCGATACTTCAGGTAGATCATGGCTGATCGTCTGCTCCCACAGACATCGCTCCTGCATACGATTCAGTGCAACCGGCATGGCTGCGATATCCATGGTCAGCGCATTAAGCCACGCCTGCCATGCAAACACTTCAGGTGTTTCACACACCAGCCCGACACGCTCTGTAACCAGCCGCCGTTTCCAATCCAGAGCCAAGCGTGAAGAGGATGTTAACAGTACAGCACCAGCATTCAGGCTCGCCGACACATCGCTCGCATCTATAGAAGGAAGATTCAATTGATTACTCATCAGATATCAAGTCAGCAGTCGGCAACGTTGCAACTATGGCTTACTTTTCCATTCACCGGGAATAATATTACCTGATGCATCGGTATGCGCTGGCACATAATGCTGCACTTCTGCACCACCACGCTCCAGATTCATAAATACCGTAGTAGCGCAACTTAAACTAATAACTACAACAAGCGCATAAAACCACGTTGGTGCACGATCTTTCTTCACCGGAGTGATATCGATCACCTCTACTTCTGCTACTTTTTCCTGTTTGGCTTTTGCTTTCAAAAGCAGCAATAGCATTAGGTTACGCAGCATGAACAATAGAAGTGCCGGGCCAAAGAAAAAGAACAGTGATACAAAAAAACTTCGAATCATAATTTCACCAATCCTTTCAACTGCTCTGCATAGACAAGCACATCCGGCTCTCTGCCTGTGCGCTGAGATTCATAAACGCTCTCTGCTAATATTTCGAGAATTTTATGCAATGCATCATGGCGATCCAAACCGTTGGCCGTTATCAGGTGATGCAACGCTCTTGCCATTTCAGGCGGGTGCTTGGTAGCAGCTTGTTCTTCCAGCGCCAAATGCAGAGAGAGATGTAAATATGGATTCATGCCATCATCCACCTGAAAATCACGTTCGAGAAAATCATCCATATCATCAAAGAAATGATGATATTCCGGATGCATTTGAATCACACGGCCAATGCGCACCTCCAGAGCATTCAGCGGTAAATCTGCCTGAGCCTTATGCCATGCATCCCAAAAAACCTGCCTGTGTGCACGTAATTGTTCTCTGTTTGCGCCATTTCCCAATGCAACCACCCACCATCTCATTTAATGATCGAAATCATAACATGATCATGCGAATGAAAGGAAAACAATTACAACCAAGCATCATGATAACAGCTTCACAAAAACCAACATGTCAAAAATTCAACTCACCGGGTTTGCACTTGGGGGTTGAGTCCGCGATGCTTGATCACTTAGATTAGTCACTTAGATATTAAATACTCATAAAAAAGGAGAGCTTCTCTATGAAAGGAAAAGTCAACCGAGCGCATATTGGACAGCAGCTACTAACGACGATTGGAAATAACCATCTTGAAAGCGAAGTGTTTGACGGATTTTATGTCGAAGGCCCGCATGCCCTGAAATTCGGAGCCATTTTACAAGATAAAACAGAAACATATCGTCTCTATTATAGCTTTGATGGTGTTGGTATCGACATCATAGAAGACAATATCCACATCATTTTAACCACCAGCAATAATGGCACCCCGTTTCACCAGTATTTATGGCTGTTTATCGGACAAAACAGCATCCGTCAGATCTTCGATAAAGAAACAATTTCAGAAGACAATCGAATCAGGATTTCACACAAAATGATGAAAGAAAACGGTGAATCTATTGGCACATTCGAACGTCATATCAGCAAAATAATGGCCTTTTCGTCATAATCTAATCAACTCTATCATCATTCGTGCCTGATAGATTTTGACCTGTTCGATAGCCACCTCTTCATAAGGCCTGCCCCACTCCGGCAGGCCTTATCATTGAACGATCCAAAAAAAATCATCCATACATAGAGAAATAGTTATATGTTGCATGCGTACAAGATAAGCATCTTCTTCAATTTCTATTCTTGGTAATAGTAGTCATACATGCGCAGCAAGGACTCGGTTAAATTCCATGCTTCGGTGTATGACAAACCGCTGTCATCAGGAAATATAATCCGCACATAGAGCTTTTTACCAAATTTTTTCTGCAGTGCGGCCAGGCGTTTATGCAATTCAATACCACTTACAGGCACATAGTTCGCATCTGAGGGTGATTGAATCTCGATGCTCAAATTGCCATCCACTTTTTGATAACGCACCAAAGTGACCACTTTTCCAAGCTGCGAGCGTGCCGGCCTGACCAGGCGATTATAGCGTGTTTCAAGAGAAGCATACTCCTTCTCCAGCTTTTTCAAGCGCTCAAGCTCCAGAACACGGTCGACTTTCAGTTTATCCATCTCTTCTACCCGCAGCTGAGAAAGATTTTTCTGTTCCAGCAACTCCTGCAGACGTTGTTCAAGCTGACTTGTCAGCTCAGCTTGTTTCTTTTCCAGCTCTGAGCGTGTTGTTTCCAATGCAAGTACACTGCGCTGCAGAACCGACCTGTTTTTTTCTAATTCGGTATTGGTCTGTTGCAAACGTAGCTTCTCATTGACCGCAATCTCCTGTGCGAGTCGAATAGTCGATAGATCCTGTTTCAACTGTTGGCTTGCCTGCTCACTGCTTTCGAGCTGCGTTAATGTTTTATTATGCTCTTCACCCAGATCCATCAAGCGCATATGCAACATCGATGTCTCTTCTTCTAACTGGCGCAGACGCAAGTTAAGCGCCGTATTTGTATCACTGGTTGACTGAGCCTGAGCTGCTGCTGCACGCTCCGAACTCAGCGATGCACGCAATTGATTGACCAGATCCATGTTTTTTACCAGCAAAGTCATCATCACCAATAAAAAGATAATCACAATCACGGTCATAATATCGGTAAAGGCAGGCCAGAAGCTCTCGCCTTCCGAGCTTTCGTCATTCACACGCAGATCTACAAACCCACCATTATTCATGATAACACCTTCACCAACAACATCATCTCAGAGGCCGGAATCCAAACAGCTCCCCGTTGTTGCAATACGTTCATGGATCGTCCCCCTCTACTGATGACACAGTAAGCTGTCCTGACTCTCTCCTGCCATCAAGTATTTATAACGTCATCGCGCTATCACTTTAAAGGCTATATCAACCTGTATCCATTCTGCACAGCCGTATTCAAAGCCCACATCAATGATTAGCATCCCCATTTCTGGAAAAACGGGGTAGATATGGCTGAAATCGGACATAAGAACAGACTGCGCATCATCAAGAAACTGGATTTCGGTATTTATCTTGATGGCGGTGATTTGGGTGAAATTTTGATGCCTATCCGTTATGTACCTGAAACATGTGAGATTGACGACGAAGTTGACGTCTTTGTCTATCGCGATTCTGAAGACCGACTCGTAGCCACCACAGAAGAGCCCTTTGCTATGGTCGGTGAATTTGCGCTGCTTAAAGCGGTAGCAGTAAATAATATAGGCGCTTTCATGCAATGGGGATTAATGAAAGATCTGCTGGTGCCATTTCCTGAACAAAAACCACGCATGGAAGAAGGTAAGCTGTATGTTGTTCGTATCTATATAGATGAAGAGAGCCAGCGCATTGTTGGTTCAGCCCGTCTGGATGGTTTCCTGCATCGTGAATCTGAAGATGAATTCGAAGTGGGTGAATCTGTGAACCTGTTCATCGCCAATCGTACCGACCTGGGCTACCAGGTTATTGTTGAGCATAGCCACTGGGGCATGTTGCATAACAATGAAGTGCCCAAAGGCTTGAAACGTGGTGAAAATGTAGCCGGCTTTATCAAAAACATCCGTGATGATGGTCGTATCGATCTATGCCTGCACCTCCGGCCGAGTGAAAAGACCGATGAAATTTCTCAAATCGTCATCGAAAAGTTAACACGCAACCATGGATTTCTGGCTTTAACCGATAAGAGTTCACCGGAAGATATTCATGCGACCTTCGGCATTAGCAAAGGGATGTATAAAAAAGCCGTTGGCGCCTTATATAAGAAAAAGTTAATCAGCCTCGAAAAAAATGGCATTCAGCTACTGGATAAATAAGGACGAAATTAGTTAGCCAGGATAAGTCGTGCAAGCAACGCTACCTTGGATACTGTAGTTGTGTACGCGATGAAACCCCGCAAGACCTTAAAATAATGGTGACATGCGCCTTCACAGTAGCTTCAGAAATAGATAGCTCTCTGGCAATTTCTTTATTGGAAAGACCTGTCCGCAGCAAAGCTAAAACCTCACGCTGTCGCCCTGTTAAGTGCTCTGTATGCTGCACAGCAAGCTCGGATTGTGATTTTTCTGACGTGATATAAGACAACAACCCTTCAGGGATATAAAGCCCGCCTGCAAGAATCAGTCGGATAGCGCTAAGAAGAATAGCTGTGGAAGTGTTTTTCGGAATATAACCGACCGCCCCCAGTTTTAATGTACGCTGCATAAGCTCGGGATCTTCCCATGCTGATAAAATAGCAATGGAAAGATGAGGGTATTCAACCCGCATCTCTGCCAGCAAACTCACACCCAATCCATCCGGCAGCTCATGATCAAGCAGCACAAGATCAATAGTGTGATGATGTAACCTGGCTGCTTCAACCCCGCTCGCGATACAATCAGCTTCTATGGCTGCTATATTCTGGAAAGAGTCATGTAGCAAAGCCACCAAGCCCTCTCTGAACATATCACAATCATCTATCACAAGAATTTGCATACGCATGATTCTTAACCTTTCATTCTGCTATGCAACACAACTAAAGTCGTACGACCTCACAGCTATACCAGCATCAAAAATAGTAATCTATACTAATGAGTCTTAATAATCAGGGTGGGGAAATTATGTCTATTCATATCATTGATGATGAAGCTGTAATTTCAGAGATTCTATCTTCAGCTCTCAGTGAACACAGTAAATCCATTCGCTGTTTTCAAAGTGCAGAGGCATATCTCACACATATGCAATCTACCCATTATCGTGAGCCAAGACTCATCATCACTGATGTTGTCATGAATGGCATCAGTGGTTTTGAATTGGTCAAGCATATCCGCAATAACAGAATAAAGGCCAGAATCATCGTAATGTCCGGCTTCTTCCACGACCCTCATTCATATAACCCAACCGAACTTGGCATTGATGCCATCCTATGCAAACCTTTCAATATGGACGAGTTACAAACCATAGTTTCAAACATGATTGCTACCGGCAGCTAAGCATATATTAAAAACACGCTGTTTTCAGATCAATGGGAAACATCAGCGCGTCCATGTGTAATTTAGATCACAGTATTACATTCCAATAAAGCGATTCTTGCTTAAGTTATTTCAACACAGGTTCATACAACAATCAGGGGATCACAACAAATGAAACACATTGCTCTGTTGACTATTCCCCTCACACCTTATGATATAAATGGAAGCATATGAAAGAGAATGAAATCAAATATAATAAGCTGCTCAATGCCATGCATGAAGTCTATTATTCTACCGATCTATCTGGAAATATAGTTGAAATAAGTCCTTCAATCAAAACTGTAGCAGGATATACATGCAGTGAAATGACCGGTATGCCCGCCACCTTTTTCTACAAACATCCAGAAGATCGAAGTCAGTTCATTGAACTACTGACATCACAATCTGTTGTTACTGACTATGCACTTGAATTATTGCATAAAGATGGACATACCATTCATGTCTTAGCCAATGCACATACGATTTTGAATCATCAACAAGTCTGCATCGGTATTGAAGGCCTGCTGCGTGATGTCACTGAACAGGTAGAACTAAAAAAACAGATCGCCCAATTAAACATCGACATTGAATCACGCGTGGAACAACGCACAGCTGAACTGGAAGAGAAAAACCTTCGATTACAAACATTATCACAAGCCATTGAACAGTCTGGCGAAGGATTCATTATCACTGATCGCGCTGGATGCGTGACCTATGTCAACAAAGCCTTTGAACAGATCAATGGTTACAGCTCCGATGAAGTACTCGGAAAAAGTCTGTCCATACTCGATAGTGGCAAACATAATGCAGATTTCTTTCACAATATCTGGCACACCATTCGATCCGGAAAGGTGTGGGAAGGCAATATCATCAATCGCCGCAAAAATGGTACGGAATATCCCGCACTGATGACCATTGTACCCATCATGCTTCATGATGAAATCAAATTTTACAGTGCTATTCAACAAGATATGTCTGAATATGAAACACTGGAAGCACAATTCCAACAAGCCCAGAAAATGGATGCCATTGGCACATTAGTTGGCGGTATCTCGCATGATTTCAACAATATGTTAGCCGGTCTTCTCATGCATTTATATCTAGCGAAAAGAAATATCACTAATCCTGAAAAATCCCTTGATAGCATCAACAAAGCCGAAAAACTGGGATATCAGGCATCAGAAATCATTAAAGACCTGTTGATTTTTTCACGCAATGACGACAGCGAAATGCAATCACTGGTCTTTAATAAGGTGTTGAGCGACAGCATCGGTTTATTAAAGATATCCATTCCCGAGCAGATTCAGTTAAAACTAAATATATGTACACAGAATATCTCAATCATGGGCGATATTACGCAACTACAACAAGTACTCATGAATTTACTGAATAATGCTCGGGATGCTCTCAAGTCACGTCCGGCCGGGCAGATTGAAGTCAGCTTGGAACATTTTATTATAAATCAGGCTTTCGCTGATCAACACCCGGGTATTCATGAAGATGCCATGCTTAAATTAAGCATTAGCGATAATGGCTGCGGCATACCGAATACAACCATCAATAAAGTATTTGACCCTTTCTTCACCACCAAGGATGCAGGGCATGGAACTGGCCTTGGTCTATCCATGGCCTATGGCTGCATCCATAAACATCAAGGTATCATAGAAGTAGAGTCTCAAGTGGACATCGGCACTACATTCCATATCTATCTACCATTGATCAAAGATCAATTTGCTGAAGAAGATGAGGCTAGCCAGGGTGAGAGTTATCAGGGGCATGGCGAATTAATTCTTGTTGCTGATGATAATAAGGTCATACAAAAACTGATTGTAGAAGCACTAAAGGCACTAAACTACCAAACACTCCAGGCTGCAGATGGCAATGAAGCTCTGCGTCTGTTCAAAGCACATCAGAGTGACATCAAATTGGCTATTCTTGATATGGTCATGCCCTGCATGTCCGGTCAGGAAGCTGCACGGCGTATGCGCATAAGTGCTCCTAAGCTTCCGTTCATCTTTTCTACCGGCCACGATCCTGAAGATGCTAAGCATGAAGTCAGTGATTTCGACTATAGCTCTTTGTATCAAAAGCCATTCAAGCTGACGCAGCTTTCTCAAGAGATTCAAAGATTATTAAACGCATAAAGCAGCCATCATTACAGGTATCCCCGAATAAAATGCTAAAAACGGAATGACAAGCCTGTCTTATAACTGACATCACTTTTATTCACGCCAGCAGGTGGTTGTGAATCCTGTGCAGCTTCAATCACCAGCTTTAAATCCAGACGATCATTCAGGGCGACATTGAGTGCCGTATCATTGAGCAAGCGATAGTCACCCGGATTTTTCCAGGCAGGTTGATAATATATTGTATTTTGAATACGAATTCGTTCATCAAATGCATAGCCCAAAGCCAGATATGCATTACCACGCCATAGGCGCGTGACCGGAGCAATATTAGCAACAACACGCAGAACCTCACGCTCATAAAAACTGCCAACACCAACATGCATACTCAGACCATGGCTTTGATAAGACCAACGCCCCCCAGCGCCAAACAAGGTGCGTAGTTTCAGGTGTGCAAATTCATTCTGCTGTGCCTGGGTGAATGCTTCCAAGCCCCACATTTCATTCCATGCATAACGATGGCGAAAATGCACAAAGGATTTATTGGTGTCGCGCACACCACTGCTTTTTCCATAATTGATACTGGCAGCCAGCATTTCCAGATGCTGGGCATGCCTCCATATCAAATGACCACTCGCTTCACTGCTCATTTTATCACTATTGCCTGAGCTACCACTAACGGAGAAATCCATTTTCCCCGCCACACCATTATCATCCATGGAAAGATCCAAATCTTCAGCATTGATAATGGCTAAGGCCTGAACTGGAAATATATAACACATTGTAACAAGGGATAAGAAAAGAACAGTCATTCGCATGCCAGAACGCTAACCGACAAACCGCTTAAATTCTTCCGCACATTACAATCTAGCCACTGGTAATATCAGAGCATTACATCAGCATGCTGCCATGCTTAGTTATCAACATACCTACCACGCTGGAAATCATGCTGATCTGTTAAAACATATCATCCTTGGAGATGTTGTTACCGCCATGCAGCAAAAAGAGACGCCGATGTTTCTATTCGATGCTTTTGCCAGCCGCGGCATCTACGATCTGCATTCACCCGAAGCGCTTAAAAACCGGGAGTTTGATACTGGCATCGGTAAAGTATGGCCATTACGCCATGCCAATGCTCCTACAGGTATCACACGTTGGTTTAAGCACATTGAGGCAGAGAATAGCGATGGCAGTTTCGCTCGCTTTCCGGGTTCTACTTCCCTACTGGCCTCCATGTTACGTGCTCAAGATCGCCTTGCCGCCTGCGACCTGCACCCACAAGAGTTTGAAGGTCTGCGCAACAGTTTCAAAAGCAGTCGCCAACTTGCGCTGCATAAACGTGATGCATTTGAGGCATTGGGTGCACTATTACCTCCAAAGGAAAAACGCGGCATGGTTTTTCTCGACCCATCCTATGAAGATAAATCTGAATATAAAAAAATTGCCCAATCCATTATCCACAGTCACCAACACTTTCGGGCTGGCGTATATGTGATCTGGTATCCTCTTTTACCTGCCGAGCGCCATAAAGAACTGTTCCAGGAACTCAAGCGCTCCGGCATACGTAAAATTCTGCGGCTTGAACTTGATTGCGGAGATAACTTCCCAGATATGCAAATGCATGGCTCAGGCATGCTAATTATCAACCCGCCATGGCATGCCAAACAAGCCATGCAAACATCCTTACACTGGATCAATGAGAAGCTCACGGCTGGCTCAGGCACAGCCTATTTCGGCTGGCTTGTACCCGAATAGACTAAAAACAGACCGCTAACCACAACGCTTAAAGCACCCTATCCTGTTGCTCTTTGAAGCATGGCTACCTTGATAATCTGAGCGACCACTTCCGGCATATTGAGGTACATTAGTCAATTAAGTGCTTTCTCTTATTAATAACAGTCAACTCTCCGAGCCGTTAACCACTAACAACTTTGTTTCTTCCTGTCTTGTTGGCTTAGCCCAACCAACAATATGTTTTTGAATAAGACCAGCCAATGCTTTTACATGCGCTTCATCCACATTTAAGGCTGGAATATAATGGAATTCTTTACCGCCTGCGCCGATGAAATAGTCGCGATTTTCCACTTCAATCTCTTCAACCGTTTCTAGGCAATCGGAAGAAAAACCCGGACATATGACATCGACACGACCAACACCTTCCTTAGCCCATTTTTTCAGTGTTTCATCCGTATAGGGCTTGATCCATGCTTCCCGGCCAAAGCGGGATTGGAAGGCGACAAACCATTCTCCCTCACTCAAGTCGAGAGCTTCTGCCAACAGACGTCCGGTTTTACGGCACAGACACGGGTAAGGGTCTCCTTCATCAAAATAACGCTGTGGGATACCATGAAAGGACATTAAAAGACGATCCGGCTTGCCATTGGAATCCCACTGTTTGCGCACACTTCCTGCAAGCGCCTCGATATATGGTGCGAAATCATGATAGGCATTAATCATGCGGAGTTCTGGAACACAGCGCCATAGTTTGAGTTCATCGGCCACCGCATCGAACGTTGAACCTGTTGTGGCAGCGGCATATTGCGGATAAAGCGGAAGCACCAGAATCCTGGTACAGCCCTTTTCACGCAGCTTCTGCAAACCCGACGCAATTGATGGGTTGCCATAACGCATGGCTAACTCAATATGCACACTGTCACCAAACAGTTGTTGCAGTCCTTTCTGTTGACCCAGACTGTGCACCATTAGTGGTGAACCGCGTTCGGTCCAGACACTCGCATAGGCCTTGGCAGATTTTGCAGGACGAATATTTAAAATAATACCATTAAGGATGAGCCACCACTTCCAACGAGGCTCTTCCACCACCCGTACATCCGAAAGAAATTCTTTCAGATAACGTTTAAGCGCTACCTTGGTGGGAGCATCAGGTGTACCCAGGTTGGTGAGAAGCACGCCTGTTGAAACGGCATCTTCATGTTTGAAACTATCTTTTGTTGTAAACGTCATATTATTCCTACTGTTGTGTTTTATGTAATCTATATTGATCCATCGATGATGAGAAAACCGTTAATCGTTCTCTTTCAACCGTGATAAATAGTAATAACAGAAGCCCAGTACGGCCACGAGTCCGGCCATGGCAATGATCTGCATCGGCTGGATATCGGCGAATTCAAGAACAATAATTTTTCGTGCCACAGCCATCAAGGCCGTAGCCACTACCAGACGCACGGCAATCACATGCTTGCGTACATAGAGCGAAATATTTATAAAAATATCGATGGCAATCAGCACAGCCAGGAAAGAGGCAAAGGTGGATGTAATACCACTGATACTAAGCAGTACATACGGTGTACTTTTGATCATCACATAAAGCTCGGCAGCAATTTCGGCGACACCGCAAAGCACCACAAAGGCCATCAATGCTGCAAGCACCAGTACCGTATAATTAACCAGTTTGTTCAGGTAGCCAATCAGCGATGTGTCGGCCTGATGCAGTGCAGCGCCCTCGCGTGATATGTCGGCCACATACTGATTCTTCACATTTTTCATCAACTCGGAGACAAACAACTGACTGGTAAAAGGGTTATCACCGTTCACATCTTCATCGAACTGGTAGTTGTAACCTTGTATCCCCTCAAGCTGTTCACGGTTGAGTGTTTTAAAACCCATGCTCCAATCCGGAAACTGTTTTTCATCAATGGTGTTGCGTTCAAGCAACGTGACATTCGTGTGTCGCGTATCCTTTTTAATGCGCGCGTAGGTTGCATCCACCTCTTTTTCCGGCCCTTCGAGTACCTGCATAAAGGTTCCATCGCTATAGATCAGTTGACCGGATATAAGCCTCTCGGTATTACTGGCTCTGCACCTTGCGAGCAGTTGCAGCAACTCTTTATCGTCAAAGGGCTTGGTGGCGACGCTGACATAAACAATGCGAATCATCGGGACTCCTCCTGACTATACTGCTGGCTTAGTATAATAAGCTTATCGGTATCGAAGCCCAGTGCTGCTGCCTGCGACATGAATTTCCGCATTACTGGTTGAGGTACATCCGGCGTACGCGAAAGAAACCACAGATAGTCCCTGTCCGGCCCGGAAATAAAGGAGTAGCGATAGTCGGCATCCAAGGAGAAGATTACATAAGCACCATAAAAAGGGCCGAAAAAAGAGACCTTCAGATAACCTTCATTGGCGTTACGGACAAAATAGGCCTTGCCAACAGCTTCCTTCCACTGCTGTTTTTCATCGTCCCAGCCGCGATTCAGCACCTTCACTCCACCATCATCGCGTAGTGAATAATCGGCACTTACCTGAGTCAGTCCCCGCTCGAAGGAGTGGTCGAGTCTGGCCACCTCATGCCACGTACCCAGATAGCGCTGCAGTTCAAATTGGGACACGGGCGTGATTCCAGCAGGAAGTCCGGTACAGCCACTGAATGTGGCAGTGATTGCCAGCACGGACGCGACAAATATTATTCTCAGAAAAACAATCATGCTCTCATCCTGTAGGCAGCAAGCTGCATAAGAAAATTTTCTTTACAGTCGGCGCAAATACCATGGCTGATTGAGGGTAGATCCCGGACATTAAACAGGTCACTGGCACTGATTTCTTCTTCCAGTGGTTGCCACTCGCCATCACGATTTTTCAGATTACCGCAATAGCTGCACATGGTAATAAATGGTTTTTCAAGCCCGCAGAGCTCAATCACTACAGCAGGGTCTCGTTCCTGCTCGCTGACTACCCTGAACCCCACCTCCAGATGTTTATCGGACAACGGTAGGATACGGGTCTCAAGAATGCGAACCAGATGCAATGCATCGCAATGAATCCGGAAGCAAACGGCTTGCCCTGATGCCCGAACGCGTTCGAATAGTTTGGCATAAATCATCCGCGTTTCTGCATCGCTGAACTGCTCGAACACCGACTTCCCCTGCAGCGTGCCGAGTCCGCAGCTATCACCAACCCGGTTCTGTTCTGCCACCGACTGCCATGTATCGCCTACGGCATAAATGCAATCATGCTGATCGATTCGATAGGACGTATGGAACACGTCATCGATACACCCCCCTTCCGGCTGCACCAGTTTCATCGACCGGAATCCGACAGATTAAACAGGTCACGCGGATAAGGTTCGAGAATGTGCTGCGAACCAAGGTAATCATGAGCAAAGCGTGCCACATAAGACTTAAGTAGATGCAGCATGGTTGCCAATGTGACCCGATCATCCCGGTACTCTTCCATAGCATCGAGAAACAGCTTCTTGTCAGCCGCCGACAAGCCTTCGGAAATCCAGCCATAGCCATGATAGAGGGCATTGATAATATTCCTTTGTCCGGGCTGACGGTTCAGGGCCTCCCGAAATACGCCGGCATACCGCTCCACCATGACTGCCAGGGGCAGCCCGTCACCGTTACTGGCGATACGACCACACTGGCGCATCATCTCCTGATGGAAGCACATCATCAGCAACTTGTGACTGGCATGAAAGGTTGTCAATCCGGCCACGGATGGCTCGGCAATCAACTGACGCAGCCGCGCCAGCGCAAACAGCCGCATCAGGAAGGCTTCGCGCAGATGGAAGTTCTTCAGGCGACCCTCATCCTCAATGGCGGCAAACGGAAAACGCTGCATGGCAACCTGAGCAAACAGGCCAACACCTTTTTCGGCAGTAGCACCCTTTCCCGATGACGCATACACCTTCACGCCTGCAGGCCCACAGGATGGTGATCGGCTTTTCATGATAAAACCGTCGATATCCGAAAGCCCGGCCATGGTTGACTGATTGTAGGCGTGCATGGCTTGACTGACATCCTCCCCCGTTGAGGGCTGAATCATCATAATTTCGCCCTGCTGTTTAACCAGGCGCACGGGAGTACGGGGCGTGCCAAGTCCGATATCCGCTTCCGGGCAGACGGTGATTATTTCGACATGGGATTTCAGCCGTTCGATAAGATTATCAGCGAGCATCTGGCCATTATAGCGGCATGACTCGAATCCGAGGCAGCGGCTTACTACCACTCGTGGTTTACAATCTGTGGTCATTGACAGCCTCCTTGTCATGGGCGCTTTTGAACATGGCTTTCGCCAGCCGGGACTGCGTGGCATGATCGACGATGGGTTGTGGATAGGCATGGTCGCTCGGCGGATGCTTCTGCCATTGATGAATTGCGGCGGCTGAAAGCCCGGCCAGTTCAGGCAGCCAGCGTTTTATGTAAACGCATTCGGCATCAAAACGCTGTTGCTGCAACCATGGGTTGAAAATACGAAACCAGGGTTGTGCATCACAGCCGGTGGATGCAGCCCACTGCCAGTTACCATTATTCACGGCCGGATCGTAGTCCGCCAGATGACGGGCAAACCATGCCTCACCCCAACGCCAGTCGATATGCAGATCCTTGACCAGAAAGGATGCGGTAATCATGCGGACACGATTGTGCATAAAGCCGGTCTCGCTGAGCTCGCGCATGCCGGCATCAACAATGGGAAAGCCGGTTTTACCCGTGCACCAGGCCTCGAAATCACGCTCGTCATGCCGCCACTCAATATGCTCAAACCGCTGCTGAAATGCCGAACCGAACACCTGCGGGTGATGAAATGCGATGTGGCTGAAAAAATCGCGCCAGTAAAGTTGGCGCAACAAAGGGTGCGTGGAATCCAGATACTGTTGCATGGCATGGTACGCCTCGCGCACGGACAAGGTACCGAACTTCAAATGCACCGACAGGTGACTGGTGGCATCGAGTGCCGGCATATCACGCGTGGTCTGATAATCCTGCAGGCCTGCCAGTTGATCAAGCGTAGTCATCGCCCCGCCTCTGCCGGCGGCGACCGGTGATGCACGGCGCTTAAGCGCTAACAGGATTTGCCGGTAATCGTTTCTAAGCTGTACGGAGATGGGAGCCAGCTTGCCGGCATGCTCACATGGCTGCGGCATCGCCACCGGCAGCGCGGCAGCCGTTCGATGAAATGGCGTGAATACCTGATATGGCTTCCCGCTACCCGTCAGCACTTCGCCGGGAATAGTCAGCAGGGCATCGTGGCTGGTATGCAATGGTATGCCCCGGCGTTCACATAGCGCGGTGATTGTTGCATCCCGCCGGATGGCAAAGGGGGTATAGTCCAGGTTCAGAAACAAGGCATCAAAATCGCCGTGGTCAATGGCTTCGGCCAGCGCATCCTCCGGTTTACCTTGCAGAATGATAAGGCCCGAACCGAGCGCAGCCAGCTCATCATCAAGCAGGAGAAGGCTTTCAAGCATGAATGCCAGCCCCGGGCTACTATGCCAGTCATGCTCAGTCGTTTGTGCAGGATCAAGCACAAAACAGAGACTGACGTTACGGCTTTGCCGCAACGCTGCCAGCAGGGCTGTATGATCATGCAGGCGCAAATCACGGCGCAGCCAAACCAGCGCATGGTGGTATGTCAAAGAAGGCGCTTGCACAACGAATCAGCCTACACGGTCAGTAACAGCCTTACTCTTCCGGCGTTGATTCAGCTCCTGCCTCATCTGCTTGTTGAGGTTGAAGGCATTGCTCTTGAACGCACGACCGAATTTATTCAGGGCGTGCATGCTTTGAAAATGACAGGTACGGCAGTCCGCATTCACCTGACGGGAAAATGAAGGGGTAGCCAGTGCGATATCGGCAAGAGACAAACCTAGCAGGATAGTTGCTGCAAAAATCAATCCGTTACGATGTATTCGATGAGTCATAATGTTTCCTCCAGTTATTTCCATGTACGTAGCATCTGCAGAGCGGCGGTTGCATCCTGTGCTAACACGGGCACTGCCAATTCCTGCAGGCGCGTGACGTGGCGCAGGGAAAAATCTCCTGCCACAGCCAACGGAACGGGTGAGGCATGTTTCAACTGCTGCAGCTGTGCCGCCCAGTCATCAACCGGCTCGGCATCCTCCCAAAGCAGGCCACCGCCTGCCCCGCTGGTTTGCAACAGATCAGCAAACGCCAGCGGGCTCGGTGCCGAACCAATCCAGCGCAGATCCAGTCCTGCTTCTCTGGCCTGTGCCTCGAACACCCTCGCCTGCAGATCGTCACCCGCAGCCAGACAACGACTAATCAGGATGGGCTGCTGCCTAGTATTAACCTCGACACCGACCGTGCGCTGATCCATGTACAGGTGGATCGCCTGCATCAACATGGAACGAAAGGCCCAGCGACCTGATGCTTCAGAATGCTGCAACTGCAACAATGCAGGTCGGATCAATTCACCCAGCAGCGCATGCAGCGGGTAGAGCGCACCGACCCGGCGCAACACGGCAAGCGCCTGCATCGCATTCAAGCCATACAGTGAGCGCAATAACTGCTCCCGGAATTCCGGCCAGTCGGAAACTGTATCCTCTTCCTTACCGATACCGGATAGCGACTGGCGAACCCGGCCAACCGATATGCCCTGATCAATCAGACGAACAATCTGATGAACTGTCTGAATATCAGCCTCGGAATAAAGGCGATGCCCCTTGGGTGTGCGTTCGGGCTTAATCAGCCCATAACGACGCTCCCAGGCTCGCAAGGTCACGGGCAAAACACCGGTTACCTGCGCCACATGGCGAATAGGAAATTGTTTGGTATCGGGAAGGTGGGCGAGTGCAGACATACAGCGAAGCATACAAAGAATGTACAATAAATTCAACTAAAACTGTACAGAACTTATACAAAACATTACATTTGCAGCTACAGGAGAATCAAATGCGTTATCTATTATGGCTAACACTGAGCATGGCAATCCCGGCAATGACAACCCCAACGCTGGCAGCAGAAGCATGCCCGCCAATACTGAATTACAAGGTACAGACGCTGGTTGAGCATCAGCCCGTCAATCTTTGTAATCGCTACCTAGGAAAAGTGCTTCTTGTGGTAAATACGGCAAGCCACTGTGCCTACACGCGCCAGTACGAAGGACTGGAACAGCTGTACAGTAACTTTCAGGAAAAGGGATTGGTTGTGCTGGGTTTCCCGTCGAATGACTTCGGCAAACAGGAGCCCGGAACCGAAGCCGAGGTCAAATCATTCTGCAGTCTCACCTATGATGTGAAGTTTCCGATGTTTGCCAAATCACATGTACGCGCCGGCATCGCCTCGCCATTTTATACAAGCCTCGCCACTGCCGCAGGCCAGTATCCGCAATGGAACTTCCATAAGTATCTAATCGGCCGCGATGGCGGCCTTATTGCCAGTTACGGCAGTAACACGGAGCCGAATAGTAAGAGGTTTTTATCCGATATTAGACAAGCTCTGAAGGAGCAATAGATCATGCTAATCCACCATATATATGCCAAAAATAATTTTCATAGCCTTCTTTTCAGACATTATTTCTGCACATTCATTATCCTTCTATTGAGTCTGCCCGGCCTTGCAAAAGCCACTGAAAATCTTCCCAAATGGGAGGTTGGTGTTGCCCTCGGTGCAATATCTCTACCTCAGTACATGGGCAGTAACGAGCGTTATCAACTGGCTTTACCTCTGCCATATTTCGTCTACAGGGGAGACCGCGTCAACGTGGATCGCGGTGGCATCCGAGCAGAAATTTTAGGTCTCAAGCGCCTCACCCTGGATGCCTCCTTTGGAGGCGGCCTGTCGGTTCGCAACAACAACAGGGCGCGGGCAGGTATGCCAGAGTTGAAGTTCTCATTTCAGTTCGGGCCCCGTTTAAACTGGCAGATCATGGAGTCAGACACCTCAGGTATACGATTCCGATTACCTTGGCGCTGGTCGATCGACACCAGAGGACAATCATTGGGATGGCTATCCGAGCCTGAGCTACAATGGCAGTTGAACCCAGATGCCAACACTCAATATCGCATTGGCCTAGGTGCTCTTTACACTTCTGAGAAATTCAATAGAACCTACTATGGCGTAGCTCCGCAGTATGCCACGGCAACGCGTGCGGCCTATCAGGCCAAGGGAGGGCTGCATTCGATGTTTGTCTCTGTATCTGTCAGCCATCGCTGGTCTGACCGTGTTACCGTTTTCGCCTCCACACGTTATCGCAATCTTTCCACCGGTGTTGTCGCCAATAGCCCGCTCGTGAAGGATAAGAATTATCTAACCGCAGTCGTGGGTGTTAGCTATAGCATCTGGCAATCTGAAAAAAAAGTCTCAAACGATATTGCTGATTAGGAATGAGCCTTTTTTACCAATATTGTAAAACATTATGGTGTACCTCTACAAACAAAGTTGGCGAGATACATACGTTATCATCAATCTAACTTATTCTAGGTGCCTTTGAGGATCTAGTTTTGACCGACTTCTGTCTTTGGTGATCGGCGTATAACGGAGCTAATAAGCTACATTAGTGAGCTGTAATCAAACTGAAGTAATTCAGTTTTTCCTAGAAGGTGAGTAGCTGTCAATATTTTACATCAAAACAAATACCGACTAGTGACCATCCTCACTGATTGCCCTAATCACTATGCATAGCCTTCGAAAGATGATGTACCCTTGCAACAAATTATTTTCGGTTTTTTATTCATCTCAAGCACATCATGCCGATTTCGTTGTTCCATCACGTTACTCGGGGAGGCTGCTGCTGCGCATACAGATGAATTATTCCACTCTAAATAAGGCATCACAATTACCTATATGAATCAACAGTCTAGAAATACGGCCAATCACCTACTTGAATGGTGTCTTATATTGATCTGAACCCTGTTTGTGCGGGCATATGAGAGTCTGCCAAGGAACATGAATAGAGCAGCCATGGAACTTACTTTGGCTCCGCAATAATTACTTTGCTGATTCTGCCAACAGAAAGTCAAAATTCAAAGCTGAACTTAAGCCTTCCACGAATGATAGGGGTAAGATAATATGAAAGTGAATACATTGATTAGTGCTTTTTTAATAGGTTTATTAAGCATTGGAGTTGTTTCCTGTGGAGGAGGTGGTGGTGGTACTGGTGCGAGTAGTGCTAGTGCTGGCGGGAACAACACACCCCAGTACACCCCAAGCCAGGCTGCGTGGGCTACATTTTCCATCAAGCCATTGGCAAGCGGCATCAACACCTCTCATGATCCGAATGGTATCGGCTGGTTAACCCCAGCTTCTTGGCAAAGTGCCCAATGGAATGGAACTGTCTACAACCCGGAAACTTTGACAAGAACTCAATTAGCCGCTGCCATCTGCCCAACCGGTGATCAAATTAGAGGTATCAGGGAGGTTTTTTACGCGACCCAACCCTTTGCGAACAACATGAACCCCACGAAGGCTGAGGTCGATGAATGGCACAGAATTGCAATTAACCATGTGCGAGCACTGGTTGGCTATACAAACCCGGCTCAAAAAGTAAAAAAAGATTATTGCATGTTTGCGCGCGCACTTTGGGGTCAGGAGAGAAAGTTCACCACCAAGTGGGACGCCAAATATCCTGGAACCGTGGGATCTGCTTACGGCCCTTGCCAGGGCGGAACAAATCCACACTGCGGAGCAACTTTCATTCCTGCCTATGCAGATCAGGCACCTTATCTGCCAGTTGGGCATCCTGGGTGCGCTATACAAGCTGGTGCTGAGGGCACTACCAGCGCCCCCAAGTCAAATATCCCTTGGTCTATCAAATGGTCGAGGGCTTTCTGTGGATACCTTGGAAGCGAGGGTTTTTGGGGAGGACACGTTGGTCCTTTTTTTCACAGAGAGAAGTTCGGCTTTAGCTTTTGGGATAACGCCAGCACAAATAATAATAGCAACGCAACTTTACGCGCAAAATGGAGCGGTAGATTGATGAATAATCTTTACATAGATCCAGACGGAACCGGAACAATGTACTAAAGTTAGTTAATGCAAAGTATCCCGATGAGTCTCATTGCATGAGGCTTAGGGCCGCGGAAAAATTCAACCACTGTGGAAATCGGGGACAGTGTATTCATTTGTCAACGTTGCGTTTCCTGCCCTGCTTTCGTAGACGCAAAATCTTACCTGTATATAATTCCAGCTTGTCTAAAAAAGTCTGAATTAATATATACTTGGTGAAAATAGTGCTTGCATGATCGTAGCCATATGTTGCCGGAAGCAAAGTCATTCACAATGTACAGGTATAATGTAACCCAGCATGCACAAACATTGTCAGTTTGTGCACGCTGAATAAAAGAGCTATAATAATTACCCGGCTTTTCTACTCAAGTAATCAACAACCAGACGCACACCGGCACCCGTTCCACCTTTGGCAGAAATATCATTGCCCTTCATATTCCAGGCTGTGCCGGCAATATCCAGATGCGCCCAGGGCACATCACCCACAAAACGTGAGAGGAAACAAGCTGCGGTAATCGTGCCCGCATCTCGCCCACCAATATTCCTTATATCCGCAATATCGGACTTGATCTGCTCCTGATACTCCTCATGCATGGGCAGTTCCCATACACGATCATAGGTATGATCACCAGATACTTTCAAATCTTGCTTAAGTGTTTCACCTGTACCCATCAGACCACTTGCATGCGCACCCAATGCAACCACACAAGCACCGGTCAGGGTGGCAAAATCGATAATTTCAGCTGGTTTTTGCTCAGCGGCATAGGCCAATGCATCCGATAATATGATACGACCTTCCGCATCGGTATTCTGGATTTCAATCGTGATATCTTTTTTATAGCCCACCAGAATATCACCCGGTTTGTAAGCAGCCGAACCCAACAGGTTTTCAGTCGATGGAATCACGCCCAGCACATTGATCGGTAGATTCATGGCTGTGATCGCTTTGAATATGCCCAGCACAGCAGCTGAACCACACATATCAAATTTCATTTCTTCCATCTGCGCACCGGGTTTGATGGAGATACCACCGGCATCAAAGGTTAAACCTTTGCCCACCAGTGCAATCGGTGCATCGCCTGCTTTGCCACCCTTATAATCCAGAATGATAAAACGCGGTTCTTTGGCAGAGCCCTGATTCACAGCCAACAGCGCATTAAAACCAGCCTCTTCAATAGCTGCTTTATCCATCACCGTTACATTGAGTTTTTCATGCCTTAATGCTGCGGCCTGATCACCAAGAAATGCCGGTGTACATACATTGCCCGGTTCATTGGACAGATCGCGTGCAAAGTTGGTACCTGCAGCAACGGCTCGGGCGCGCATCAACGCAGACTCAGCCGCCTCCAGATCAGTTTGTGAAGGAAGCATAATAGTTACTGAGCGCAGTCCACGATCTTGCTCATCTTTTTTATGCTGATACTTTTCAAAACGATACAGTCCCAGCTCCACCCCTTCAGCAATGGCCTGAACCTTATCGGTTAATGAAGCACCGCCCACATTCAATTCCGTTAAAAACAGGGAGACATCACGCGCCCCACTCTTATCAAGCTTACGTGCTGCTTTTGCAGCCAATACACGCAGTTTATGCAGAGTGAGTTTCTGTTCATCTCCGACACCGAACAACATCACGCGCTGCGTATCTGTACCTTCCACATCATACAGAGTTCTACTGCTCCCGAATGAACCCATGCAATCACACTTTTCCAGGAAATTAGATAACACGTCCCCAGTAGCCTGCTGCAATGCCTGGCCCGAAGCTGTTAACTTACGCCCATCCAACAACGGCAACACCACTGCATCATCACGCTGTGTATGCGCAGACCCTACTTTCACATTCAATTCAATCATAAAAAACACCTCAAAAATAAAAACACGCTGTCAAACAAGTAACTGATTCAGCTTGCCGCTTGTTTTTCTGAGGGCAAGGCGAAAAAGCGGAGCCTACTTGCTGGCCGCTCTCGCACGTCCTGTGCTACGCGGCATTTGAACATCCTGTTCGTCATAAGCAAACATTTTCAACGCAGCCATCAGAAAAAAAAGTGGTGAGATGAACAGTTACATCAGTTACGCCAGAATTCTGGTATTAAAAGCACAAAGAACGTATAAATTTCCAACCGTCCCAGCAACATGCCAAAAATCAACACCGATTTCGCCATATCGGGCAAAGACTGATAATTACTATATGGACCCACATCACCAAAACCGGGGCCCGTATTGGTAATACAGGCAGCAGCAGCAGTAAACGCTGTCACCATATCAACACCTGAGATTGCCACCAACACGGCAACAATGAGATAACAGACAATGAACAGTACTGCGAACCCCCACAAAGCCTCAGTAACGTCGGCTGAAATGCGTTGATTTCCCATCTTCACATGAATGACACCATGCGGATGCACCAGCCGCCGAATTTCGCGTAAGCCCTGACGAAACAGCAGTAAAATACGCACTACTTTCATGCCGCCACCGGTTGAACCGGCACATGCACCAACAAACATGGTTAACAATAACAACAGCGTGGCGCCAGCCGGCCATAAATTATAATCACTAACAGCAAAGCCTGTTGTCGTTGCAATCGAAACCACATTAAACAACACATCAATGGCCTCATCATCACTACTAGAAAGTAGCAAAAAATTAATCAACATCACCAACACAGCGATCCAGATAATATAGGTTCTGAACTCTTCATCTCTGAAATAGGTGCGCAGAGAAAACCCACGCAGTGCTGCTGCAAAGTGCAGCGTAAAATTGATCCCGGCCAGCACCATAAAAAACACACCAATCAGTTTCAATGTAGGACTATCAAAATAGCCAAAACTAGCATCATGGGTAGAGAACCCACCAATGGCTACCGTACACATAGCATGATTAATGGCGTCAAAGGTATTCATACCACCCAGGTCATACGCTATGGCACAGATGACTGTCATACCAAGATATAGAAACCATAATAGCTTAGCCGTTTCTGTCACACGCGCCGTCAATTTATCTTTCACCGGGCCCGGCGTTTCCGCCTTGAATAGCTGCATACCACCCACACCCAACAACGGCATAACCGCTACAGCCAAAACGATGATTCCCATGCCTCCCAACCACTCCTGCATGGAACGCCAGAATAGGATTGAGCGGGGCAGATCATCAATACCTGATAAAACAGTCGCGCCTGTAGTTGTAAGGCCAGAAGCAGACTCAAACATGGCATCCACCATCGAAGGCAGCGTACCCGTTGTCCAGAACGGTACGGCTCCAATCAATGCAAGTACCAACCACGCCAAAGCAACGATCAGAAAACCATCACGATGGGTTAAGCGCTCAGGTGCTCCGCCGCCGAATCGCATCATGCTCAAACCAATCAGAATCACAATCGCGCCAGCTTCGAGAAACTCGGCAATGTGTCCCGCATCGTAATAGATCGCCACCAAGGCTGGCACCAGCATGCTTGCCCCATACAGAGCTACAAGCACACCAATGGTCCATAACACACCCAAAGGATGCATGGTTTAAAAGAACTCCAGGTGCACTTCGAACAGCTTCTCTACTTCTACAACCGATGCACTGGTTGTGACAATCAGCACATGATCATGACTTTCAACTTCCATATCACCATTGGGCACAATCACTTTGCCATCACGCAAAATGGCACCAACCACTGTATCCTCCGGCAAATTCAGTAAACGCAGCGGTGTGTTCAAAATAGCACTGGTTTCCAGCGCCTCCGCTTCCAACACTTCCAGGTTGCCATCGGCCAACGATGCCATGCCATGAATTTTTCCCTTACGCACAAAGCTCAACATAGATGCCACAGTCGACAGGCGCGGAGATACCGTCACATCCAAACCAATTTGGCGCACCAACTGTCCGTAAATAGAACGATTCACCAGCGTCACCACATGCGGAACACCATAACGTTTGGCAATTAAACTACTGAGAATATTTGTCTCATCATCATTGGTCATGGCAAGAAAATCATCCATCTTATCAATGTTCTCTTCTTCCAATAATTTTTGATCCAAAGCATCACCCTGAATCACAACAACGTTATCAAATTGATCAGACAACCACTCAGCTCTGGCTTTATTAAACTCTATCACCTTCACCAGAGAACCGACTTTTTCCAGTTCCTTGGCAACAATAAAACCGATGTGACCACCACCAACCATAAGCACATTACGTCCCTGAGGAGAGTGACAGGCAAAATCAAGCACGCCCATCAATGGATCAAGCTGATCTTTTGCTACCGCCACATAAATACTATCACCGGCCAGCAGTACCGTTTGACCATTAGGAACGCGCCAGCGCCCATTATGTTCATGGGCGACCACATACACACGTAAGTCTCCCATCACTTCAGGTAAATCCATCAATGACAAGCCGGCCAGATTACTCTTTGGCCGAACGGTAAATTCAACCAGCTGAATAGCGCCATTAAAAAACTCTCTCGCATCCAGAGCACTCGATACATTCAAGCGCCCCATCACCACCTTAGCGGCCTCCCCTTCCGGCGATATAATGACATCGATAGGCAGATCATCACGACCGATCAAACCAGAATAGTTAGCATAATCCGGTTCACGCACACGAGCTAACTTGGTAGGCACTTTAAATAGTGAATGCGCCACCTGACAGGCCAGCATATTCACTTCATCATTGGTGGTTACAGCAATTAACAGATCCGCATTGGCTGCTCCGGCATGCTCCAGAACACTTGGGTGCGAAGCCATACCACAGACGGTTTTCACATCCATAGCATCTGCAATCACTTGTAAGCGATCTTCATCCTGATCCACCACGGACACGTTATTACCCTCTGAAGAGAGCCGGCTGGCAATATGGTAGCCCACCTCTCCAGCCCCTAAAATGACAACATTTTTCATGAGGATCCCTTCTCTGGTGGCACTAGCCCGAATGATTTTATTTTGCGATGTAACTGACTACGTTCCATTCCAATATCTGCAGATGTACGGCTGATATTCCAGTCATGTTTATCCAAATGCTGAAGCAAGTAAATACGTTCAAACGCTTCACGTGCATCATGAAAGTTTTCAACATGCTCATCATCACTTACATGTTGAGAAAACCGGCCATCCTCTCCATATGTAGCTTGTGCTGAAGCAGTCTGGGTAGAAGATTGATCCGGAGGCAACATCGTTGACAGCGTCATCTGTTCACCCGGCATCAGAATATGACAGCGTTCAATATAATTACGCAGCTCACGCACATTGCCGGGCCATGTATATAATTTAAGCGCTTCAACCACATCGGCTTCAAAACGTACTGCCTCGCCACCCAATATTTTGGCCTGCTCATCAGCCAGGGTCTCCAATAGCAGAGGTAAGTCTTCAAAGCGTTGATGAAGTGCAGGCATACGAATCGACACGACATTCAAGCGATAATAAAAATCTTCCCTGAGCTTTTCTTCATGCAAGGCCTGATCAAGATCTTTAGTGCTGGCAGCAATCAAACGTACATTACTCGGAAGCGGCGTGGGATTACCCAAGCGCTGGATCACGCGCTCCTGCAGGACCCGCAACACCTTCGCCTGTGCCGCCATACTCAGCTCAGTCACTTCATCAAAAAACAACGAGCCATGATGAGCCGCTTCAAAGCTGCCTCTTTGCGCATGCAAAGCACCTGAAAAAGCACCTTTCTCATGGCCAAAGAGTTCAGAATCCATTCTTCCCGCAGCGACGCTGGCGGTATTCACTTCAATAAAAGGGGCCTCTTTTCTTTTTGAAGCAGCATGCAACATACGCGCCGCCACAGCTTTGCCCGTACCGTGTTCACCCAACAGCAACACAGGAGCATCAGAGAGAGCAATACGCTTAATCAATGTTCTTACTTCAGAGATCGCAGCACTATCGCCTATCAACTCCTGCTGACTATAATGCACCACATCCTGACGTTTCAGGTCGCGATTTTCCTGTTCTACTCTGCGTTTGTGCACCGCATTGCGAGCCAGAATCATCAAACGATCAAACGACAACGGCTTCTCAACAAAATCAAATGCACCTTGTCTGGTTGCTCTTACAGCCGTATCAATAGTGGCATGACCCGACATCATAATAACAGGTAAATGCGCATCCATCTGCTGAATACGATTCAAGGTTTCCAAACCATCAATGCCCGGCATCCAGATATCCAACAATACACAATCCACCGGCTGCTTACGCAATCGGGCAATCGCTTCTTCACCTGATGCGGCACTTACTACCAGATATTCTTCATCCTCAAACAGTCCCTGCAAGGAATCACGAATCGGTTCTTCATCATCTACAATCATGATACGCGCAGTCATGTCGCCTCCTTCTCTTGCACATGGCGGGGTAATTTCAAACAAAAATGTGTAGGTCCAGCTAAAGAGAGTAGTTTTAGATCACCACCATGATCTTCGGCAATACGCTTAGCGATAGCCAGTCCCAAACCGGAACCATCTGACTTGGTGGAATAATAGGCTTCAAACAGTTTGGTGGCATTCTCAGCATCAATACCATCACCATCATCTTCCACATGCCATTCAGCAAACGCATCACTAACCACCGCATATACGCGAATCGCACATGTTTCATCGGTTGCGGAAACAGCATTGTCCATCAGATTGATCAATACCTGCCTCACCTGATCAGGATCACACTGACAAAGCGCATGTTCATCTTCAATAATTTTAACAGAAATTCTTCGATAGCTATGAAACAACTCATACATATCCGATAACAAGGTATTCACCGGCACTTCGCGTAATTTTGGCTGAGGCATACGAGCCAAGGTCGAAAAATCAGAAATCAGGCGCTGTAGTCGTTCCGTCTGATCAATAATGGCCTTGGTACACACATCAAACACCTGTTCATTATCCACCTGTTTACGAAAACGGCGTTGCAAACGTTCTGCAGACAATTTAATCGGTGTTAACGGGTTTTTAATTTCATGCGCCAAACGTCTGGCCACTTCGGCCCAGGCTTTGTTTTTCTGAGCCTCTGCCAACTCTGAAATATCATCAATCACCAGCAAGTAACCCGAGAAAGCCGTTCCACTGGCACTCAAGCGCGCGCCGCGCGCCAACACATGCAGCGTTCTACCTTCAGAGAGAGCCATATCAAACTCTCGCTGCAAATAATCTTCTTCCTGATGGCGTAATTCATCGTAAAAGTCACCAATATCGTGCATATTTCCCAAACTGAGTTCAGCAAAATCGGCACTGGGTTTCCACTCCTTCGGTAATTGAAGGATATCTCTCACAGCCTGATTAAGCAGACGCACACGATGTTCGGAATCTATTAAAACCACACCGGAGTGCAGGTTCGCCAACAACGATTCCAACACATACTGGCGTTGGCGACTGCTATCAAGCGCACTGGTTAAGTCCAACTGAGCCTGTTCAATGGCCTCAACATTTTGTTTTAATCGATTGGCCATCGTATTAAATGATCGCCCAAGTGAACCCAGTTCATCACGCGGTGAATGCGCGATTTCCACATCCAGATCACCCTCTGTAATCCGATGCAATGCCTCAGCCAATTCTCCAACAGGTGCAGTCAGCCGTCGTGCAAACAACAGCGCCACTACACCGGCCAATAACACCACTACCAATGTCACAAAGAGCATCACATGCGTAAACGTGCTTCTGATCGTTTGGCGATTACGCTCTAATTGGCGATAATTGCGATAATCTTCCTCTACAGATCGAGCATTTTGAATCACGCCAGCAGGCAACTGCACCTCTACCCTCAATAAACCGAGGACTGAAACTGGCCCCACCAACGGTGCATAACCCACCGCGACTTCTCCATTTTTATGCATCACCAATTCAGTGACCACGCGCCCCAAACGCATCGCCAGACGGGCTGTACTATTCAATGGACTGGCTTGCAATGCAGTGAGCTCTCCTGCTTGAATGCCTCCAATTTGCCGTTCGTTGACATCAAAAAGTTCAACTTTTTGCCAACCCTCAGCCTTACTCATTTCAGTTAAATAGACATTGCTTGTACGGTAATCCATGTTACCCGTCACCGCCGCCAATAGTGCGGCATCAGAGATGTAATCGAGTAAATCACGTTTCATATCCTTTTCAACACGCTCATAAAAACCCTGAGCGAGATTAAGAGCACGATCCAGCAATGTATCCACACGCACATCAAACCAGACATCCATACCCTTATCTACCATCTGACTGGCGGCCATTTGAATCACCATCGCGGGTACAAGCAGCATCGTCACCAAGGCAATCACAAGCTTGGCACGCAAGCGCGAACCCGGCGCTGGTTCTCCAGTCTCGCGTAGCAATCGAATACCATATTGAACCAACAAAAGGGCCATCAACAACATCAAACTGACATTTACCCATGCCAGCAAGCCGCCCCCACTATCAGTGGAAGGCCACAACATCACGGTCGCCGTTAACAGTAACGATGCCATTAACAGAGGCACCAGTCGCATCGCATTCACTCGATTCACGGCAGGGTGAAATCCTTTCGCATGGAAGCTGCCGTTGTTGGCCACAAACTTGCCCACCAGGCCGGATTGATGGCTCCAACATGAATATTAACATTTACAGCCGCCCGATAGGGCACATTTGTCAGCAACAAACTTCTATCCAACACAGGGAAATGTTTCAAAACGGAAAGAAATACTATGGCATCATCGATACTGTACACACGTTGAGAAATACCGCTGGATACATCAACCAACAACCAACTGTGTGTGAGCAGATCCGGTTCAACACGGCGCATCACTGTAATATTGCCAATGCTCTCATTCAACCAATATTGACGCACCTTGCCAATTTTCACATGCCACTCTGTCGCCACAGCAATGCCATCCTGCATAGGAAGCTTGAAGACGCTGTTTTTCACACTCAGTTCAGCAGAGCAATAAATAACCTTCTCTTTAATTTGAATATGCAGCGTATCGGATGCATCTTCAGCAAAACTCGCTTGCATCATCATCAGAACAGCCATCAGCGTCCCACTTAAAATCAGGATAGGCCTATTGCATTTTTGAAACCAATTATTCATCAGGACGGAGTGTAACTCCAACGTCTGACATTGACACGTTGCGCATGCCTTCTCCCCTTTTTTGATCCCACCGTCGGAAAGTACAATCCGAGAACATGCGACTGTATGATTTATCATCACATCATACAACAAATACGCAACTGACACGCCCTGCCAACATATGAAGCAAGCGTCCACGGCAATCACAGATATACCATTTCCCCTTACCAAGCTACAAGCGCCGTAAAAGCAGCATAGTATTTCTTCCACCTTGTTTTACAGCCACCGCAACGCTAGAAAGCTGCTATGCGTTATATACTCACATTTATCTTATCTCTATTTCTCAACACTCAGCTCTTTGCTGCTGATTTTGATATTTACCAATCCGATTATCGTCCCTTACAACTGGCGCTTGTCATCAATACAGCGTCTGATCCCGGTGTGGCAACAGATTCCGGCCTGGCAACAAAACAGCGCCTTTTATTATATCAAATTGCCAAAAATGATCTCACATCCAGTCAATCATTTAACATCATTGATCCCATGGCCTTTATAGCCAGTCCCGCTGAAGCAATACAGCAGATTGATTACAGTGACTGGACACTGATAGGAACAGAAATCCTTGCTCTCTGTAGCATTCACCAATCCGGAACAGACAGAGTCACCGTCAACATTCAGGTGCATGACCCATTCCGCAACAAAAAACTGATCGCACTCAGCGTAGAAGGAACAAACGCGAATATGCGCCTGTTAGCGCATCGTGTTGCAGATCAAATTTATAAAGCAGCACTGGGCATCCCCGGCTATTTCACCAGTCATCTGTTATATGTAAGTAAACACGGTGAGTATTCTGATTTGGTTTACATGGATCAGGACGGCGCCAACAAACAGGCCGTTGGTCAAAATTTCACCCTGCTGCTATCTCCGGACTGGTCTCCAAACGGTCACCAGGTTGCACTCAACACCTATGTTGGCAATCACCCAAGACTAGAATTTTTCAATCTTCGCAGCGGTAAAAGAACAGCCTTTGGCAATTTCAAAGGCCTCAATAGCACGCCAGAATTTTCACCCGATGGCCGTTTTGTTGCCGCAACGCTTTCCTACACGGGCAACACCGACATTCATATTTATGACATCAAAAAAGGAACATGGCGCCAGTTCACCCACAATAAAGGCATCGATACCACCCCTACTTGGTCACCGGATGGCAAGTCGATCGCATTTGTCAGCAACCGCACAGGTGGCCCGCAAGTGTATCGCAAAGCCGTCTCGGGCGGCAAAACCATACTGGTCAGCACTAAAGGTAGCTATAACACTTCCCCTTCGTGGTCACCACTGGGAGACAGAATCGCAATGATTTCGAAGAAAGGCTGGACTTTTGCCGTCGCCACCGTACGTATTGACGGGTCTGATATTCGCTATCTGGCAGAGGAAAAACGTATTGAATCGCCGACATGGTCACCCAATGGCCAGATGCTTCTGTATTCGGTAGAGAAATATAATATACGTCGCATTTATCGTGTCCCAAGTTGGGGAGGCAAGGCAGAAGCAATCACTTCTAGTAATATTGATGCATCTGATCCAGCATGGTCACGCCATTAAAGGCAAACACCCCATCTAGCTAAATAAGCTAATGGGTTGACTGAAATCACCCAAATGTCACTATGCGACATCATAATCTACCTAGGGAGAAAATTTATGTTCACAAACCGTTCAAAATCTAAAACCGTCATGATCGCCTTGGCAGCAGCAACAATGCTATTTGCTGGCTGTAATAAACATGTGGTAGAAAGTACTGATTCCAACACCAACGCTACACCTACACACAGCAGCACAACATCAACCCCTTCTACTCACGGCGTTAGCACTTCTAGTGACGCAGCTAAACCATCTGCAACTGCAGTGCATTTTGCATTCGACAGCGCAGCACTTGATGGTGCAGCCCAAGCCACTCTGGAAGCTTATGCAGCATGGTTAAATGCAAACAGCTCTACTAAAATCACTATCGAAGGCAACTGTGACCAACGCGGTAGCCGTGAATACAATCTGGCTCTGGGTCAGCAGCGCGCCGACAGCGTACGTGACTACCTGACCGCTCGCGGCGTAAATGCCAGCAATGTTGACACCGTCTCTTTTGGTGAAGAACGTCCAGCATGTAGCGGCAGCGGCAATGCCTGCTGGGCACAAAACCGTCGGGGTGACATTGTTATCCGTTAAAAACACGCTTCATGCATTATGATCCATTGTACATCAAACAACGGCTAGCGGTTCATCCGCTGGCCGTTATTTGCTTGTGCGCAACTGTATTAACGGCATGTGCCAGTGGTGATAAAAAGATCAACTGGCCTCAAGACAAGCCTCAGATACAATCTGATATTCAAGCCATTCAACATGAACAGCAGGTTTCTGCCAACAGCTTACGCCAGCAAAGTATTGCAATTGAGAGCTTACAACAAAAAATTGAAGCGCTGGAGCAGGTGAACATTCAACATTTAGCAACCATTGCTTCACTATCCAGCCATGTAGAAGAGTTGCACCGTCCAAAAAAAGTTATCGCGAAGAAAAAGATCAAAAAGCCGACTAAGAAAGCCACCATCAAACACCCTACACCTATTGCCGAATTGCCCGCTGTAGCACCCACTCCTGCTCCAATTAAGCCAGCAGTTGACCGTGCAGCGTTGGCAGAGGCTGAAAAAAATGCTTATACCGCCGCCTATCTTGCACTAAAAAGCGGCCGTTTTGACGAGGCATCTACAGCCTTCAATCAACAACTCGATTCCTATCCGAATGGTGAATATGCTGATCAAGCATGGTACTGGCTTGGTGAAACACGTTTTGCCCAAGGTGATCATGCCAAAGCACACAATGCATTTAAATATGTGGCAGACCACTATCCCAACAGTGTCAAACATGCCGGTGCTTTACTCAAACTCGGTCAAATTGCCCAACAACAAAACAAGCACACTGATGCCCGAAATTATTACCACCGTCTGATTCAGAGCCATGCCGACTCCAGTCTCACCGAACAAGCGCGCTCTGCCTTAGCCAATCTGCCAGCCAGCCCGGAAGCACCACAAGAAAACACTCCGGAACCCTCTGAAACAACCATTACGGAGAATCCGCAATAACTGCTTCTTCGTACCGCCTTCGAATGTATGAAATGTATGACAGCGTCCAGGGAGAAAGCACTCTGGCCGGACTGCCTTGCACATTCATTCGCCTGGCAGGATGCCCACTCAGGTGTTCTTATTGTGACACGCCTAAAGCCATTCCAACCGATAGCGGTCAATGGATAAACATCGATGAAATTATACATCAGGTGAAACAACACAATCGCCCATTGGTATTGCTAACCGGTGGAGAGCCACTGGCACAACGTCACTGCAATACACTCTTAAAACGCTTATCCGAATTGGATTGTTTCGTGCAACTGGAAACATCCGGCGCTTACTCCATAGCATCGGTGCCGGCTGGCATTCGCCGTATTGTCGATATCAAAACACCGGGCAGCGGTGAAGTACAACGCAATCACCTGCAAAACCTGCAACATCTTGTCGCAGGTGATGAAATAAAGATCGTACTGACTGATCGCAGTGACTATGAGTGGGCACGTGATTTTATCCGTGAACACAAACTAGGCCTGGATGATGTGCCTGTCCTGCTATCTCCTGCATGGGGTGATATTTCAGCCGCCGATTTATGCGCATGGTTATTAGAGGATCGTCTGCCAGCCCGCATGCAGATGCAAATGCATAAAGTGATCTGGGGCTCGGAAGCCGAAGGCGTTTAACTACAAGGTTTATGGGTACACAACAATGAATACAACAAGCAAAAAAGCAGTCGTCCTACTTTCAGGCGGCCTGGATTCCAGCACAGCACTGGCATGGGCAGTGAGAGAACAAGGGTGGGAATGCCACACTGTCGCCTTTGATTATGGTCAGCGCCACCGTATTGAACTGGAGGCCTCCGAACAGGTAGCGCGTGCCTTCGGCGTCACCGACCATCGTGTGATAAAGGTTGATCTACGTAGCATCGGTCATTCTGCCCTCACATCGGATATGCCCGTACCCAAAGACCATGCCGATACAGCAGAGATTCCCAGCACCTATGTGCCAGCTCGCAACCTTATTTTTCTATCCTTGGCTGCAGGCCTGGCAGAAGCTGTACAGGCAACACGTTTAGTGATCGGAGCCAATATTGTGGATTACTCCGGCTATCCGGACTGTCGCCCAGAATTTATGCATTCATTTGTACGCACTGCCCTGCTAGGTACTAAAGCTGGCAGTGAAGGTGGTGATCTGGAAATTGCAGCGCCACTGATTACCCTGAAAAAATCCGAAATCATCGCTTTAGGTCTCAAACTAGGACTGGATTATGGCCTGACGCGTTCCTGCTACGACCCTCTGCCTGATGGTGCACCATGTGGCCACTGTGATTCCTGCTTCTTCAGACAACAGGGGTTTAGCGACCTTGGCCAACAAGATCCGCTACCTTATCCTGAGCAGTAAGGGCCTTTAAAAATACCAATCAGCACGAACAGCATACAGTGCTTCCAGACGCGCAAATTCACTGCCCGCATTACCCTGAGGTAACTGGGTAAAACATTGCACTTCAAGATCTTCAGCAACGGACCATGTTATGGATGGCATGGTGAACGAACCGGATTTCTGCATATCAGAAATAAACAATATTTCGGCACGCCAAAGTGGCGTGAGATCGTAAGCCAATTGCGCACCAAGCAAATGATTAGACAATCCACTAATGCGATCCTGACTCACCACTAAACCTGCCGCCCCATTATAAAAGTATTCTATGGCCGTATATAAACCATTGGGGAACCAACTGTTATTCCATGTGTAATCAAGGCCAGCAACAATTTGCCCATAAGCACCCTCGCGTGGATTCTTAGCCTGCATCCATTCCACGCGTATGCCTGCATCACGCAAATTGCCTGTCACATCCATCCCCAGGATAGATTCATCAGCAATACGCCCCACCATCATCGACAGATCAAAATCACCCCATGTATCCTGCCATCTCAAAGCCAGTTTGCGCACCGCAGCATTGGCCACACTCGCAGGTGAAGCGACAGCCAACACATACGCACTATGAGAATAATTCCACTGCAATGCAGCTGCATCCACACCCAGCTTTTGATCCAGCTCCAACGCAGTCGGCTGCACCGGATTAAAACGATCTGTCGGATTCCAGATACGGCCTGATCCCCAGGCAACGCGCTGACGCCCCACTTTAAGGCTGACATCTGCTACATCATAAGAAATCCAGCCACGATATAATGCATGTCTCCAGTTTGTATGTCGGGACTGAGTCAGCGTCATACTGCCATCCAGCCACGTTGCATCAGGCCTATTCAGCCCGGCATTCACTACAGGATCAGCCAGCATAGCGCCCCACAACAGCTCATGATCATAGACCAGATGAAACCGCATCATGCCCGGCCCAGTTTCACTCTCCCCCTCTACTTGCAGGCGCAAACGATTAAGGTCTGTTGTACGGCTATTGCCAAACGTATCCTGCGTTTGAAACAACAGGTTGGTGTACTGTCCTGATAGTTCCACCGCCAAAACAGGTGTAGCACATAACACAACAGCATAAAAAAGAGATAAAATTTTACCCCTAAAAGACAATCGCATTAAGCACATCGAAAATACAGCATCCGCCATTAGCTAACTGTATCGCCTTTAACTGCCTCGGTGTCTTTGCCCTCAACTGAAACAATCTGCCCATCCTGCATATTGACCAATGTACGAGCAGAGGCAATCACCGCAGGATCATGCGAAGCAATCACAAACGTTGTGCCCTGCTGCTCATTCAAGCGGCGCATCAGAGCCATCAATGATTCACCTGTATGCGAATCCAGATTGGCGGTTGGTTCATCCGCCAACACCAGGTCGGGATTAGAAGCCAACGCCCTGGCCACTGCCACACGCTGCTGCTGGCCACCCGACATTTGATCCGGCCGCCTGTTTTCAAATCCCTGAAGCCCCACCTCAGCCATCCAGTGATCGGCCAAGGCAAACCGCTCTTTTTTTTCCATACCCTGTAACTGCAACACATACGCGACATTTTCTCGCGCACTTAACACGCGAATAAGATTATAAGACTGAAACACGAATCCCAGATGATGCAAACGAAACGCCGCCCGCTCTGCTGTCGATTTTACCAACACATCATCACCGGCAATCATAAGGCTTCCGGTATCCGGACGATCCAAGCCACCGAGCATGTTCAATAATGTTGTTTTACCGGAACCGGATCGACCCGCCAGCACCACATATGCCCCACGTTCAATTGTCAGATCAACACCGGCAAGTGCTGCAACCTTCATCTCACCACTTTCATAATAACGTGTTAAACCACTGGCAGAAATCAATGTATCAGACATTACAACTCCCTAAGCGCATGGACTGGTTCTAGTTTTGACGCTTTCCAGGCCGGAATCAACCCGGCAATCATTGCCCCGATAATGGCCGCACCCAAGATACGCAGCATGCTATCGAGCTCCAGTACCGGGTGTATCACCGGATCCATATACATAAACGAAAATGCCACCGCGAACTGAGACAAATCTATTCCCTGCTGGCCATACCATAGCGACAGGCCACCACCGATCACAAACCCTGCCAAACCGCCGATCAACACCAGAATCACCGTCTCCCAGATCACCATGGCAAACACCTGAGCAGGCATTACCCCCAGCGCCCCCATCAAGCCGAATTCGCGCACCCGTTCATGCATACTCATCAACATCGTATTGAGCACTTCAACCAGCACCACAACAATCACAATCAACAGTACAATCCACGTATATGCATCGGCAAAATCGGCCCACTGCTCAGCCATAGGGTCAATATCATTCCAGCGCAAGGTTTCTAATATTTGCCCGGAGGGCAGGCCCTTTTGATCAGCTCCATTCACCGCCTGTGCTGACAACATGGATTTGATGCCATCAGCCATCGGCGTCACCTGCTCAAAACTGTCGGCTCGAATCACAATATCGGTGACTGCATTCCCCAGACCTAGCCAATGCTGTGCTGTTTTCAATGGCACAATGACAATCATATCATCCACTTCCATCACACCTGAATGCAGTAACCCACGCACCCTGAACACCTCTGAAGCAATATCACCACCGGGTACTGCAGCCATCAACACCAGTTTATCGCCCATGGCAACACCCAAACGATCAGCCAGCACATCCCCCAACACAGCCCCCCGCTCATCTCCATCCGGCAGCCAGCGCCCCTTATTTACAAATGAGGCCAATCGACTTATAGCTTTCTCTTTTTCAGGCTCTACGCCATAAATGAACGCTCCTGCATTGGAACCGGCACTGGATGCAAGTCCAGATACGCGCACGCGTTGCGCTATTGCCTGTATCCCGGCCTCACGGCTTATGCTTGTTATCACCTGCTGTGGTGATTCGATGCGTTGTGACAATTTTCGGCTATCTTCAAAACCTGCCGCATGAATCTGGATATGACCGGTCACCGTTAGTGCAAAATTCGTTTTGATCTGCTGCATCCAGCCATCATCCATGGCTGAAAGAAATGTCAGTGCGGCTATGCCAACAGCAAGCGCCGCCGATGTAAGTACTGTACGCAAAGGATGAAACCACAGATTGCGCCAACCAAGCTTGAGATAAATAGACAGATTATCCATCTGCGTCCCCAAGACATTGAACCGCAAAGGTCGCGAAGGCACGCAAAGAGAGAACATTAGAAAACATGTGCTCATTCATCACTGAACTTGATTTATCTTGCTTTGCGCAACTTAGCGAGCTTTGCGGTAAAATAGATAATGACAGGATTCCCTCAGACATGATGGATAGCCTCCACAGGCTCCAGCCTTGCCACGCGAATAGAGGGCCATATTGCAGCCACCAGTGTCGCCCCCAGCACCGCCAGTATCGTATCCCATAAATGTTCGCCATCAATTTCCGTATGAATGACCGGATTGATATAAAAGCGTGCCATCGAATCCATCTGACCGGAAAGATCAATGCCTGCCGTCTGAAAATAATAGACCAGCGCCAAGCCGATGATCGAGCCCATCAAAATACCTGCAACACCAAGTAGTAAGGATTCTGCCACCACCATACCTGCCATCTTCACACGCCCACAACCTAAAGCCATCATCACGCCAAATTCACGCATGCGCTCCAGCATGCTCATCAATACCGTATTCATGATGCCTGCTGCAATAATCACCAGTACGATAGAAAGGAATATATAATAAAAAGCATTTTCCAACTCCACCCACTGCTTCATCATCGGATACATATCGTACCAGCGCAGCACTTCATAGCTTGCACGCTTCGCTGCCAATGCCTGTTTGAGTTGAGCCGTAGTTGATTCAAGCTGGTCGGTCGGCAGTTGCAGTACGATTTCTGAATACCTGCCCTGCATTCCGGTCATCTGCTGCATAAAGCCAAGTGGTATGATCGCCAAACCACGATCAATGCCCATCTCCCCACTGGAAATAATGCCGACCAGCGTGAGTTTCTCTGCCGCCAGCGATCCATACAGATCCTCGGTCAACAACACCACGTCATCACCCAACGTCAAATTCAGGTTACGTGCCGTAGTTTCACCCAGTACACATGCCGCCTCTTCATTGTTCTGAAGAAAGCGCCCCTGATCCACCTTCTGATCAATGCGTGTTGTTTGACCTTCCATTTCAGGCTCTATTCCCAATAAAATAAGACCTTCCGAAGTCTCACGACCAGCCGCCAACGCGAAGGTGCGTAAACGATACGCATACTGATCAATGCCACTATCTTTGATAATATTGATAACCGATGCTGCATCCGGCACGGTTTTCACCAGCTTGGGGTGATGAAAAAAACCTTCGGCATGGATTTGCACACTACCAACGATCACCTGCTGCAGGTTACGCATCATGGTGTTGTGCACCCCATCATTAAAACCCCATAAAAATATCAACGATGCAAGGCCAAGCGCCACAGCGGAGATAGTGATCAAACTGCGGCGTCCATTGCGCAACACATTGCGCCAGGCCAGAGCCAACATTAGTGGCGCATATTCCTGCGTGTGAAGATATTTTCTTCAATCACTGCATCGAACGTGACCTTTTCCAGAATCATAATCGTACGTTTATCGGGGCTATCATCGGCTTGCATGATCCAGCGTGTCGGGATTTCACGCCCTCCCATCATCTGAATACGATCAAAGGCAAGATGCCGTATATGTGCGCCATGTTCATCGAAATAGTCTTCAGATAAGGGCATCGCATCATGCCTGATGAGGCGAACTATTTTACCCCATACCACAGGCGCATCGAGGCGCGGTATTGATTCCACAGCATACACACCATCCTGCTCAGAGAGCACCCGATGGGTATAATCTTCCACCACAGACTCCATCTTCACCAGATCATCATTGGTAAAATCAGACCCCATCCAATTGGACAGCATCATCGATGGAGGAATACGGATATCGCGCTCAAGTTTGGGCAGATACATCCAAAGGTTTCCACCGTTTTTCAGCCAAGTGGTGTTCTTATCTTTTTTTGGCGCAAGGATCCGAATAAAGAAACGTTTCTTAGCACGATCATCCCAGGCATCCATCTCCACTTCACGCTGCCAGTCGGCTGTTTCAATGCGCATATTATATCTGGTTATACTGCTATCAGATCGCAAGCGATCCTGTAATCGCCTTACCAGATCGCGGGCAGTCACCTGTTGTGCTGTTTGAACCTGCTCACCCTGATCATCAGCAGCCTGTGCAGAGAGAGGCAGCACAGACAACAGAGTGATTAATAGCAGATAGATCATATTCATGACTTAATAGTAAGCCAATACAACAAAAAGGTGAAGACACGCTTCTCTACGCCCTGACCCGAAGGTACATATATTTCAGGTAGGGAAGCGCGGATTGATTCAGCACAGACACAATCGCGCTTTTGTCTGTACGAACTGATTTTTACCAGGATGGCAACAGATCAGTACCTCTCTAATTTTATTGAAGAAAATCGACAAACGGTGCCAAGCTTACATAGACCACAAACAAGCCCATCACCATAAACAGCGCAAAACGCAAAGGCTGCTGTCTAATTCTATCGATAACAGTCTCTTCTTCGCCCTGCTCTTTTTGCAATTGGTAGGCAGTGCGTGCGTGCTCAGCTCTTTCACGCTGATAGGCCTCGATTAAACCCTTAGCCTGCTCAAAACAGCCCTCATCATGAAGCCAGATCGCAGGCACAGAAATGCCCCACCCTCCGGCATCTGTCTCATAAAAACTTATTTCATGCTGCAATAACAGCTGCCGGATATCTTCCGCTTCATCATCCGGCACATTTCTTAACTTAAATAATTTTACAGCCATCATTTCACCTTTGTTATTCTCGCCAAGCTAATCAGCATTCCCTTAACTTGTCAGTAAAAATATGTATTATCCGAAACTGACCAAACAGGGCAGGTGAAGGTGACACTTATCGTCACTCATGCGCAACAAACCAGAGAATAGAGCCATTTTGTTTGGCATACACATTGCTCCAATACACCCATCACTATGTATTGAAAGTGACAAAACAACATCAACAGGAGAAAAAATCTTATGACTAATATCTTCAAACAAGAAAAGGGCTTTACACTGATCGAATTGATGATCGTTGTTGCCATTATCGGTATTCTGGCAGCGATCGCTATTCCACAGTTCTCAAGCTACCGTGTTAAAGCATTCAATGGCACAGCAGAAGCCGATATGCGTAACCTCATGACTGCTCAGGAAGGTGCATATGCAGATACGCAAGCATATGTTTCTTTTGCCGATTCAGGTTCTGATACTGCCGCCACAAACACTATCACCAGCCTGCCTGGTGCTAAGCTCTCCAAAGGCGTAAAAGCTACTGCTGGAACGGTAACAGCTACCGATTACACCATGGCGAGCAAACACCTTAACGGCGATAAAACATACACGGGTACTGCATCAACCGGCATTACTGAAGCTGCCTCTAGTGCAGGAACTGCACTCTTCTAAGCACAACCTCGAAAGCAGCAGGGATCCGGCTAGGTCGGGTCCCTGCTTTTTTATGTCATACCGTCAAACATAAACGTTCATTCTGTTTGATGGCCTTCATCACTATATTTTCACATACATTTTCGCAATAACATTCAAGGTTAAGCATGGTGATTTATGAGTAAAACAGAAACATCTAATGGATTCACACTGATTGAGTTGATAATTGTAGTGGCTGCCATTGGCATTTTAGCATCTATTGCCATCCCTCAGTTTATGTCCTATCGAACGGGCTCATTCAATTCCTCAGCAGAATCTGACCTGCGGAACATCCAGACCAGTGAAGAAGCTTATTATTCCGACAATAATGCATATGTTAATCTGACTCCCACTGAGGGCTATCAAGCATCTCTTCCCAACCTAGCCAGTGCCAGATTAAGCGAATTAGTATGCGCATCTGTAACAGGTGCAGCATCTAATGACTTCACTGCGAAAGCGCAGCATAAAAATGGTGATGCCACCTACACTACATCTCAACAAGGCAATATGTCAGAGACAAGTAAAGCAATCGGTTTATACGATATAGGCTGCTAAACAAACTGAAACGTCAGTGTCATGAATAACACCCCATGTCTCAATCTACGCTAACGCAATCTCTTCACACCTCGAAAGCAATTATCACCTGCTGGTTAGTTTTTTTCCTATCACCGCTTTTTTGGCCCAATATTCTCGATTCATACATTGCCATGGATTTGCTTGCATTCGTGACAGCTCTTATTGCTGCTGCAGTCATGGCAACAAATCAAGATCAGAATATTCAAACGAACAGTACAATGGCCTGGATATTCTTTGCCCTGCTTATCATTCCAATTTGCATTCAACTGCTGTTCATGGATCTGCGTAACCCATGGAGAGCCTGGCAAATGGCTTTATACATTGCATCGTCCTGGCTCATTTTTCGCATGTCAGGTGCATCTGCGGCACAACTAATTGGTAGCGCCAATTGGAAAATATTATTAGCCTGTATTGGAAATTTTTATGTTGTCTTTGCTGTTGCGCAACAATTCCAACTCCCCTTCACTCCCGGTTTTGAGTTATTCCCTATCTGGCAAGATTATCCCAGCCACTATGCTGGCGTGCTTCTTCAAACAAATATGCAAGGTCTGTTCCTGATCTTAGTCTGCACAGCACTGTGGTCAGAGTGCAATAAAGCACAAAGGTATTTACCCTGGCTTATTGCCTCAATACTTCCCTGCGCAGGACTCCTTGCCACCAGCAGCAGAAGTAGCAGCATTCTTTTGGTTTTGGCTGTCACAATGCTTCTTTTTATCAGCAAACAAAAAACAACACTATGTATCAAGATACTATCCACCATAGTGATCGCATTTTGCATCGTTAGTTACTGGCATGCATTTCCCGCATCCGATATACCCACGCTATTCAACCGATTTGAAACAACAGGCACCCAAATCCGCCTACTTATTTGGGATATGTCAACGCGCCTTTTTCTGGAACATATTTGGCTAGGCATTGGTGCAGGTAATCTCATTTCATACGGAACTGAGATCTTGATTCCCTCCCTCCTACAGCATCCGGAATGGGCAGAAATTGCTTCTACGCAATTATCAGGAGGAAACCTTTGGGCACATAACTCACTGCTTCAATTTCTGCTTGAATGGGGAATTGCTGGAGGTATCGCAATCATCGGGCTCATGATAATGATTGGGAAAAAGTGTTGGGATATTTATCTAGATCAAGAGTTTAATATTGAATCAGGTCAAACTCAGGCGGGATTAGGATTAATCCTGATGACCACCCAAAGCATGGTAAGCGTTGCATTACTGCAAGGCTTTTTTCTAGTTCTTTTCGCACTCTATGCAGCTGCACTATTCACAAAAGCACGCGTCCACAATGTTAAGACTACCCCCCCACTCTCTATCGCCTTATTACTACTCCCCGCCATATTTCTAGCTTACAACTGGCAGTGGTTTACATTTACATTATTTACTGCAGAGAAAAACATAAACCAATCAATACAGACTGAATCTTTCATTCAACCCATGGCTATCGCTATTGATTCCCCCTGGTCATCCCGAGCAGCCCTGCAATGGTATTTCTTAAAATTACAGACCACTAATGCTTCAAACAATACCTGGATAGGAAGTGAAAACCTGGCTTTTCGATACTGGTTTCAGCATCAAAGCAGCCAGTCTCTACGCTACCGGATTCTTATTGCCCATTTAAAAGATGATATTTTCACTGAAAAATATTTAATTGAGCTACATAATCAAGCCTATCCAACGCTTGAAGTTAGCCAAAAATTAACCAATCATGTAACACTAGGTCACAAACAAGGAGAGCAAATTGAAATCTGGTAGTCAAAAGTACGCAGCTCTCCTTTGCTGCCTATTCTTCCTCACTGCATCCATCCTCTTCAACGCACGACTTACATCGAGCAGAGGAAATGCAACTTACATTGAACTACAAAGCCAACTACCCTCACCACAACTCTCAGAAAAAATAAGCCTTGGCTACCAGAACCTCTTCGCAAGCATGCTATGGATCAAAACTCTTTCCTATTTTGGAAGCAGTATTGCTCATGCTGATTATAGCTATCTAAACAAGTTACTCTTGAACATCATTCAACTCAATCCAAATGCAGAACATGCATACTACTTGGCATCCTTTGCCATTCCATGGAACACCAACAACACAAAACTAAGTAAACCCATTCTTGAACGTGCCATTCGTCAGTTTCCTAACGACTGGCGCTGGCTCTATTATCGCGGATTCAATGCCTATTGGTTTGATCACAACTATGAAGAGGCTGGGCGCCGTTTTAGTCAGGCCGCACAAATAGATGGTGCCCCACCAATCGTCACCAACCTTGCTTTACGCATGCAAACTGAATCGGGACATATTGATACTGCATTATCATTTCTGCAGCGCCTCATTCTTGATAACCAAGATCCAAATCTCAGTAAACAGCTCCTGAAACAACAACACACACTTCTCACTGAAAAAACACTGCAGCAAATAGATAAATGGTTAAATACCCTCAGCTTTCGTTTTAACAATAAGCGCGATTTACTTCAGTTACGAAATAAAGGTTATGTGATCCCTACCAGACTGGCAGATGGTGGAACCATTGTTGTGCACAACGATGGAACAATCGTGAGTAGCGCCAGTAATCAACGATATAAAGTGTTCACGCCACCCAAACGCAAGCCAACAACCACAGGACACAATCAGCAATGAGTCCAATTTTAGAAGTAAAAGATCTTTCTCTAACAGTGCCTACCGGACATGTTCTCCAGAAACAAAAGTGTATTTTAGACCGGGTCAGCTTTGATATTCCTAGAGGGGTATCAACAGCTTATTTGGGGCCCAACGGCGCAGGAAAAACCAGTACATTCAGAATCCTATGTGGCTTATGCAAAGCCAACCAAGGTAACATTTTATACAATGGAAACCCCATCCAACATGGTTTACCAGCCAAATCTATTGGTTTCATGCCAGAACAACCCTACTTTTATAAAAACCTAACACCTTCCGAATTGTTAACGGGGTTAGCACAAATATCTGGAATCAGAAAAAAAGATTTACCACTTATCATTCACAATTGGGCTGAAAAATTACTTTTCTCGGATATTCTACATCAACCGCTCCATGCCTGTTCAAAAGGCCAGGTTCAACGCGTTGGCTTAGCGCAAGCAATGCTACATGAGCCTGAATTCATTCTGCTTGATGAACCGCTTTCCGGCCTTGATCCACTCGGCCGGGAACTGGTCAGAAATGTGCTACTTGAGGCTAAAAACAACGGAGCCACACTGCTCTTTTCTTCCCATATTCTACCTGATGCAGAAGCAATTTGTGAACAGGTAATTATTTTAAACAAAGGGCATATTTCCTATCAGGGATCAATGTCCAAGTTATTGGATTTTGAACAAAAATGGGTCATCTCCTTGCAAGGGGAGCCAATCATAAGAAAACACACTGAACTAAAACCACTCACAGACAACAGCTATCAATTGATAGTTGAAAACCAAAAAGAACGCGATGACATCATCCAACTTATATTATCATCAACAGAAACTAAACTCCTTGCAGTCGAAAAACAGCGCCATACATTAGAAGATGCATTTATCAATATACTGAACCATGGATCCGCTCAATGAACAACACATTTCCCCCTATCTTTGCTATTGCCAGAATGACTTTTTCTGAAGTGCTACGAAACAAGGTTATGTACAGCGTGCTCTTGTTTCTGATGATCATTCTACTAACAGCAACATCCCTTGCATCTGTCACCATGGGACGCACAGAGATGATGGTTCTTGATATAGGCTTGGGCAGCATTTCTATACTCAGTAGTTTGATGGCTATTGTGTTGACTATCCAAAGCATACAACAGGAAAAAGAAGGGAGAATGCTATATGTACTACTCACCCGCATTTCATCACGCTGGCAATATATTGTAGGAAAGTTCATTGGACTAGCTACTATCATTGGAGGGCTAACAACGCTTATGTGCCTGCTGCTTATGCTACTCGCTTCCCTTGTTGGCACACCGTTCTGGCCATCTGTAATACAAGCATGCATTGCCACCGTTCTAGAGACATGGTTGATCATTGCTATTGCTATGATATTTGCACAAGCATCCAGTCTTTTTCTCGCTATTCTTCTCAGCTTGAGTATCGATGTTGCTGGTCGTTTCACCTTCACAATTCAACAATTTGGACAGCAATCCGATTCACCGTATCTTCATTGGATAACAGAAATCATTTACTACTTACTACCAAACCTTGAGGCCGTTAATCTACGAAATGCTGCCGGTTATATAGAAACATATAACCAAGAAACCATGATGAATATTTTTCTATATTCCTTTGGTGAAATTGGCTTCTTATTAATCATATGCATGCTTGTTTTTGAACGAAGGGACCTTCATTAACGATCATCCAATTGACGTTTACTACCGCTTCAATGCCCAACGAGGCATCGCATCCCATTCATCATCACCGAACAAACCACTGCGTAGATTCTGGAATGCCGCGTAGGCGATCATCGCGGCATTATCGGTACAGTGTTTAGGATGAGGCATGAACACATCTATTGATTTTTCTTTGGCTAATGTTGCAAGTAATGCGCGCAAATGTTGATTGGCCGCCACACCACCTGCAATCACCAAACGCGGTGCATCCATCTGCACGCAGGCGCGAACGGACTTTTTCACCAGCACTTCACAGATGGCTGACTCGATGCCTGCGGCCATATCCTTCTTATCGGTATCAGACATTTCTTCTGACCCCCCAATACCTTTAACGGCATACATCACAGCGGTTTTCAGACCGGAGAAACTAAAATTCAAATTATCCCGATTCAGCATCGGGCGTGGTAGTTTGAAACGCTTCGCATCACCCCCCTGAGCCAGCACAGCAATTTCAGGCCCACCCGGATAGGGCAAACCGAGCAATCTTGCTGATTTATCGAAACACTCACCGGCAGCATCATCCAATGTCTGACCAATCACCTCATATTGACTGAGACCCTTCACATGCACCAACATCGTATGGCCACCGGAAACCAGTAGCGTGATAAATGGGAATGCAGGCAGCTCCCCCTGCAGACCGGGTGCCAACAGATGACCTTCCATATGATGAACGGGAATAATCGGCACATCATTTACCATCGCAGCGGCACGCGCATAGGATGTACCTACCAGCAGTGCCCCCATCAAGCCGGGGCCAGCAGTCACTGCAATATGATCAATGTCCGACCAATGCAATGACGCTTCTTCTAATACGCTATCGACCATCGGTGGCAGCGCCACAAGATGTTCACGAGAGGCGACTTCAGGCACCACGCCGCCAAACTTGGCGTGTGTTTCAATTTGGGATGCAATGCGCTCAGCTATAAGCGCACCTTTGCCGGTTTTCGGGTCACCCTTATAGAGGGCAACGGCCGTTTCATCACACGATGTTTCAATTCCCAGAATAATCATATTTCACCTTAAAGATCAAAAACCTTTTCACCGCAGAGGACGCAAAGTTTCGCAAAGTAAGACAAAATATAGCTATTCAGCACAACTATAAAAGCCTTCAACTGCTCAATTTACTATCTCTATTTTTGCCAAAAGTATTACGAAAAACAACACTAACCGCCATAGAGGGAGTAGAGCAGTAAAAAAAATGTCAAAACAGCAAACTTATTCGGATAGGTCATTCGGAGAATGACCAGACAGACTATCAGTTATACAAACAGTATTTTACATTACTTTCATTTCAAGGCTTTACTCTGCGAAACTTTGCGGCAAGGTGAATCGAGTTTGCGAGAGAGAAGGTGCCCTGGGGTAACTTTGCGGTAAATGCTTTTGAACTTCTTTTTCTATTTCTCCTCAGCAATGCCAAAACCACCACCACCGGGTGTCTCAATGCGGATAACATCACCTGCTTGCAGTTGCCATGAGCCTTTGGCAGCCAGTTCCTGCCACACACCTTCCCTGCACAAACAATTACGACCTGAAGCACCTGCATCACCACCTTGCAAACCGTATGGCATGCTTGTGCGCCGTTCGGTCAATAGTGATACGGAACAATCAGCGCTCACAACCCATTCACGAACCATACCATCTCCGCCAACAAACAGGCCATCTCCACCTGAACCGGAACGCACGGCATATTCGCGTATCTGTAATGGATAATGCATCTCCAACACTTCAATCGAAGAATTTTTGGTGTTGGTCATGTGACATTGCACCGCTGACAGACCATTTCCACCAGCATGCGCTCCCATACCACCAGCCAATGTTTCATAATAAAGCCATGGCTCACCGTCATGCTGGTCATCACCGGACTGATCAGAACCAGAGCGATCACCACCAAAGATCACATTGTTCATCGTGCCCTGGGCAGCCGCAGGAATACGTTCAGGAATCGCTTGAGCCAACGCCCCCAGCACCACATCTACAATGCGCTGACTGGTTTCCACATTGCCAGCCGCTACCGCAGCACCATCTGTTGCATGCAGCAAGCAGCCCTCGGGTACAACAATGTTGATCGGATGAAATACAGCTGATGTTTGCGGCGTATGGGCAGGCATCAAACAGCGGAACACATACAACACACTGGCCGCAGTAACCGCCATCGGGCAATTCACCGGGCCAGGGGTGACCGCTGCACTACCGCTAAAATCAACCGTAGCCGTATCGCCAGCAATGGTTATTTCAACCCGAATAGGCAGCGGCCCTGAACCGCAACCATCATCTTCGAGTGCATCTTCAAATGTAAACCTTCCATCAGGAATAGCATCGATTGCATTGCGCCCATAGGCCTCAGACACAGCCATCAATGCGGTGATTTTTTCATCCAGACCAGCCACTGGTAACTCAGCCAAACGCCGGGCACCAACCATACAAGCAGCTTTCTGCGCCGACAGATCGCCAAGCCGCTCTTCCGGTGCTCTCACACGTTCACGAAACCGAACTGCCAACGCCGCTTGTTCATGACCAGCTTCAAACCAATAACAGGGCGAGATAATCAACCCCTCATCCTCTAAAGAGGTCTCCACCCCCATCGAACCGGGTGATTTACCACCAATATCGGCGTGATGTGCGCGCGTAGCAGAAAAAGCAAACAGTTCAGTACCAACAACAGTATCCAAAAACACCGGGCTCACTACCGTGATATCCGGCAGATGCGTGCCACCTAAAGCGGGATCATTAAACACCACCACATCACCAGGCTGCCAATCAAAAGCCCCCACTACATCAGCCATGGCAAATGCCATCGACCCCAAATGCACCGGAATATGCGCAGCCTGCGCGATGAGCTGACCGGATCGATCAAACAACGCACAGGAAAAATCTTCGCGATCACGAATATTGGGCGAGATTGCACTGCGTTTCAGCACCGCCCCCATCTCTTCGCACAGCGCCGACAATCGATGTGCAAACAGACTAATACTCACTGCATCATTAGACATCTACCGCCTCCAGTACAAGCTGATTAGCATCGATCTTTTCCAGCAACAGATGCCCATGTGTAGAGACCTGCATCTGCCAGCCTCGGGCTAACCACAGTGTGGCAATATCTTCCAATACCAGCATTGGCCCTTCATAGCTCAAGCCCGGCTTTAAATCTGCACGCATAAAATGAGGCACGCGCCCTACGCCATAGATTTCTGAATGAGCAACAGGATGAGCTACTTCAGTGCTTGTGCATAACTCCGGCAACACCGGCAGCGGACGCTCTACAAAAGCACTCAAACGCACGGTCATAATCTCTACATCCCGATTCAGCTGATGTCCGTAAGCTTGCATATGCGCTTGTTCAAACCGCTGTTTCAATTGTTCCAGATCATCATCAGGGCAGGCCATGGTCAGATGAAACCCCTGACCGATATAACGCATATCCACATGGCGTTCGAATGTAAGTGCTAAACCCTGCATCTGCGCTACGGCTTCATCCTGCATCTGCATAAATAGCTGCTGCATCTCAGCTGCCGTATCGTTATCCTGCAAAGCAAAACGTCTGCTGCGGGAAAATTCACTCTGCTGTTTACCAAGCAACATACCGAGCGCTGAAAAGGCACCACTTGCCACGGGTATGATTACTTTCGACATCGATAGTTTTTCTGCCAGTGCGCAGGCATGTAAGCCTCCCGCACCACCAAAACAGAGTAACGAGAAATCGGCAGGATCATATCCGCGCTGTACAGAGACTACCCGCAGCGCTCCAGCCATATGCTCTTCGGCAATATCAATGACAGCCCTTGCTGCGGCTTCCGCACTTAAACCCAACGTCTCACCATATTGAGAGAAGGCGCTGCGTGCAGCTTCCATATCCAGCGACATAGAACCGGCCAAACACGCATTGGCTGGCATCCGCCCCAACAACAGATTGGCATCGGTTACAGTCGGTTTTTCACCACCCAGCCCATAACAGACCGGTCCCGGTCTTGCGCCTGCCGATTCAGGCCCGACTTGCGGTAAGCCAGCCTCATCCAACCAGGCAACAGAACCACCACCGGCACCAATGGTATGAATATCCAGCATTGGCAGTGATACCGGCATTCCGGCAATTTCACCCTCGGTGGTTTTAGAGGCCCGCCCCTGAATCAGCGCAACATCGGTACTCGTGCCCCCCATATCAAAGGTTAGTATGTGTTTTTCAGACAGCTGCGCACCGATCGCCTGTGCTGCCACCAAACCACCAGCCGGACCGGACAATACCAAGCGTACCGCCTGCTGCCCGGCCAGTTCAGCCTGCATCACCCCACCGGCAGAGTGCATCACATAGAGATGTTTCGCGCCCAAACTTAACTCCAGACGTTGCAAATAACGTTGCACCAACGGCCCGACATAAGCATTGAGGAAGGTAGTTGCTGAGCGTTCATATTCACGATATTCAGCAAGCACCTGATGCGAGAGCGACACAAACAGATCATCTGAATAGGTATCATGCAATGCCTTCGCTATGGCACGTTCATGAGCCGGATTGAGAAACGAGAACAACAGGCAGACTGCCACAGCCTCATAACCGCCAGCTGCAACACGTTCAATCACGCGTTTGAGATCACCGGCATCCAATACTGATTGCTCATCACCTGACGCATTGATGCGTCCTGAAATACCGATGCAATCTTGCCTGCCAACAACCGGCGCAATTGCATCGGGGCAGAGTTGATACAGTTCAGGGCGTGTTTGCCGACCAATCGTAAGTAGATCTTCTAGCCCCTGATGCGTTACAAACAGCGTATGCACGCCTTTACGTTGCAAGATCGCATTGGTGGCAACCGTGGAACCATGCACCACATGTAACATCGATGCATCAAGGCCAAGCTCCTCAATACCCTGCTCAATAGCCAGAGAAGGGTCATCAGGTGTTGAAAGCACTTTATGAAAGCGCATGCCATCTGCATCAAAACAGACAAAGTCAGTAAACGTCCCACCTGTATCCACACCTAAAAACATGGCAGCATTGTAGCCTCTGTAAGTGGTCTCTACTAACCTCAATTATTGCAGAATCGGAAACAAACTGTGATACAGCTCACGGTTTTTGCTATCATCTGCGATACAGTGCCCCGCCACAAAAAAATGATTTGGAGTCGCCAATGAAATCAAGAATATCTGCATCTATATTCACTGCCCTATTAGCCTTTACGAACCCGGCTTTTGCTGATGAAACCGTTGCCATCAAAGTTGGTTATATGCTGTTATCACCGTCAGGTACGTTTGGCGCTACGATCAACAATATCGGTACCAAGATTGATACAAAAAATGATATAAATTTAGGTAACAGCGTCCAGCCAACCGGAGAGATCACTCTCAATCTTGGCGACAACATATTCTCTTTTGGCTTCATCCCGCTCAATTTCAGTGGTTCAAGCTCATTGCCTCGTCCCATCACCTACAACGGTACTACCTACGCAATAAATAGTGCTATCCAGAGTGAGCTCAAGGCCGACATTCTTGATTTTTCTTACGGTTATTACCTTTTAAACATGGATGATCTGCCATCACGCCTGCAGATTGCGTTTGAAACATCGGTCAAAACGGTAAATATTAAAACCAACATCACCAGTGGCGGCATCACATCCAATAAAAGCGCCACCGTTCCCATCCCAACGATTGGTTTGCGTGGGCGTGTTGCGTTGGCTGACTTTATTGGACTAACAGGCCGTATTGGCTATTTGGGTTATTCCGGCAATAGTTTTACCGATTATGATGCACAGATTGAATTCTCTCCTATTCCAACGCTGGGTATCTATGGCGGTTATCGTTTTCTGAAAATAAAAGTTGATGCCAGTGGCATTCTGGCTGACGCCACGTTCAAAGGGCCACATGCCGGCGTCTTTTTTCGCTTTTAAACACTACAGTGTGACCTCATAAACAGATCATACTCCATTCCAACCAAGGCCGGTTTTCAGTATTGAATCCCGGCCTTTTTATTAGCTAATGATTGCCGCACAAGGTTGAATAAAGCGCCCTAATTTTTGTGACATAGATCAACTTTTCCAAATGATAGGGCCACTAAGCTTGCGCCATGTCTATACCTAAATTACTTTCACGATCCATACTTATTCTGCTATCTCTGGCTTTCATTACCTCCTGCACACAACCGCAGACTCTGGGCATGAATCCATTCTGGCCTTCCCTGTCTAATTTATGGGGCGGCGATAAAGACCTTGAACGCACACAAGCTGCAATGAACAACGCTGAGACAGATAAAGCACAGTCATCAAACCCCTTCCTAACCGGACTCACCGACAAAGAGATTAGACATCTTAAACGAGAGGCATGGTCGATTTATGGAACCTTCTGGAGCGGAGTTGCCAGCCGTTCGCGTTATGTGCGCCAACCACTACTTGAGACCTTAGAGGCTTCTGGTGCTCCCTCAGAATTGCAAATGGTTCCCGTCGTAGAATCCAGCTATGATCCTTATGTTGTATCCTCGGTAGGCGCTACAGGACTTTGGCAATTGATGCCCGAAACAGCTGATGACATGCATGTTAAAAGTGATGCTAATTTCGATGGCCGTCGTGACATTCGCAGTAGTACAAAAGCTGCAGCCAAATATTTAACGCTACAACATCAACGTTTCGGCAACTGGCCAATGGCTTTTGCAGCCTATCATCTCGGCCCCAACGCCGTTCAACGTCGCCTTGATCGCAGGCCATGGCAGCCGGAGGACGGCCTAAAAGCGATGCCACTGCCTCCAATCACCAAAACATACATTCGTCATATCATTGGGCTGATTGCACTACATGAGCAGGGTAAAATCACTTTTCCAGAACCCTTTGCGACCCAAACCATGACACTGCATATACCTGTCGATATCGCCCAACTGCAGAAGGCAACGGAACTACCGAAAAATCAAATTTTTCGACTCAACCCGAAACTCAAACTGAATCAATATTTCAATGCTAAATCGAAGAGCATTCAGCTGCGTATATCTCAGGTTCGTGTAAAAAAACTGCAACAGCATATTCCTTCCAAACCGGTTGATTATATGACGATTAAAGTCGCCAAAGGTGAAAGCATTGGTCGCATCGGTAAACGTTTCCGCACCTCTCCCTTAAAGATTATGTCAGCCAATCCCGGCATCCACATGCGGCCGAAAGCAGGCACTAAGCTGCGTATTCCCGTGAAACTGTTACAACACGTCGATCCGCAAGATAATCCAATGGTGAAACCTTACCTTGCACCGATTGTAGATATTGCACTGAATCAATAAGCCGACATCTGCTTTCCAGATGTACTATTTCAGTACACCGTGGATATCATTGATGATTACACCATTGCCACGAATGCAAGGTTTAACAACGACGATGCAGCAGCAATAAATCGAAATTCAGAGAGGTAGTTTTTCAATAAATAAAGGGAGAGATGCACCAACATGCATCACAAAACTTCTCTATCGCATCTTCTACCGACGATTACGGATAAGCACCTTTAAGCAATTGATTCATCAGATCATGCCGCCCCGATCCGTAACCTCCGCAAACCTTAACGTGGATTTGATGGTCAGGCATACATTGAATAAACCCGTTATAACGATCATTCCCCCAATTGGTTCTTTTGAAACGCACTTTTTTACTGCTTTCATAGACATCATAATTATCAACAGTCGCACCATATTCATTATAATCTGTAATGGCCCAATCAGGATCTTTGGTCAGGCTATGCCAACTCGTTGGTCGTAATTCTATCCTCGCTGCATGAAGCATTTGCGACCAAAGGAGTCAGCCCGAACAAGATCATTATAAACAGATATTTTTTCATTGATGCCTCCTATTTTATATCCGTTCAGAATGCAGAGGTGAACACTTTGACTTGATATTTTCCGAATCTTCCATCAATGCCAAGTTAGATGAATGACTTTTTATAAAAACCGCCTTAATAGCTCTTGCGAAATGTCGTCGCATGGCAGTTCGGACATGGAGGCACACGGCCAGTTTTTTTGAAATGCAGTTCATGATCACATGACACACAGGTCAACGTGCCCGCACTGGTGATTTCACCGGAACGACATGAAATAGCCTCTTTGGTTTTTTCAGCTATCGATGCAAACCTACTACCAGCCATATTCAACAGGGCTGACAAGGAGGACATCGCCCCTGCTCCCACACGCGCCGGATTCAACTTTTCTTTAGCTTCATCCCGCATCATCTCGGCCATTTGAGATAGATCACGTTCAAGGAATGTTTTTAGATTCTGTCCCTGCTCTTCAGAAAAGGCACCAGCCGCAGTCAGTTGCTTGCGCGCTTTTTCCATCGCTATGCCAGCAAACTCAGCACTCTTTTCAGCGCCCGTTTCAAATTGCTCTTTAAAACGCGCCGCCAGCTCATCATATTGATCAGCTACCGTATCTGCGTGATCGACATGCGATAGATCCATACCTGCAATGACTGCATCACCATATGCTGAGGTAGAGAGTTTGGTTGCACCATCCATCAAACGATGGAAATCATAGGTCACAGTCTTGGCTGCAATCGTTTCATTGATACCTTTAAGAATCAGATCCGCAGCTTCTTCCCACCCCATATAACGCAGCATCATTTCACCGGATAAGATAACCGAACAGGGATTGACCATGTCTTTATCCGCATATTTAGGTGCAGTGCCATGTGTTGCTTCAAAAATCGCATGACCGGACACATAATTGATATTGGCTCCAGGTGCGATACCTATGCCACCCACCTGTGCAGCCAGTGCATCCGACAGATAATCTCCATTCAAATTCAGGGTAGCAATAACATCAAATTCAGTTGCCCGCGTGAGCACCTGTTGGAGCGTAATGTCAGCAATAGAATCTTTAATCACGATACCATTGGGCAACTTGCACCATGGGCCACCATCAATCTCTTCGGCTCCGAATTCAGCTTTAGCCAGCGCATATCCCCAGTTGCGGAACGCACCTTCGGTGAATTTCATAATATTGCCCTTATGCACCAGCGTGACAGAGGTACGGTTGTGATCAATGGCATACTGAATTGCTGCGCGCACTAAGCGCTCCGTACCTTCACGCGATACCGGTTTCACACCAATACCGCTACTTTCAGGGAAGCGGATATTTTTCACACCCATTTCATTCTGCAAAAAGGCGATCACCTTGTTGGCATCATCGGTTTCGGCCTGCCACTCAATACCGGCATAAATATCTTCAGCATTTTCACGGAAAATCACCATATCGACATCTTGTGGACGCTTCACCGGAGACGGAACACCCTCAAAATATTTCACCGGACGCAGACAGGTATAGAGATCCAATTTCTGACGCAGCGCCACATTCAGCGAACTGATGCCGCCACCAATAGGAGTGGTCAACGGACCTTTCATACCGATCAGATACGTTTTAAATGCCTCAAGCGTCTCATCCGGCAGCCAGGCATCATCATTCTGACCATACATATTCCATGATTTTTCGCCTGCATACACTTCCATCCAGGCAATTTTACGCGCTCCGCCATAGGCTTTCTCAACAGCAGCATCAAGCACGCGCCTGGAAGATTTCCAGATATCCCTCCCAGTGCCATCACCCTCAATAAACGTGACAATCGGCCGATCTGGTATTTGTAGAAGGCCATCATCTCCCATGGTTATTTTTTCGCCATTTTCTGGAACAGTGATATGATCAAATGCCATGATGAATCCTCGAATGTCTATAAATAGGTTAAAAGATTGAAGCCTTCACTTCTGTTATTTATGTTTGGACTGTTTCAAACGTGCAGCCTGTTGGGCATGGCGCTTGGCTTCCAAAGCTTTGTTACGGGCACGCTCATAGCGTTCCACCTGAATAGCAGCGGCCGCTTCTTCCAACGCTTTCTCCGCACTTTGTAAAAACTTATCAGCATTCTGTTGCTGACCGGGCAACTCTTGTGCCATCTTGATGGCAGAGCGCGCATCGGACATTTCCTGAGCCGGTGGCTTTGTCACACAGGAAGCCAGTAACAGCAATGGTATCAACAATATAAGACGCATGGAGGTATGATCGTATCATTTTTAGTTGATGTCAACGCGATCAAAATAATCGCTATCCAAGCCCACTAGCAACAGATAACCAATCTGATGATTTAGAAATCATCAGCCAAACAGAACAAAGGCCCACTTACCTGCGTAAGTGAGCCTTTTTTTTATCTAAATACTGTTGCTAAGCGCTGAGTCGATGATTACTCAGTGACTTTGATGGTTGGACGTTTACGCAAGCCCAGCTCTTTCCACTGCGCATCACCCACTTCAGATGGTGAATCAGACATTGGATCAGCCGCACGCTGTGTTTTAGGAAAGGCAATCACATCACGAATAGATTCTGCACCCACCATCAAACTCAACACACGATCTAAACCAAACGCCAGACCGCCATGTGGCGGAGCACCGTATTTCAGGGCATTGAGCAGGAAGCCGAACTTATCATTGGCTTCTTCATCAGAAATATTAAGCGCTTTCAATACACGTGCTTGAACTTCGGTGTCGTGAATACGAATGGATCCACCACCAATCTCCGTGCCGTTCCAAACCAGATCATAGGCTTGTGAACGCATCTCAAGCGGTGCTGTTTCAAGTTTATCCAGATCTTCAGGGTAAGGCGCCGTAAACGGATGATGCAGAGCTTGTGGACGTTTGTTCTCGGCATCCCATTCAAACATCGGAAAATCAACCACCCAGACAAACTGATTCGATTTGACATCAAACAGTTCCAGATCTTTACCCAGTTCAACACGCAAATAACCCAAGGCATTATTCACCACTTCTTTGGTATCAGCACCAAAGAACAACAGATCGCCATTTTCTGCCTCACAACGCTCAAGCAGTGCTTTCAACACATCTTCAGAGAGGTTTTTCACAATCGGAGACTGTAGGCCACCCGGAATATCATCCTTATCATTAACCTTGATATAGGCCAAACCTCTGGCACCATAAATAGACACAAACTTGGTGTAGTTATCAATTTTCTTGCGACTCAACTGACTACTACCATTCGGCACGCGAATCACTTTAACCAGTCCACCATTGTTGGCAGGATCGCTGAACACTTTAAAGTCGACCTCTTTCATCAGGTCAGTGACATCAATATGTTCCAGACCAAAACGTACATCAGGGCGATCTAAACCATAACGATCCATCGCTTCAGCGTAGGTAATGTGCGGAAAGGCTTCTTCAATTGGCGTATTCATGCCCGCTTCAAACATAGAGCGGATCAAACCTTCAGCCACGGCCATGACATCGTCCTGTGTAACAAACGACATTTCCAGATCCACCTGGGTAAATTCAGGCTGGCGATCAGCACGCAAATCTTCATCACGGAAGCAGCGTGCAATTTGATAATAACGATCTACACCGGCAACCATCAACAACTGTTTAAAAAGCTGTGGACTCTGTGGCAAAGCATAAAAAGAACCCGGATAAATACGCGAAGGCACCAGGTAATCACGTGCACCTTCAGGGGTAGATTTGTTTAAAATAGGTGTTTCAACATCGAGAAAGCTCTGGCTGTCCAGATAATTACGTGCAGCATGGGTAACTTTATGGCGCAACATCAAATTCTTCTGCATGCAAGGGCGACGCAGATCCAGATATCGGTATTCAAGACGATGCTGTTCACCTGTATTACAATCATCTTCAATCGCAAATGGTGGTGTATCAGCTCTGTTGAGTAACGTCATGCTGATGATTTTCACTTCGATCTCGCCAGTCGCCAGCTTGGGATTAATAGCATCAGCATAACGAGGAATCACTTCACCGACCACTTCAATAACATTTTGCTGGCGCATGGAATGTGCCAGGACATGCATTTCAGGTGTGTCAGGATGGGCGACTACCTGCACAACTCCGGAGCGATCTCGTACATCCAGGAAAATCACGCCACCATGGTCACGATTGGTCTCTACCCAACCATTCAAACGTACTTTTTTCTTCAGATCTGTTTTACGAAAATCACCACAATATGTACGCGCTAGCATTGCTATTACCTCTAAACTATCTCTATTTTAAAACGGTCGCGCAGACTAGCGCCAGCAATGAATTCAAGCAAAGGCGCATTCATTTATAAATAATTTTTATATTTGTAGCACACCAACCACCTCATATTGTCGGTATCAGTTGATCTGTAAGTACTCATGGCAAGAGGCGTAACGCAGCCATGGGTACTGACAGGCAGATGGCAAGTCGCTGCAAGATTGACAAAACCTGGGGTTTTGCCTTGTATCCACTGATATGCCAAGGATAAATAAGCTTGATTCGATCCGCATTCTGAATAAATGTCAGAAACGCAATAAACACCTTCTGAAGGCGCTGGAAGTCAACCAGCTTATCTCCAGTGAACTGCAACTCGGCCCCTTACTGAAGCTAATCATGGAAGTGACACAGAAAGTGATGGAATCTGAGGCCTGTACACTATTTTTATTGGATGCAGAGACAGGTGATCTGGTATTCAATGTGGCACTGGGTGAGTCCAGCGAGCGATTGAGAGAGTTGTATCGCGTGCCAAAAGGGACCGGCATTGCCGGCTGGTCAGCCGAGCATGTACAAGCGGTGCTACAAAATAATGTATTTTCCGACCCGCGTTTTAACTCCAATTACGACAAAGAAACCGGTTTTTGTACCCGCAACATGGTCTGTGTGCCAGTCTGCTATGGTGAGGAATGCATCGGCGTATGCCAGGTCATCAACCGTATTGGCGGCGATTTCAGTGAGGAAGACCTAAACCTTCTTGATGCATTATCAAAAATGGTCGCGGTGGCAATTGAGAATGCTCGCATACATCAATGTCTGCTGGAGAAGTCACTGTTAGAACGAGATCTTGAGCTTGCCAAGCAGTTGCAACAGTCCTTTCTACCTGCTTCACCGCCTAACGTAGAAGGTTATGATTGCGCCTTCTTCAGTCGAAGCGCCTTTGAGGTCGGTGGCGATCTTTATGATGCCTTCCCCCTGCCGGACGGCAGGGTAGCCTATTTTCTTGGAGACGTGTCCGGCAAGGGTGTGGCGGCAGCCCTGATTATGTCGCGCGTGCTCAAAGACTTGCGCTATGAGGGCATGGCAGGAGGCAATGCCTGCGATATACTGAACCGTTTTAACAGCAAATTTTGTGAAACAGTCAGCAAGGGGATGTTTGTCACATTGACATTGCTAATTCTGGAGCCTGCTTCCGGACGCATGGAAATCGCCAATGCAGGCCATTTACCACCGGTCTATTTACAGGGAGGAAAACCCCGTTTCGGTTTGGAGGCGTCCGGTCCACCGATCGGTATTATTGACATCGCTGCTTACAGTTATGACAGCATACAGCTGCAACATGGAGAAACAGTGCTGATGTACACCGATGGCATTACTGAGGCCAAGTCTCCGCAAGGCGAGTTACTGGGCGAAGACGGTATGATGGCCTTACTGAACAAGGCACCGCAGGGTGCCGGCAACTGCATCGATTTCCTCTACAAGAGTGTGAATCGATTTGCGAACGGGATACGGCAAAGCGATGACATCACACTGCTGGCCTTGCATCGCGAATAGGCTTGGAGCCACGTGGATGTGGTGAATATTTCTTACTGGATATAATACATCAGCATCATCTTTACATGATCCCACAGAAAAAAAGCCTCCACCAGAGGTGAAGGCTTTGTAAATTTATCTGTACCTGAAGCTTAAAAATGACCAACACGCATCATTAATGATTCGCCATATCGTCTTCAGGGTTGGCACTGATATTGTGAATAGCCAGATCCGCTCCCAAATACTCATCTTCTTCAGACAATCGCAGGCCGATTATTTTCTGAATCGCCCCAAAAACCACGAAGCCTGCAAACACCGCAATGCCTACACCCGTCAGTGTTCCGACAAGCTGCGCCATAAAGGTTACGCCTCCGGCACCACCCATTGCAGTGGTCCCAAAAACGCCTGCTGATATACCACCCCATGCACCACAAATACCATGTAAGGGGATCACCCCCAACACGTCATCAATTTTCAGTTTATTCTGGATATATTGAAAGCCGAGCACAAAAACAGAGCCCGCTACTAAACCAATGGCCAACGCCCCGATCGGATGCACCAGATCAGAACCCGCACAAATCGCCACCAGTCCTGCTAATGCTCCATTATGTACAAAGCCCGGATCGTTTTTACCGACCACCAAAGCAGCGACTAAACCACCAACCATGGCCAGCAATGAATTCATGGCGACAAGACCTGAAGCACCTGCTGCATTGCCTGCACTCATCACATTAAAGCCGAACCAGCCCACACAAAGGATCCATGAACCCAATGCCAGAAATGGGATATTGGATGGCAGGATCGCATTGACTGTACCGTTTTTATTGTAACGTCCTTTGCGAGCACCAACCATGATCACCGCACCCAGAGCGAGAAAACCTCCCATAGCATGCACCACGACAGAACCTGCAAAATCATGAAATTCAGCACCAAAGCTGGCTGCTAACCAGGCTTGATAACCATAATTACCAGCCCAGATCATACCTTCATAAAATGGATAGACCGTCGCCACAATAATGACCGTCGCCATTGCATTGGGCCAGAAGCGCACACGCTCTGTGATACCACCGGATATAATGGCAGCAATGGCTGCTGCAAAGGTAAGCAAAAAGAAGAAATGCACCATTTCATAACCGTTCTTCGCACCGCCAAGCACATTCAACTCCGAGACAGGAGCAAAAAAGTTAATACCGTACGCCACTGCAAAACCGATGAAGAAATAGGATATAGTTGAAAAACCGAAATCGGTGATCACGCGCACCAGTGAATTCACCTGATTCTTTTTACGTACCGTTCCTGCTTCCAAAAATGCAAAGCCAGCGTGCATCGCAAACACCATGGCAGCGCCCATGGTAAGAAAAAAAACATCAAAACCTGCTGTGTTCATTAAACCAATCCCCTTACGTTTATAATTTTATAATATTGATGGTTATTTTTATGCCACACTTCCATGCGTAGCACCCTTCGGGCGTGGCCCTGTGCAAGATGCAATAATAAATCAGCATCTGCTAAATAATCGTTTTCAGCTCACGAAACGTTGTAACAATATGAATATTTATAATAGTGCGTCTTCATTCTCTTCGCCCGTACGAATACGGATCACCTGCTCAATGGGATATACAAAAATCTTACCATCACCAATTTTACCTGAACATGCCGCACTACGAATAGCCTCAATAGCTTCATCAAGCTGAGACTCTGCAACGGCAACTGATATTTCAGTTTTTGGTACAAAATCAACATTATACTCTGCACCACGATAGAGTTCGGTATGCCCTTTCTGACGACCATGACCGCGCACTTCAGTCACGGTCATTCCGCTAATACCCACTTCAATCAAAGCATCTTTCACATCATCCAGTTTGAATGGTTTAATGATGGCTCGAATCATTTTCATATCTTTTCCCCTTCATTTTTCCTTCTATATTGCGCATCAATCGCTAAAAAACACAGATCGGAAAACACTACTGCTTTTTTCTCTCTTGCTACACCTTAAAAAACAGGTATCAACTATTTAAAACGTCATATCAAACAAGGTAACATACAAACGCAGAAAATCGAGAGTGGGTAATCCCACTCTCGATCCATCTGTAGAAGAAGCCATATTTCTCTGCCGGGTGAAAATATTCTATTCTTCTTCTACAATCTACAGGTACTTCATTCTAATGTACTGAACAAAGCCCCTTTCAATGCATTGCTCTGATATCAGGTTCTGCTTTGTGTAAACTCAGGATATGCATTTAAACCACATTCACCCACATCAAGACCTTCATACTCTTCTTCTTCTGATACACGAATACCAAAGAGGGCCTTAACGACATACCAGGTAATGAAGCTGGTGCCGAACACCCATGCAAAGATCACACCGATACCCATCAATTGAGCGCCCAGTGTTGCTTCCGGGTTAGACAGACATACTGCCAACAGACCCCAGATACCAACCACACCATGCACAGAAATCGCACCGACAGGATCATCAATTTTGAACTTTGTATCCATAAGTACAATTGAAGCGACTACAATCGCACCACCAATAACACCGATCAACGTAGCCAACTCAGGTGATGGTGTCAGCGGTTCAGCAGTAATGGAAACAAGCCCTGCCAGTGCACCATTCAAGGCCATGGTCAAATCAGCCTTACCAAACCACAGGCGTGCAATAAGCAGCCCCCCAATACAACCACCCGCCGCAGCCATATTGGTATTCACAAACACCATCGCAACCGCATTGGCTTCTGCCACATCGGAAACCTTCAGCTCAGAACCGCCGTTGAAACCGAACCAGCCCAACCACAAGATAAATGTACCCAGTGTAGCTAATGGCAGATTCGCACCGGGAATCGCATTGATAGAGCCATCTTTACCATATTTTCCTTTACGCGCTCCAAGTAACAGCACACCGGCCAAAGCAGCTGCAGCACCAGTCATATGCACCACACCGGAACCTGCGAAATCCAGGAACCCGGCAGCATCTAGAGCACCACCACCCCATTTCCACATACCCTGCATGGGATAGATGAAACCGGTCAGCACGATAGCAAAAGCAAAGAAAGCCCATAATTTCATACGTTCAGCTACAGCACCGGATACAATCGACATCGCGGTTGCAACAAACACCACCTGGAAGAAGAAATCCGACAGTTTGGAGTAATACGGCGGCTCTTCACCTCCAGCCAGTACGGCTTCCAGTTCGTTTTCTGCACCAAGACCAAACCCCATACCTGTTGGCAACCAACCACTTTCAGATACACCGCCATACATAATGTTATAACCAATCAACATATACATCACGCATGCAATGGAATAGAGCACAATATTCTTGGTTAAAATTTCAGCTGTATTCTTAGAGCGGACAAGGCCAGCTTCCAACATCGAGAAGCCAGCCGCCATCCACATGACGAATGCGCCCATCACCAGAAAATAAAAGGTGTCGAGTGCATATTTTGTTTGCAGGATATCTCCTGATAACTGTTCCATTAGATTATTCCTCCTTTAAGATAACGCATCGGCATCGGTTTCACCGGTGCGAATACGAACGACTTGTTCTACATCTGTGATAAAGATTTTGCCGTCACCCACTTTTCCAGAACGTGCGGCGGATACGATGGCTTCCACCACTGCATCCACTTCTGCTGCAGTCACTACAACGGAAACCTCGGTTTTCGGAACGAAATCCACATTGTATTCCGCACCACGATAGAGTTCGGTATGCCCTTTCTGACGGCCATGACCACGCACTTCAGTTACTGTCAGTCCTGCGACACCCACTTCAATCAATTTGTCTTTCACATCATCCAGCTTGAATGGCTTAATGATGGCTCGAATCATTTTCATATAGCTTCTCCTATAGGTTTTATCTAAACATTGAGTTAGGGGGCGGAGACAACACCGCCCCCTTTACTATCAATATGTATCCTTAGATATTTAGCAGTTCACTCAGTAGGCAATATTCACAGCTGCAACAAATTCATTCTTTGCAGCGGTGCCGTAGATATACCTTTCACCATCGCTTGATTTTCCGATCACTGGAAGAGACACACCAATAGAAGGTGTAATTGTTACTGCACCAGCTTCTATATCTTTGCTGATGCCCACTTGTACTAAACTGAGACCGTTTTTATACGTATCAAGACCAGCAACCACAGCACGATTTATCGCATCAGTTTTCCAGTTCACATAAGAACCAGTAAGGGAGAGGTCAAAACCTTTCACTGATGTTGAAAGCCCCAGGTCAACCCATAGATCTCCAGTTTTATAGAAACCACTTTGCACACCCTTAGCTGTATAATAAACGGTCAGAGATGGTGAAATCATTGCATCATAAGAGAGGCCCACATACGTCTCGGCAAAGTTAGAATGAGCGTCATACAGGTATGTATAGTAGATGCCTCCGACAGAGTAACCCAGCCCCGTATCACCAAAGCTTCCCGAGTAGTCCAAAGTCCAGTCGAACTCTACAACGCTCTTGTTCGGAGTCTGAGGGTCAGGAGAAGGATAGGAGTTTGAAAACCATCCAGAAGCAGATAACCCGCCATATGAAACACCCAGATCACCTTGAACAGCAGGACGATTGCCCCCTGATGAATCGATGCTTTGTGCGACACCACGCCATACATATTGACTCGCTACGCCTATATCTCCTGAGATAGATAGATCTTCAGCATGTGCAACAGATGCATTTACAGCCATCCCCATTGTGCTTGCCATTAACATGGCCAAATAACTCTTTTTCAACTTCATTGTTCGCTCCTTATGAATATCCAATATTTGTCTTCTTGCATATGTCTACATATAGCACCGTAGATGCCAAACATGCCAAAATTAATTTATCTTTTAAATTCAAGAACTTGGGATTTTATAAATTTAAAAACATAAAAATAATGCCTATTATTTAACCATAGAGGGTTAAATAATAAGCAACACTTCACATCCGCATATAAACATAATCTTCATAAGGTGATTCTGTTGTTCATTATCGTTAGGGTTTGGCTTACTACGAATTAGGATGTGTTATGAATATTGATTTTTCTTTAGCGCCTTGGGGCATGGGATTTGCTGCCATGATGTTTTTAATCGGAAATGGAGCATGGACCAACCATATCGTGCGCCATAAACCATGGATGGGCTGGGTAATATGGGGGTTGACGGTTCCTGGTGTGATCATCATTGCCGCCGTGATTGAGCTGCGACTAAGTGGGCAGCAAGGCATCTGGCATCTGCTCACATCAGTAAACATAGAAAACCACTGGATTGTTGCCACCCTGTATGCACTTATTTCAATACCCGGTGCTGCCAGCGTGCTTTTCCGCCAAAATATAAGCTGGACGCGATTGGCTACCCTATCGACAGCTCTGATTGTAATGGTTCCACTTGGCAACCAGATCAATGACCCTAATGATTCACGTATAGCACTAAGTCTGGGCATCACCCTCGCCCTGTGTGGCATGATGTTCTTATGGTCAACAATGCTGGACTGCAATCCGATCCATCGTCGCAAAACCGTACCCGTTGAGGAATCAGATCAATGAAACATGCAGGGGAAATTGCTGAAACGCTTGTTGAAGCACTACCCTACCTGCAACGCTTCGCAGATCAGACCATCGTCATCAAGTATGGTGGCAATGCCATGGTTGAAGAAACTTTAAAAGCCAGTTTTGCCGCAGATGTAACCCTGCTCAAACAAGTCGGCATCAATGTCGTTGTCGTACATGGCGGCGGCCCGCAAATTGGTAAACATCTGGCCAAAATTGGAAAAGTAGCAAAGTTTATTGATGGTATGCGCGTCACTGACAGTGAAACCATGGATGTCGTTGAAATGGTTCTAGCCGGATTGGTCAATAAAGAGATCGTTGGCAATATCAATAAAGCGGGTGGAAAAGCTGTTGGTCTATCCGGTAAAGATGGTGGACTAATCTGTGCCCGTAAAATGAAGCTCGAGAAAAATGATCCTGAACTGGATGTACCTGAAATTATTGACCTTGGTCATGTTGGCCATGTGCATTCCATCAACACTGAAATTTTAAAGGTACTGGAATCAGAACGCTTTATACCGGTCATTGCCCCTGTCGGTTATCACAAGTCGGAAGGCCAGAGCTTTAACATCAATGCTGATCTGGTGGCTGGTGCGATTGCTTCAGCCCTTGGTGCGGCAAAATTGATTCTACTCACAGACATTACCGGCGTTCTGGATGCAGACAAACAACTCTGCTCTCAACTTAACTTGACCGAAACAAAATCCATGATTGATAGCGGCACTATTGCCGGTGGTATGATCCCTAAAGTGCAATGCTGCCTGGATGCAGTAGCCGATGGCGTAGCCCAGGCTCATATCATTGATGGCCGTGTTCCACATGCATTATTACTTGAAATTTTTACGGATGAAGGTGTTGGCACCGTCTTTAGCCAGGATTAACCCACTCTCCCCTGACACATGAATCACGACAGCATTTATACTTCTGATATTCACAACAACGGTTTTATCTTTGATGATAAGGTCGCATCTGTGTTTGCAGATATGATCAATCGCTCTGTACCCGGATACGCTCAGACATTGCAGATGGTTGAGTTATTGGCACACCACTATGCTCAAGACAATAGTAACCTTTATGATCTGGGCTGCTCTCTTGGTGCGGCAACCATGGCGCTTTCCCGTGGCAGTGCGGGCAAAACCTGCAGCATTATCGGTGTAGATAACTCCCCCGCCATGGTTGAACGCTGTAAAAACACACTCCAAAATGAAGATATTGAAATTACCTGCCAGAATATTCTGGAAATGGAAATTACAAACGCATCGGTAGTGGTGCTTAATTTCGTATTACAGTTTATAGAGCGCGACAAACGCCTCATGCTGCTTGAAAATATTCAGCAGGGACTCAAACCCGGTGGTATTCTGATTATTTCAGAGAAAATTGCCTTTTCCGACACATCCGAGAACAGACGCCAGATAGCCTTACACGAAGCATTTAAACGGGCACAGGGATACTCCGAGCTTGAAATCAGTCGCAAACGCACCGCACTGGAGCATGTACTTATTCCTGAGACCCTGGATATTCATCACGCCCGTTTAAAGCAGGCTGGATTCACGTCGTCCGACACATGGTTTCAATGTTTTAATTTCTCATCAATGATCGCTATCAAATGAACCATTATAAAGATCAGGAAGCGCTTCTTCTTCAACACCACCTTCAAGACTCTGCACTGGGAGAGTATAGCAAAGAACTACTAGGACTTTATGAAAAAGGCTGGCAGAAAATTCTCAAACATGGTGATCTGAAACGCTGGCAAGGTGGATTTGAATTACTGCCGGATGTCACACCTTCAGCATTGAATTTCAACTGTTCAGCACTAAAGATCGGTACCGCTGATGATACAAGCATGACCCATGATGAGATCAAATCGGCTCTCCAACAGATGCATCCATGGAGAAAGGGACCTTTCGATCTGTTCGGTGTGCATATTGACACCGAATGGCGTTCTGACTGGAAATGGGATCGACTGGCAGATGCCATCACACCTCTTGAAGGGCGGACCATCCTCGATGTCGGTTGCGGGTCTGGTTATCACCTCTGGCGCATGCTTGGCGCCGATGCCAAGCTGGTTATTGGCATTGATCCAACACCGTTATTCTCCATGCATTTTGCCACCGTCAAACGTTACAGCCCGAATGCACCTGCATTTATTCTACCCGTCGGCATCGAACATATGCAAGTGAACATGGGATGCTTTGATACGGTCTTCTCTATGGGCATTCTCTACCATCGCAAGTCACCTATTGATCACCTGATCGAGCTAAAAAATCTATTGAATACAGGTGGTGAACTGGTCATTGACACGCTGGTGATTGAAGGCAATGCGAATCAGTGCCTGATGCCGCAGGGGCGTTACGCCAAAATGCGCAATGTCTGGTTCATACCGAGTGTGGAAATGCTGAAAATCTGGCTCAAACGGGCTGGCTTTAAATCAGTGAACCTTATCGATGTATGCCCAACGACAGTACAAGAACAACGCCCAACCGAGTGGATGACATTCGAATCTCTACCTGATTTTCTCGACCCGGAGGATCATAGTCTCACCATAGAAGGATACCCCGCCCCTGTCCGCGCCGTGCTTACAGCCTCAACATCTTAGGTACCAGCACTCACAACTCAGATTCAGTCCATAAAAAAGGCGGGCAAATGCCCGCCTTTTTATCAACATCATTGTTTGAGACTTATGGTAGTACTGAGACCTTATCCATACTATCCCCCTGTTTGATGGCATCAACTGCATCCATGCCTTCAGTGACCTGACCGAAAATCGTGTACTGACCATCGAGATGCGGAGTATCACCATAACAGATATAGAACTGACTACCGGCAGAATCCGGATCCGATGAACGCGCCATAGCAAGCGTACCACGGACATGTTTACGTGCATTAAATTCAGCTTTTACTTTATATCCGGGGCCACCCATGCCAGTGCCATCCGGATCACCGCCCTGAGCCATAAAGCCGGCAATCACACGATGAAAAGTCAAACCATCATAATAGCCACTGCCAGCCAGTGCTTTAAAGTTTGCTACCGTATTTGGTGCTGTATCTGCATACAGTTCAATCAAAATATCACCATATTTGGTTTCAATTTTAATATGGTTTCCCTCAGGAATATCCTTATCACTCGCCTGAGGCGCTTTTGTAAATAGACCCACGTTATGCTCCTTTGTTACATTTGTAGTTTGATCTTGCCCCACCTGGCTGCCAATCAGTACACCGATAAATGCGAACGCCATGATGATATAATTTCTTCTTTTTAACTTTTGTACGCGAATAAGTTCCTGTTCATCACTCACAAATATCTCTTTTGGGCAGAGGGTAAAATGCGTGCAGGATGCAATACCATATGTCGCAACCCGGCTTTTAACAGTCCAGTACCAATGACGCTATCATCGGCGAACACAGCCACCGTTTCATCTTTCAACTGCGTATCAGCCGTAGTTCCTTTCAACTGAATCCGCTGACCTTGTAAAAAACGTTTTGCTTCATCGGGTTGTAAATCCACGCGCTCAAATTCACGTAACCACTGCGCCAAACTCACCAAACAGGTTCCCTTCTGTTCAGACAACACTTGCATCGACACCATGATCAGTTCAGGCCAACCGCCAGTAGAAAGCCTTCTAAGATGAGTAACACATCCACCCATAGAAAGTTTTTCACCAATATCACGTGCCAGTGACCTGATATATGTACCTTTCGAGCATGAAACCTCGAGCGTCACCATAGGATATTCAAATGCGATCAAATCAAGTTGATGAATCGTGACTTCCCGGGCTTTCATTTCAACATCCTGACCCTTTCGTGCCAGATCATGCGCACGTTTACCATCAATGCGAATAGCAGAGTAAATCGGCGGAACCTGTGTAATAAGGCCTCTAAATGCGGGTAAAACTGCTTCAAGTTGTTGGCGACTTACTACATCATTAAATGATGATAGCACTTTACCCTCACAATCTAGGGTATCGGTTTGATAAGAGAGATCAAAACTCACACGGTACGATTTTTCAGCCTGCAATCCCATCTCAGCAAAGCGTGTCGCATCCCCCAATAGAATGGGCAACATCCCCGTTGCCAAAGGGTCGAGTGTACCGGCATGACCTGCTTTGATACGTTTCTTGCCCGGCACAGAAAACAAGCGCGACACTTCATTCACCGCTTTACGCGATGTCCAGCCCAACGGTTTATCAAGGAATATGATGCCACAGGCATCCGTCATTACATCTCTCATGTTATCATTGAAGCACTTGGAATCAGCCAAGAATTTGACTAACAGCCTTCTCGACAGTTGTACGCACGTCATCAAAACCACCGCGCATCAAACAACCTGCGGCATGTTTATGGCCACCACCACCCAATGTTGCGGCCAACGCGCCGACATCGGCAGTCGTCTTACCCCGGAAACTTACTTTCCAGCAATTATCATGGTTTTCATCACAACGAATAAACACAGCCACTTCAACACCATCTATGCTTCGAGCATAATCAATCAGGCCTTCGGAATCTTCAACATCGGCCCCGGTTGATTGATACATATCTGATGTCACATGTATCCAGGCAGAGCGGTTCTCATCACGCAGCTGCAATGTATCCAGGGTGGCCTTAAGAATCTTCAAGCCGGCCAGCGGCTGACTTTCATAAATATGAATTGTAATCGGCCAGGGTTCAGCGCCTGCATCGATCAAATCAGCTGCCATTCTATATACGGCTGATGTTGCATTGGATAACCTAAAACTGGCTGTATCGGTCAAAACGGCTGCATAAATTGCGCTCGCACTGCATCTTGTCAGAGCAATATCCATGGCTATCAACAGATCAAAAACCATTGCACCCGTAGCACAATATCGCGCATCAACGATATTAATATCTGCAAAATATTTATTACTGACATGATGATCAATATTGACCAGCTGAGTGCCATCATAAAAGGCATCAGCCATACCCAAGCGGCCTTTTGCGCCACAATCGAGTGCAATAATCAGATCAGCATCCTGACTGCCTGACTGCCATGCACCCATTGTTACCTGTTCAGCGTGTTTCAAAAAAGAGTAGATGCGCGGCACACCATCAAAGTTATGCATCACGACATTTTTACCCATCGCAATCAAAGCATCATACATGGCCTGCTGAGATCCAATCCCATCACCATCCGGATTACAGTGGGTCGTCAGTAAAATTTTATCTGCCGCTGCAATCGCATTGATAACCGGCTGCCAATCAACGTCAGCAAATAGCGGCTGAAGATTACTCCTGGCAACCACCGGGCTACTTAAACCAGAGGCATTCATGGCCTTTCCAGGTTTCTCAGCATCTGCAGCACATCACCTGATTTTTCAAAGTTGGCATCCCATTTGAAATGAATTTTAGGCAAACGACGTTTGCTGAACGAACGTCTCAACTTATGTTCAAAATGTGGCGCCATACGGTTCAGTGCTTGAATACATAGCTGCTGATCCGTTTCTGCATTATGAAAGACCCAGACATTGATATGTTCACTACCACAAGCTTCCAACCGTGTGATACTGACACCATTAAAGCGCGGGTCTGCAACCTCACGCAATATCAGCGTTGACAGTAAGCGTTGAACATCCGTTAGAAAACGCTGCTGATTCGGTGAACGGGGACTCAGAGTGTTGCTGCTACTTCTTCAATAATAAAGAACTCGAACGTATCGCCTTCTTTCACATCATTGAATTTCTCAACACTTGTACCAAATTCATAACCGGATTTTACTTCTTTTACATCATCTTTGAATCGACGTAGAGAAGCCAACACACCATCATAAATCAATACATTCTCACGCAACACACGTACATGAGCGCCTCGTGTCACATAACCATCAGTCATATAACAACCAGCTACAGCGCCCACCTTAGGAGCCTGGAATACTTCACGCACATCAGCTGTACCAGTAACTTTCTCGACTTTGTTCGGTGACAATACACCCGCCATCGCGGCTTTCACTTCATCAATAGCATCATAGATAACTTTGTAGAAACGAATATCAACACCTTCAACTTCAGCCACTTTCTTGGCCTTGTTTTCAGGACGTACATTAAAGCCAATAATGATTGCATTAGCCGCCGATGCCAACATCACATCAGATTCAGTAATACCACCAATGGCTTTGTGAATGATCTTCACTTTCACTTCATCCGTACCGGCTTTCGTCAATGATTCAGCCATCGCTTCAACAGAACCGGTCACATCACCCTTGATCAGTACAGGCACCTCTTTGACACCGCTCTGCATGTTTGCAAACAGTTCATCAAGGCTTGCACGTTTCTTGGCATCAGCACCGAGTTCACGCTCACGATCTTTACGGTAACGGACAATATCACGTGCCTGTTTTTCATTTTCAACAGCATAAATTTCCTGCCCTGCCTCTGGCACAGAATCCAGACCCAACAATTCAAACGGAATAGATGGACCGGCAGTACGATGTTGGACGGAGTTTTCATCAACAATGGCACGCAATCGGCCTGTCGCTGAACCAACAACCACAGTATCACCCTGTTTAAAGGTACCGTTCTGCACCAGTACAGTAGCAACCGGACCACGGCCTTTATCCAAGCGTGATTCAACCACAATTCCTTTACCACGACGGGTTGGATTCGCTCTCAACTCAAGAATCTCAGTCTGTAGTGCGAGCATTTCAAGCAGATCATCAAGTCCCTGACCAGTATGTGCAGATACTTCTACAAAGATCGTATCACCACCCCAATCTTCAGGTGTTACATCATGTTCAGCCAACTGACGTTTGACCATGTCAGGGTTAGCACCATCTTTATCCATCTTATTGACAGCAACAATGATTGGCACACCAGCAGCACGCGCATGGTTCAAGGCTTCAACTGTCTGAGGCATCACTCCATCGTCTGCAGCAACAACCAATACAGCTACATCAGTCATACTTGCACCGCGAGCACGCAGGCCGGTAAATGCTTCATGGCCAGGTGTATCAACGAACACAACACGTTCACCACCTTCAAGTTTAACCATGTACGCACCAATATGCTGCGTAATACCACCCGCCTCACCATCGGCTACCTTGGCTTTGCGCAACGCATCCAGAATAGAGGTTTTACCATGATCCACATGACCCATGACAACCACAACCGGCGGACGTGGCTCCAAATCGCCTTCATCATCTTCAGACACATCTTCAACCAGTACATCTTCCACCGCTGCGGCATTGATCAACTTGGCTTTGTGCCCAAACTCTTCAATAATCAACGTAGCAGTATCACCATCAATACTTTCGTTCACAGTTGTCATAATACCCATTTCAAATAATTTTTTGACAACTTCCGAACTCTTGAATGCCATACGACTGGCCAGTTCAGATACCAAAATCGGATCTGTAAACCCTACCGTACGTACTACGAAATCTTCATCATCCTTGGTAACTGTACCGCTGAATCGTTTGGATCCCGCACCACGCGCTAATCTAGCCTGACGCTCTTCCTGCTCAGGTGATAATACTTCATGACGTTTACTTGAATAAGCGCGACGTGCTGCTTTTTCAGCAGGAGAGAGACGGCGAATCGGACGTGCGCCACCCGGGCCACGACGACGCTGTCCTGCACCTGGTGGTGGCGGAGCACCTGCACCTGCTGCACCCGGAGCTACTGCTACCGATGGAGAGCGCCTTGGAGCACCTGCACCTTGATTCTGCGTACCTCCCGGACGGGCAGGACGACTAGTGTTACGACGCTGTGCTGCACGTTCTTCAGAAATTTTCTTCTCAATCTGTTTCACCGAAGAACGTGGTGCTTTCGATGCGGCAATCTGGGCCGGTGTTAAACCACGACGGATCGTTGTACGTGGGCCTTTATGCGTTGGCTGAGCACCTGCTGTTGGTCTAGCTGCACCCGGACGCCCTTGGTTCGGACGACTTCCTGCACCTGGACGTGCTTGATTAGCACCAGGACGAGCCTGGTTCGGACGATTCCCTGCAGGTCCATTTGCCGGACGATTCACACTCGGACGGTTATTACCTGGAGCATTTGTAGTTTGGTTTGCACCCGCTGGCCTTGCTCCTGCAGGGCGATTTGCTCCGGGACGGTTAGCTGCCTGGCGTTCCGCCACGGGACGATTGGCACCTTGGACACCACCACCGGATGGTCTAACTGAACTTGGAGCCACTGCCTTGCGTGCAATGTCAGCAGGCTTTGGCTTCAATGTCATTGTAGGTTTAGCGACAGGAGCTTTTGCAGCCACTGGTTTTGTTACAGCGGGTTTCGCTGCAGCAGGCTTAACCTTAGCTGGCTCCGCAGGCTTCACTTCAGCGGCTTTCGCTGCGGCTGTCTTCTCTGCTATAGCCTTCGCCTCTGCCTGTTTAGCTGCAGCATTATCACGAGCAAGGTTAGCGGCATCCTGTTTTTTCTTTTCAACCGATGCAGCTGCGCGTTGGGCTGGGGTAAGCTTCTGCTTTGTTACTGGAGCGATGACTTCAGGGGTTTTCTCCACTGGCGCAGCAGCAGGTGTTTTGGCGGCCACCGGGGCTGGTTTAGCAGCAGGTTTGGGTGCTGCTGCATGACGGCGACGAACAGCAACTTCTACCGTTCTACCGCGCCCTTCGACCTGACCACCACTACGGGTTTGGCCTGCCACCATGGGGCGATTCAGGGTCAATGTTTTGCCCCCTGTGCTTTTAGGCTCCGCCTTCGCATCAGCTTTCACTGCATTACGAATTTTATTTTGGTCATCCGTATCCAGACTGCTAGTAGGGCCACTCACAACCACATTGCATTCTACTGCAACGCGCTGCACTTCAGCCGCGTCAACACCAAGTTCTTTCGCCAAATCAAGAATTCGTTTCATCTATTACCCAACACCTTTATGCGTCCATACCAGACACAATATACATTCAACTTTTTTACAATCGCCGCAGTCGGTCCAGCAGCATCAAGCGCTACAATCGCAACATCTTCACGGTCAAACATCTCACCCAACCAATGCCTGGATGGTGCGCTGACCAGCAATGACTTCTTGCCCGCCTGCGCTCTTTTCTCTAATCCATCATCGGTCTGACGAACCAGAGCATCACCTGCATCCATCGCCCGCAACAGCATCACCGGCGCATTATTCCACAGTCGATGCATCACTGCATCCCTGCCTATTGATGCCGAGGAGCGTTGACGCGTTAACATACGCTTCAACTGCTGCTGTAGAGCGGATCTTATGCGCTGTTGCAAATCATCCCACTGTGGCAATGAAACCGAAAACTTCGCTTTCAAAGCCTGCAAACGTTTATCATTGGTGCGCGAAAGACACTCTTCCGACATACAAAAATAAACGCCTCTACCAGGTGCCTTTTGCTGCAAATCCGGCCAGATCACCCCTTCATCATCTATAACTAAACGCAAAACATCCTGTTTTGCTTTTGATTCACGACAAATCAAGCAGCTTCTCATTGGAGTCCCGGAAGCTTCCTGAACGTCATTCATCACAGACTCAGTCAAACCAACCAGAAGCTTCACGGGCAGCAATAATCAATGCTTCCGCCTGCTCACGACTCAGACCATCAATATCTTCAATTTCATCTATCGCGGCATCTGCCAATGCATCCACGCTGCTCATTTCACGCGCTGCCAGTTGCTCAGCAACTTCTCGCGTCATACCAGTCAGATCAAGTAAGGAGATATGTGCTTCCCCTTCATCTTTACCCTGTTTCAAAGCAGCATCCAACAAGGTATTGCGCGCACGATTCTGCAGCTCTTGCGCCACTTCTTCGTCCAACCCTTCAATACCTGAGATATCTTCCACAGCGCAATATGCCAATTCGTCCATACTGTAGAAACCTTCACCTACCAATACAGCAGCGAAATCTTCATCTACATCCAGACCTTCCTGGAAAATAAGGCGTGCTTTCGCCACTTCTTCAGAACGACGTTCTTTCTCTTCGCCACTGCTCATCAGCTCAATATTCCAGCCTGATAGTTCAGAGGCCAAACGTACGTTCTGACCACGACGGCCAATGGCAATCGCCAGATTCTCTTCACTGACAGCAACTTCAATGGTATTCGAAGCTTCATCCACCAATACACGTTCAATTTCTGCCGGAGCCAGCGCATTTACAACAAATGCAGCCGGATCTTCAGTCCACTCAATAATATCGATCTTTTCACCATGTAGCTCATTCACCACAGCCTGCACACGAGCGCCACGCATACCTACACATGCACCAACCGGATCAACAGAAGGATCGGTCGAGATCACCGCAATTTTACTGCGTGAACCCGGATCACGGGAAATTGCCTGAATAGCAACTGTACCTTCTTGTACCTCTGGCACTTCCTGCTCAAACAAACGCAATACCATGCCAGCATCAGAACGTGATACAAATACCAACGGGCCTTTACTCTGATTGCGCACTTCACGCAGATATGCACGTACACGATCGCCCTGACGGAACGTTTCACGCGGCAACAGATCTTCACGGTACATCACCGCTTCACCACGACCCAGATCAACATAGACATTGCCACGTTCAACACGCTTCACGATACCTGTGATCAATTCACCTACACGCGGTTCGTATTCAGCAATCACACGATCTCGTTCAGCTTCACGAATCTTCTGATTAATCACCTGTTTGGCCGTTTGCGCTTCAATACGTCCCAATGTAATTGGTGGTAATGAGGTGCGGAATTCCGCCCCCAGCTCAGCCTCAGCATCGAGTTCCTTACCTTGCTCAAGCGTCAGGTCATTCTCTTCTTCTTCGACCTCTTCAACCACAGTGCGCACATGGCACAAACGAATTTCACCCGTTGTTCGGTCGATTTCAGCTTCAACATTTTTACCAGCATAGGTTCTACGTGCAGCTGTTTTCAGCGCCTGTTCCATCGCTTCCAACACCAACTCACGTTCAACTGATTTTTCACGCGCAACCGCGTCCGCAACCTGTAACATTTCTACATTCATGACTGCATTCTCTCACCCTTTATTACTATTATAAACATGCTATCAACCATTACGAATGGCGGGACACTTCTGACCAATTGATAGCCCGTACTACTTTTTGCACTTCAGCCATGGAAATCACCTCTTCATGATTATCTCTGGCTTTTTTCTCTTCAATCAACAACCTAAAGCAGACATCCGTATCACTGTCATCGTCTGCTCGCTGCACAGGCCCGAGATTGCGCCCTTCCCAGCTTGTACCCGTCAAAAAAGAGACTTTGATCCATTCATCCTGATAGCGCGTGAAATCAGCCGCACTCTGCAGTGGCCAATCCAACCCCGGTGAAGTCACTTCCAACTGATACGCGCCTTTAATCAGATCCTCTGCATCCATCTGCAAAGCCAATCCCCGACTAACTCGCGTCAAGCTATCTGCACTCACACCACCAACTCTATCAACGACTACTTTAAGCGTCTGCCTACGCCCTCCACCACCAAGCGTGACCTTGAGAATATCCAAACCCAACTCGTCAGTAATCGGCTGCAACAATGACTCAATTTCTGATTCCAATGCCTTAACCACCTTCAAAAAACAAAAAAAGCGAGCCGCAGCTCACTTTTAACGTGGCGAAGCATAAGGCTTGCCTGTAAAATAGCAATAAACATCTGAACTATTATCAGAACAATCGCATCAACACTCCCTATACTCACATCCTGATTCAGAAGCACTAACCGCAAAGTACGCAAAGTTTCGCAGAGTAAGTCAAAGGCACACAACCACATTGTCAGTATCAGCGTTACAGTAGTGCTTCGCAATAAGCCATCCCTTGCAGGAAATGGCTGTAGTCATTGTCAAAAGCGATAACACCGTGGCGGAGTGCACCGTATCGACCGAATGGTTTACCTGGTTTTTAGTTCAAGTGATTATACCCCTAAGGAATACGCTCTTGCTATACACCACAGCCATTTCACTTGGTCACAATTCACCTGAACGCTGTGATGATCACCTCAGATAAGTAAATCCCCTATTCATTGTTATATAAGGACTTACTCTGCGACCTGAAGGTGAATTGCGCGCTTGCGCAAGAGAGACTCCCCTGGGGATTGCGGTAAAGTTTTTGACTATTCTATTTTCATCCACATATTAAAAATATATATGCTATTTTAATGCGATCACCCTAACCATTTAATTGAGCACCCAATCGTTGGATGTTGTGGTTGTGGGGCAGGCTCCCCTGCAATCAGCAATTCAGCAGCAGGCATCAGCTCTTCATTAGTAATTTTTGTCTCATCCTTCCAGTAATCATCAATACGACCGTGATAATAGAGCTTGCCCTCACCATCAAACATATACAGATCAGGTGTGCACTGCGCATCAAAAGCACGCGCCACATCCTGACCATCATCAGCCAGATAAGGGAATTCGATAGCCCATTCGCTCATTTTTTCAGCCATGGCCATCACTCCATCAGCTGGATAACCGGGATGAATATTCGGATTCACGGCAATCGTATTGATCCCCATAGCTTTCAATGTCGCTGCATGACGAATCAACCGCGGCCAAACAGCAATCGCATACGGGCAATGGTTACAGGTAAATGCCACCAACAAACCATTCTCACCCAGCTGTTCTCGCAATGCCACGGCATTACCTTCAACATCTTTCAACATCATTTCAGGCAAAGCCCAACCAGCATTTACATGTATCGACGCAACCAAAGCCATCATATCTCCTAACTATTTTTTATTTAACGTAGCACTATACCCAGGGCAACGGACTGCGCGCATGTGCCACCGCCACAATATAAGCAAACACACATAGTGCGGCGATGAAACCACTCCGTTTTACAACAATATTACCACTTCTCAGCGCCACAAAACCCAACAAAGTATATATCAACAGACCAACAAGTTTGGCTGCCAGCCAATCAGCTTCAAGCGGTGAAACACCTAACAGATACGCCATCATAACACCCGTCAATAAAAATAGGGTATCCACACTGTCCGGCAGCGTTCGACGTAAGAAAGGGTGTGTTATCGGCCGTCTTATCCACATTGCCCCCCCTCGCCAAACAAACATGGAGATAGAAACCAGCGCACAACCAACATGCACTGGCAACAGGACAGAAATCATAAGATCCCCGCCTGCCTGGCAATAAAGGCTGTTTTGGCAGACATTTCCAATGAACAGGTCCATTTATATGCCAAATTCAACGTTTCACCCCATGCATACACACCATGACCACGCACAATACAGATCGGGTGATCAACCAACACCTTAGCCACCTGCTCAGCCGCTTGCTCAAAATAGACATCGTATGGAACGGTAATCACCGGCACTACAGGAAAATAGAGCTGCCCTTCAAAATCTAACGGCACAAAATCTTCACCATTCAGCGTCAAAGCAACAGCATGCGGGCAATGCGAATGCACAATAGCCTGTGCTTTGTGATTCTGGCGATAAATCGCCAGATGCAGATTAGCATCGCCGGATGCCCCTTCAGGCGGCTGATCTGCAAGCCTGCAAGCCACAAAATCTTTTGGCTCAAGCGTGTCGGCACAAGCTCCTGTCGGCGTAATCCACATCGCGGCACCATCGCGCCCGGAAATATTGCCCGAGTGGGAATCATTATAACCATATTGACGTAGCCATTGGTAATATTTGTTCAAATCGTGCCGCGTAACCATCCAGCCCTCCTGTTTAAATGTGTCGTTCCATTAAAATCTAAGTTGCAGATTCTAAAATCTTTACTATATTGTATCCACATCGGAAATTCATCCGATCACTAATTCTGGGAGGAACACATGAAAAGAGTAATGATCGCGCTAGCTGCTTCTGCACTGCTAGCCACACCACTTATGGCCAGTGAACATGGCCATAACAGTGGGCACAGCAGTGAGCATGGCACAGCAGAAGGTGGCCACCACGCATCGGGCCCTGTTGCTGACAAAGTAATTAAAGCACAGCGCAAAGCACTGGCAAAAAGCACGAAAGGCGTAGGTTTCGGCCCACAATCACCGCGTGATATTGATGCTGTAGCTGGCAAAAACAAACGCATCTTCAGTCAAGCTCCTGCATCAACTGAAATGAACCTGTGTAACATTCATTTCCACAAAAATGCAGAGCACAAAGCTAAAGCGTTCTCAATCTATGCAGGTAACGGTAATGGCGAGGGCTATCAGAGTGGTTACAGATTCGATACAGCCAGTCTTACTCCGGCTGAACTTGCGCCAACCAAGCATAAAATATGCGATAGCGCCCACAGCACACTCAAATCCGGCGACACCATTGAAGTTCACTATGTTTACTCAACAGCTAAGGTCAAACCCGGCCACAGCCTTGGTGCTTGCTTCAACAAAGCTGTCGAAGGGCAAAATCCGCAGTTACGTGTTGAGACTCAGGTTTATGTCGTAGTAAATGATAAACATGCAGCTAGCTTTAAAAAGTTAACCAAGCATAAAAAAGTACATGGCCTGCATCAGGCAACAGGTATCCCAGGCGATACTGGTACGCCTGTTCAGTATGAAGGTTCGACAACTGGCCCCGGTTATAATGAGAAAGGTTCTCCCTATCAGGTTACATGGAGTGTTCGCCCTCAGGTCGCCAAAGTTAACATCGAAACAGTTGGCAAATGGTGCGAAGGCAATGACTTTGAAGAAAATCATGCGCACGGTGTAAGAAATCTCGTAATAAACCCTAAACTACTATCTCAGATCAACTAAGTTTGATAGCTGGATTCGTTTAAAAAGACAAAAGCCGTCTCTTCAATGAGGCGGCTTTTTTTTAATACTCTTTACCATTAACACGCTCCAAACCAACTTCTCTATCACCAACGCGTATTCAATATCACTTAGCAGTATTACATGACATCCAACACAGTTATGCTTGCTTCATCCCCCTCTCAGGAGTCGTGCATGGCCAAGCCCATCAAGCTTTCCAACAACAAAAAAAGAAAAATATCTCAACTGCTGGCGATGGCAGGTGAAGCCCTGCAACAGAGAAACCCATCACAATGCATGAAAGCATGTGATGAGATCGAAGCCATATACCCACAACATCCCGACACCTTGCACCTGCGTGGTCACCTGGCCATGCAAAACGGAGATATCGAAGAGGCGTTGACACGCATACAGCAAGCCATTGATGCCGCGCCAAAGCGTGCGCACTTTCTGGCCAGCTTAGGCAACCTGCAGCTACAAAAAGGGGACATAGCTTCAGCCATGAAAAGCTATCGGCATGCACTCACAATAGACACCCATGACATCGCCTCACATTTAGGTCTGGCTGGTGCGTTGATGGCACAAGATCAACATCAAGAAGCACTTGCTGTGCTGGAAAAAATCCAAAAAAGAAACCCTGGTGACAGCTCCATACGCATGGGACTATTTCAAGCCTGCCACGCATTAAATCATCATGATGCAGGACGCCTTCATCTGGAAGCGATTATTGCGCGCGACACCAACAATAGCGATGCACATTATGGATTAGCTCTGTTAGCGGTAGAGCAGGGAGCACTGGAAGTAGCCCGCCAACACATCCAGCACACACTTCAAATTAACCCCTACCATGGTGACGCCTGGCTAATGCGTGTGGACTTACAGCATTATGAAGCATCAAATAATGATATTGAAATCATGCAGCAGATAAAACAACAATGCCCGAAAGGCAGCGACACAGACATGAAAATATCATTCGCCCTGGCCAAAGTAGAAGATGATCTGGGCCATTACAATAAAGCCTTCTCCTTACTTCAAGATGCCAACACCATCCGCCATCAACACAGTGATTTTGACACCGCGGGCGCGATTGCAGACATTGATCAGCTTATACAGGGCGATTTCAGCGAAATAGCACATCAGCGACAAGAGCACCCCGCTCACCCCACTTGCCTGTTTGTTGTCGGTATGCCCAGATCAGGCACAACACTGGTTGAACAAATATTGGCGGCTCACCCTGATGTCAGCACGCTGGGTGAAAATGGCCACATGCAAGCAGCCATATACGATACTGTAGGTTCAACATTGTCAGCAGCAGCACTCAACACGCTGCCTGATCACCTCTGTTCAGCAATCGGAGAAAATTATTTAGAACGCATCAAAGAAAACGTTGGCTCCAAGACATGCGTTTGTGATAAAACCTTAAGTCACATCAATCTTATAGGCTTGATTCACCGGGCTCTGCCGCAAGCCTGTTTCATACATTTGCAACGTCACCCGCTGGATACCTGCTTATCCATTTACAAAAACAATCTACAGGGCGCACATTTCGGCTACGCTTTTGATCTGTCTGAGCTGAAACATTATTACGCAGCCTATCAGCGTCTGATGCAGCACTGGGCTAAGGTGCTACCACACAATACACTTTATAATATGACTTATGAACAATTGGTAGAGCATCAGGAGGAGCAGACGCGTGCTTTATTGCATGCCTGTACCCTGAACTGGAATGAATCATGCATGCATTTTCAACACGCCACGCACCCGGTACAAACAGCCAGTGCTATTCAGGTTCGCAAACCACTCTCTGCTCGTTCCATCGGTCTATGGCAACATTATGAACAGCCATTGAGTCAGCTACAGACATTATGTCAGAGCACGGTATACGATGAATGAAGTAAACGCTCAAGATGCCGCAGTCGCTTCAGCTAAAGGTAATACAAGCTTAGCCTGCAATCCCCTGGATGCGCCACCGGACTGATCGCGCCGATTCGAAAGTGTCAGCTCGCCACCATTCTTTTCTGCCAATTCTTTTACAATAGCCAAACCCAAGCCATGGCCACCATTTTTTCGCGTGCGGGCCTTATCCACCCGGTAAAAACGCTCGGTTACTCTGGACAGATCTTTTTCAGGAATACCCTCACCCTGATCTTCAATCACAATAGTGCAACGCTGCTCATTAACGCTAAGCGTTAAGCGAACCTGCCCATCTTCTGGAGAATAGTTCACAGCATTAGATAGCAGGTTGGTAATGATCCTTTCCAACTCATCATCCATCATTGCAAGCTCAGCATCCGGGCCATATTCACACACAAGCTCAATATGTTTTTCAACACATTGCGGAGCCAACATATCACTCACAAGCTGCAAAACCGGCCTGGATTGGCATGATGCAGAAGCATCTCTTCCCGAAAACTCGATCTGATCCAAGGTCAACAACGCATCGAGCAGATGATTTACATGCTTGGCTTCATCTGCAATCACATGAGCAGCTTCTTTTCTAAAATCAACATCATCACCGAAACGATCCATGCTACGGGCGTAGCCCAACAAGGATGTCAGCGGCGTTTTCAGATCATGCATTAAATTAGACAAAAAGGTTCTACGCTGTTTCTCCAGCCTGCGTTGTTCTGTCACATCCACACATAACAACAGCATATGACCGGCATTTAACTCGGCAATTCTCGGTGCTAAAGCAACATGGGAGAGCTTCATATCAGGTAAACAGTGGTGCTCAGGCAGCGCATCCAAGGCCTTTTGAAAGGCTTCATGCCAGTCACTTTCACGATACACTTGTCTCAGTGATACTGGATACGCAGCGCTCCGCATTGAGAACATCTCTTCTGCTTGTGCATTAGCGCCAACAACATGCCCTGACGCATCCAGACGAAACACCACTTCATTCATAGAGACAAGTAGCGCATCAAGCCTTTCACCATCGGCCAAATCAGGCTCCAGCAGATGCTGATGCTCTTTTAATTGATTAAGCTTAAGCTTATAGGAGTGCAATTGCCGGCGCATGCGAAGTGCATAGAACAGTGCACCGGCAGCAATCAACAAAGAAAACCATGTGGCATCCATTACTGAACACGCATGACAACAGTTTTATTCACGTGCGTTATTCATTGGGCATCACAAAGCGATAGCCCATACCACGGACGGTTTCAATGCATTTTTTCCGACCCAAAGTATCCATTGCCTTACGCAACCGTTTCACTGTCACATCCACCGTGCGCTCTTCCACAAACACTTCATGCCCCCAGACATGATCCAGCAAATAATCACGGCTTCTGGTTTTACCGGGTTTATCCATTAACAATTTCAACAATTTATATTCCATCGGGCGCAGTTCAACGCGTTGATTGCCTTCAAACACCACCGGCACATCAGGGTCTAACTTGATGAACTCGCTATCTGTACGTCCTGTTTCCACCACCCGACTTCGCCGCAACAACGCCCTTGCTCGTGCCACCAACTCATCCGGCTCAAACGGTTTAGGTAAATAATCATCAGCCCCGTCATTCAAGCCCTGAACGCGTTCTGATGACATGCCTAGCGCGGTCACCATCAACACAGGCGTATTGGCTTTGGTCGATGAACCTTTGATCCATCGCAAGATTTTCATGCCGTTAGCTCCGGGTAACATGCGATCAAGCACCACCAGACGCCAGTTGCCATCCCGCAATGCCGCCAGCGCAAGATCTCCATCGTCACACACATGGGTAGAATATCCAGCCGCCTGCAAATGCAGCGACATTAATCTGGCAATAGGCGCTTCATCCTCAACTATAAGAATATCGGCACTGATCGTATCCGGGTTTTGTGTCATAAGATCACTATACAGAAAATTTCCATGCCGCATCTCTAGCATCAGCCATGCCTCCCTGCAATATAATGGCGCATGGCAACGTATTCATTTTCCATTTTCAACGACATATGTGATAACAAACGAAACATCGAGCGTAATAACAAATTACCGAGTTTAGCATCTTCAACGGTAATCAGATTAAAATAATCACGGTTAATACAGAGTAATATCATATCCGACTCAGCCTTGACCGTACCTGAATGCAGTCGATCTTCATCTAAAAAAGAGAACAAGCCAAACAGATCCCCTGCACCAAGATGACCATATATACTCATCAAGGAACTGGATACTTCAGCCCTCCCCTCAACAATCAAACGAATGGTGTTGTCAGACTTACTATCTGCTTCATAAATCACCTCACCCGCACTCACGGCAACAACATCAAAACAGTGAAATAGCTGCATACATTCTTCAGGCTGCATTTTCTCACAGACGGGTAGCGCACAAAACTGATGAAATAAAGGACCTGCCATTCGAGTCGCGGCAAAAGCTTCTGTAAGCTCTGCCTGAGTGGCATGATTTATATACATATAGACCTCTCTTTACAAATTAAGAATAGAGCTATTCTCACCCATAGATATGACATGCATGTGACAGACCTACACGCCTGACTTTATGTCATATGCATGTCACAAAGAGCCATTACCATCCGCGGCAACTCGAAAGAGATTTTATTTACATCCACAAAACAGGAGAAACACTTGAAAGCAATTATTCGTTCAATCTCTGCTCTCGCTATGTTGGCATTCTCTGCTCCAGCAATGGCTGGCGGCGTAAATGTCTATGACGATGGCGACAGTAAATTAAAACTAGGTGGTAAGGTCTTTTCAGACATCACCTCATTCAAACAAACCAACTCAACTGGCGCCACTACAAAAGAGACCCTGGGCGCTCGCGTTGAACGCGCTTACTTAACTGCAAAATATTCATTTAACTCTGATTGGATGATGCGCATCACTACTGATGTCAACCTTGACCCCAACCTGAACAAGAAAAACAACAATATCTTTCTTAAATATGCATATCTGGAAGGTAAGTTGTATGGCGACGCTGCTGTATTACGTATTGGTCAGTCCCACACACCATGGATTGATTATGAGCAAGGACTTTGGAAACATCGTTATTTCTCAAAAGTCATGATTGATACCAATGGTTATGATGCTTCATCTGATCTTGGCATTGGTCTGAAAGGTAAGTTGTTTGATGGCATGGCAAAATATTTTGTCACGTACACCAATGGAGCTGGCTATAGTCACCCTGCAGTTACTGGCAAGACTATGGATATTGACTCCAGATTCAGCCTGTACCCTGTAAAAGGCATGACCGTAGATTTCCAATACCGCGATGGCTATAAAGGAACCAAAAGAGTTCCAACTAACCTGGCTGAAAAGAAAAGCACATTGTACCAAATCATGACCACTTATGGTTCAGGCAGCGACTATCGCGTTGGTGCTAACTACACCAACAACAGAGTTAAAACCACTGCGACAGCTACCTCTGTAAAAGAGAAAGCGTATGCTATCTGGGGCTGGAGTAAAATCAGCAACGGCTTCGGTGTATTCGGCCGTTATGAACTCACAAAAGACAATGCTGCATCTGTCACCAAGACCAATCGTTTTGCCGGTGGTGTAGAATACTCACCTGTTAAACATGTCACTCTTGCGTTAGGTATTGATAAAGCAACAACAAAACTTGCAGGCGTCACCAGTAAGAAAACCACACGTTTCGGTCTTTGGACTCAAACTAAATTCTAGTCACACAAACAAAAAGGCTGGGGCTCACCCCCCAGCCTTTTATTTCTAACATCACTATCTCAATATGTATCATCACAAAAATCTTATTAAGACGGAGCAATACTAGTGAAACGAATTATACTGGCAACAGCAACACTGCTCATCGCTGCCCATGCAGTTGAAGCGCGCGAACAAATTAAAATTGTTGGTTCATCAACAGTTTACCCATTCTCCAGTTATTCTGCTGAAGCATTGGGTTCAACAACAAAATTCACAACTCCTGTAGTTGAATCAACCGGTTCCGGTGGCGGCATGAAATTGTTCTGCGCTGGCAACGGTATGGACACGCCTGACATTACCAATGCATCACGTCGCATGAAAGCCAAAGAGTTCAAAAAATGTCAGAAAAACGGTGTTAAATACATCACTGAAATGGTTGTTGGTTATGACGGCATTGCCATCGCACAGGCTAAATCTACAGCTGCATTAGACCTTACCCGTAAGGAAATGATGCTGGCAGTAGCTGCAGAAGTACCAAGCAAAGATGGCAAGAGCCTGGTTGCAAACCCGTATCACTACTGGAATGAAATCAATGCAAAACTGCCACATCGTAAAATCACCATCTATGGCCCACCAGCATCTTCCGGTACGCGTGATGCATTTGAAGACATGATCCTCAAACACATCACCAAGCATATGGATGTTTACACTGACCTGTATAAAGCGGACAAAGTAAAAAACAAACAATACAAGAAGTTCCACAAAATCCGTCAGGACGGCGTTTATGTTCCATCCGGTGAAAATGACAACCTGATCGTTCAGAAACTGGCTAAAGACACACAGGCACTGGGTATCTTCGGTTATAGCTACCTGGCTGAAAACAGCGACAGCATTGCAGCAGCAACAATCGAAGGCATCGCTCCTGCACCTGAAACAGTTCAGAACGGTTCTTACAAACTATCGCGTTCATTGTACTTCTACATCAAACAGTCTCATATCAACAAGGTTCCTGGCATGCTCGAATATGCCAACCTGTTTATGAGCGAACAGATGATTGGTGATGAAGGCGAATGTGCTGATATCGGTCTGATCCCGTTGCCTAAAGAGATGCGTGCTAAATATCGTTCAAACCTGAAAGAGCTCACTCGCATGACTCCATCAGTTTTTAAGAAAAAGCACTAAACAAACACCTCTTAAAGTAATACTATTTCAGCCTTAGATAACTGACCGGAGCTCGCTCCGGTCAGTTTTTCTTTAACAGCAAGATTTATAAAGATAAAAAAACTGGAGTTACACCATACCCATGAGCATTGCTGATCTATTTCTCTGGTTTTTTGGCGGCCTGTTGCCGCTCTCAGCTATGGCTTACTTTTTAGCCCGTGGCAAAGCCATCACTTCAGAAAAAAATAATATTCGAATGCACTCTCGCCCCGGCTTTTATGGTTGGTACACGGTTATCTGGGTGGCGCTACCTGCTCTGGCTACATCCTTAATATTCAGTATTGGGCATCTATTTCACCTATTCAGTGTTCCTGCCACCATGTTATTAGCAACAGCATTTGCACTTGGCGGTGCTGGTATGTGGTTTGCACTAGGTCATATCAAGGCAGATTTCCGCGCCCGCCCTGCTGTTGAAAAAGTGATGCGTGGTGTGCTGCTAAGTGCTGCAATCATCTCTATTCTCACTACGCTCGGCATTGTATTATCCGTCATTTTTGAATCCATCCGTTTCTTCCAGGTTGTACCTGTATGGGATTTCATCACCGGCACCCAATGGCAGCCTGACACAGCCTTTTTGATTGGTGCAGGACGCGCTGAATCTGTTGGCCCTCTCATGTTTGGTTCCCTGCCAATTTTTGCAGGCACCTTCATGATCACCCTGATCGCTATGTTGGTAGCCATTCCCATTGGTCTGTTTGCCGCCATTTATATGTCTGAATATGCCAGTCACGCTTCGCGCGGTCGTCTGAAACCGCTATTGGAGATATTGGCAGGCATCCCTACTGTCGTGTATGGCTTCTTTGCCGCGATTACCATCAGCCCTATCATAGTAGAAATTGCCCACTCCTTTGGACTGGAAGCAGACTACACCAATGCCCTGGCTCCGGGCCTGATTATGGGTATCATGATTATCCCGTTTATCTCTTCACTCTCTGATGATGTTATTCGTGCTGTTCCACAATCAATGCGGGATGGCTCATTGGCACTGGGTACTACCAAAGCAGAAACCATTCGCCACATTGTATTGCCTGCTGCATTTCCGGGCATTGTCGCCGCATGTTTGCTGGCCGTATCTCGCGCCATCGGTGAAACCATGATTGTGGTCATGGCTGCCGGCCTTCGCCCCAACCTTACAGCCAATCCATTGGAAGGCATGACTACCGTAACCGTAAAAATAGTCGAGGCACTTACCGGCGATCAGGAATTTGACTCCGCCTTCACCCTGTCGGCCTTTGCGCTCGGCCTGGTACTGCTCATCATCACCCTCATGCTTAACATTGTGTCAACCATAGTGGTTCGAAAGTTCAGGCAGCGTTATGAATAAAACAGCGGAAGCGGATATTGCTATGCATACGAACAATGATGCAAAAATGGATACAACAACCATGGCCAACGATTTAAACAATACCGAAGCAGGTAAGACCACACCGAGCTTTATGAATGAACACAAAAGTCCGCATCAACGCAAACGCGAACGCGCCGATGCCCGTTTTCATTTTTATGGCTTTGCAGCTATCGCATTGGCTCTGGCCTTTTTGGTCTTCTTTTTTGTTGATATCATTGGTAAGGCATTGCCTGCCTTTGATGAAACAGAAGTGCTAGCCACCATTCATTACTCCGAGGCTGCCAGCAAAAACTATAATAAAGCTATCGATAAAAAAATGCGTGGTGTCGTCAGCCGGGCCTGGTTGCGCAGTTTGCCTGCATATATGAAAGCACACCCTGAACTGATGGGTAGCAGCGCTGAATTGTGGGTGCTTGCAGACAGCCGGGTAGATCAATATATCAAACAACATGATGGCCATGGCCTGAAATCCAAGCATCGGCGCACTGTCGATGCCATGCTCAAAGATGGCAAAATACGCACTGTATTCAACACTACACTGTTCACCAATGGCGACTCCAAGCTACCTGAATATGCCGGTATTCTGGCAGCATCCGTTGGTACCGTATTCACCCTGTTGATCACCATGCTGGTTGCTGTACCTATTGGTGTGATGACCGCTATTTATCTCGAAGAGTTTGCCGAAGACAACCGTTTCACCCGTATGGTTGAAGTGAACATCAACAATCTGGCCGCCATCCCGTCGATCCTCTATGGCCTGTTGGGACTAGCCATCTTCATTAGCTTTTTTGGTGTGCCACGCTCATCTGCCCTTGCCGGCGGCCTGACACTGGCGCTGATGACACTGCCGGTCATCATTATCACTACCCGTGCCGCCCTGCGCGCTGTACCTGAATCGATTCGCGAAGCAGCCTATGGACTTGGCGCATCAAATTTACAAACAGCCTGGCACCATGTCTTGCCACTGGCCATGCCGGGCATCTTAACAGGATCCATCATTGGACTGGCGCAGGCTATGGGTGAAACAGCACCTTTGATTATTGTCGGCATGATGGCGTATATCCCTGAAGCGCCTACAACAATTTTAGATGCAACTACGGTATTACCTGCACAAATCTATACATGGTCAACGGAATCCATGCGCGGTTATGGTGAACGCACTGCGGCGGGTATTCTTGTACTATTGGCGGTTCTGCTAAGCCTGAATGCGCTGGCAGTTAAGCTTAGAAATCGTTCACAACAATCATGGTGATATATCGTATGCAACAAACATGTGAGGAAACATGAGTACTGGCAACAATACAAACAACGAAACCAAGATAAGCATCCGTGACCTGAAGCTCTGGTATGGTGACTTTGAGGCCCTGCACGGCATCGATCTGGATATATTGAGCGGTAAAGTTACCGCTTTTATCGGCCCGTCCGGTTGCGGAAAATCGACCTTCTTACGCACCATGAACCGTATGAATGATCGCATTCCGTCATGCCGTATTGAGGGTGAAATCCTGCTTGAAGGTCAAAATATTTATGCACCTGAAGTGGATGTAGTGCAACTGCGCACCCATGTTGGCATGGTATTCCAGAAACCCAACCCGTTCCCTAAAAGCATTTATGAAAATATTGCATACGCCCCGCGTATTCACGGTCTGGTTAACGATGGCCCTGATATGGATGAGCTTGTTGAGTCCTCATTAAGAAAAGCCAGCATCTGGGATGAAGTGAAAGACAAGCTGCAACAACCGGGCACAGCGCTCTCCGGTGGCCAGCAGCAGCGCCTCTGCATCGCCCGCACCATTGCAGTAGAACCCGATGTAATTCTGATGGATGAGCCCTGCTCCGCCCTCGACCCCATTGCTACGGCTAAAATAGAAGAGTTAATGGATGAACTAAAGAAAGACTACACCATCGTTATCGTCACCCATAATATGCAGCAAGCAGCACGCGTATCTGACTACACAGCATATTTTTACCTTGGTAACGTGATCGAGTTTGCGGATACACACACCATTTTCACAGCGCCAGCCAATCAAAAGACTGAAGATTACATTACCGGCCGTTTCGGATAACACTGTATTCAACTACACTAGTGTATAGATAAGAAAGACAAGAGGGATAAAGCCATGAACCAACATACCATTAAACGCTTTGAAGATGAGTTAACCGAACTGAAAGAAAAGGTGTTGGCCATGGGTGGGCTGGTTGAAAAAGCGACGAAACGCTCAATGAACTCATTAATCAAACAAGATTCCAAACGTGCACATAAAGTGATTGATCGTGACCATGCCATTAACACGCTGGAAGTCGAAATTGACGATATGACACGCACTATCCTGGCGCTACGTCAGCCTGCTGCGGGTGATCTGCGTTTTATCATGACCACGATTAAGGTCGTAACGGATCTGGAGCGCATGGGCGATTTGGCCGAAAATATTGCTGAAAACATGCTGAAAACGGAAGAGCATCCGTTGACCCAGATCTCCTCTTTGCAGTCTTTCTCCGATCTTGTACTAGATCAGCTTACACAAGCGCTCAATGCCTTTTCAAAAGGTGATTTAGACGATGCGATGGTTTGCATTGAAGAGAACCAAAAGGTTCAACAGAACTTCAAATCTATGCAGCGCGAATACCTGACCTATATGATGGAAGACCCACGCCAGATTACCGCCGGTCTGATTGCCACAGATATCGCCAGAAGCCTGGAGCGTATTGGAGATCATGCAGTCAATGTTGCAGAAATGGTTATTTACATGGTCAAAGGCAAAGAAGTACGCCACGTTGATACCGATACAGCAACAGCCCTGATCAATGAGTAAGATATGCTCTAACATCGGTTCATAACATATAGAGTGACCTTGGCAGGCGATGCGATTAAACTTTTTTGTTTTAAAAGGGAGCTTTGATATGATCAGAAAAAGCGCTATCACCAGCATGTTTGCCGGGTCACCGATCAAGCCGTTACAACAACATATGGAGCAGGTATGCCAATGTGCTAACCAGTTACCTCTATTTTTTCAGGCATCATTAGACAAAGATTACGATGCCTGCAAACGGCTGCACAAATCTATTTCCAGCATGGAAAGAGCAGCCGACACCATCAAACTTGATCTACGCATGCACCTGCCAAACAGCCTGTTCATGCCCATGCCGCGTGAACAAGTGCTCGAAATTTTGCGTCTGCAGGATAAAATCGCCAATACCACTCAAGATATTTCTGGCATCATGACCGGTCGCAAAACAGAAATTCCCACACCTGTTGATGAACTGTTTATTGCCTTTGTTCAACGTGCCGTAGATGCTGCTTTTCAGGCGAGAAAAGCTATCAATGAGCTTGATGAACTGGTGGAAACCGGCTTTCGTGGCAGACAGCTTGATATCGTCCAGTCATTGATCGAAAAACTCGAACAGATTGAAAAAGAGACCGACCAACAGGAACGCAAACTGCGTCATGCCATGTTCAAAATTGAAAAGAAATATGAGCCACTGGATATGATGTTCCTCTACCGCATGATTGACAAAATAGGCAAGCTAGCTGATGTCTCTCATCAGGTTGGCTCCCGCATTCAGTTATTGATGGCCCGATAGGGAGAGCAAGCAAGGCATGGAATCCATCCTCGTACAACATGCAACGATCTACATAGGCTTGGCCGCTATTTTCGGCCTGTTCATGGCTTGGGGCATTGGAGCCAATGATGTCGCCAACGCTATGGGTACCTCCGTAGGATCCAAAGCATTATCCTTCAAACAGGCAGTGATGATAGCAGCCGTGTTTGAATTAGCCGGTGCAATACTCGCTGGCGGTGAAGTTACCAAGACCATACGCAAAGGTATCATTGATGTGTCATCGCTGGGGAACACCCCTGAGTTATTGGTCTATGGCATGCTCGCATCCCTGCTGGCTGCCGGAATCTGGTTACTGGTCGCCACTCGCCAGGGCTGGCCTGTATCCACCACCCACTCCATAGTCGGTGCAATTGTCGGTTTTGGTGCCGTTGGTATCGGCATGGATGCGGTCCATTGGGGTAAGGTTGGCACCATCGCAGCCAGTTGGGTTACATCTCCCCTATTGGCTGGTGCTATTGCCTTCTTCCTCTTCCGTAGTATTCAAAAGTTAATCATCAACACAGACGATCCTGTTGCTAATGCCAAAAAGTATGTGCCTGCATATATCTTTATGGTGGGCTTCATCATTGCGATGGTCACCATGGTCAAAGGCTTAAAACATGTTGGCATTGATATGTCGATGGGCGAATGCTTAATCGTAGCATCTGCAATTGGTATAGTGATCACCATCATCGGTACATTTTTAATCAATCGTCTGAAATTTGATCCAACTGTTGAGCTTGATTTTCATTTCAATCACATGGAGAAAATCTTCGGCGTTTTGATGATTTTTACCGCCATGGCTATCGCATTTGCCCATGGCTCCAATGATGTAGCCAATGCCATTGGTCCTGTCGCGGCCATTGTCGGCATTGTCAGTAGCGCCGGTGAAATCGCAGCTAAATCGACCACGCCAATATGGATTCTGATACTTGGCGGCGCAGGCATTGTGATTGGGCTCATTACCTACGGTCATAAAGTCATTGCCACGGTTGGCTCAGGTATCACTGAACTCACCCCCAGTCGCGGCTTTGCTGCTACCTTGGCTGCCGCTATTACCATCGTGTTTGCATCCGGAACCGGATTACCAATCTCCACCACCCATACACTGGTCGGTGGCGTGCTGGGTGTCGGCCTGGCACGCGGTATTGGAGCATTAAATGGCAACGTCATTAAAACCATATTCATGTCGTGGATAGTTACCCTTCCAGCCGGTGCAGGACTTTCCATACTGTTCTTCTTCCTGTTTAAAGGCATATTTACCTGATCAGTAATCATCATAAAAAAGGAGGGTGATTAGCTCACCCTCCTTTTTCAATCATCAGTAAATTTATTCAGAATCTTTTTTGCCCCTTACGCAAGCGCTCTCGCTGCATCAACTCAATTTCACGCGCTCCGGAAACCACCACATCATCATCAGGTATATAGTTCAGCTCTCTATTAATCTTTTCATAGTCCACAGCATTAAGGATTGATTTGATAGCATTCAAACGGGCCAGATGTTTATTGGTCGAACGAATGACCGTCCACGGAGCAGCGGCAGTATGCGTACGTCTTAACATCTCATACTTCACCTTATCGAAATCATCCCAACGTTCCTGCGCCATCACATCAACTTCAGACAACTTCCACTGCCTGAGTGGATCATCCTTACGGCGATCAAAGCGTTTCTGCTGCACATCCTTGGTCACTGAAAAATAGATTTTCACTAGAATCGTTCCCTGACGTACCAAGTCCTTTTCAAACCCCACCACTCCTTTCATGAAATTTTTATACTCCTGATCACTACAAAAGCCGAACACCGGTTCCACCATCGCACGGTTATACCAACTGCGATCAAACATGGCGATTTCACCACCATGTGGAAACTGAGATACATACTTCTGAAAGAACCACTGACCACGCTGCTCTTCGGTCGGTTTACCTAGCGCTATGATGCGATAATGTTTTTCATTCATATAGCGGCTGACACGGCGAATGGTGCCGCCCTTGCCCGCAGCATCCCTACCTTCAAACAGGATAATCATACGCTTCCCTGTCTCTTCCAGATATGTTTGTAAATGAATAAGCTCTGCCTGAAACGGCTTGAGTTCCTGCTCCTGCTGATATTTAACCAGGATCTTTTTTATCTTCTCATCACTTAAATCATTTTTTTCTGCCAGCGCATCAAAACAACGGACATTCGTCATTAGCTCCTCCTGTGAACCACTGCACTGGATTACTTCACCTGTTGCCTCTGTTGTCATGACAATCATACCCCTTTGATAGTTATTCCCCGCTTGAAAGGAAAAAACAGTATACAGCACTACTATAAAAAAACCAAACCGATACCGTCGCATGTCAAATGAATATCAAATTAATTTGTTGGCCTCGTATTGAACAGCAGGCATCATAAGCACATGGAAATTATCAACCTCGTCGAAGATGATGCACTACCCGAACCGGGTGCCATGGTCGCCGCTATTGATGTTGGCTCCAACGCTATTCGTATGGGTGTAGCCACGCGTGATGCAGATGGCATGCCCAGGCTCATTCAACGTTATCGTGAAGCCGTACGGCTGGGGCACGATGCCTTCACCACTGGCATCTTGAGCCAGCAAACCATGGATGATGCTGTAGAGGCCTTTAGTCAATTTCGGCGCATTCTCGATCAACAACAAATTGGTACCTATCGCGCCACTGCCACCAGTGCCATGCGTGACTCCAAAAACGGAGCCGAACTGGTCAAGCGCATCCGGGATGAAACGAATATTAAGCTGCAACTTATCAGCGGAGAGGAAGAAGCAAGGCTGGTGCATTACTCTATTTCCCGGCGCGTGGATCTGGCTGATAAATTCACCCTATTGGTAGATATGGGCGGCGGCAGTGTGGAGATCACGCTTTGCGACAACGGCGAGGTGGTTGCGTCCCAAAGTTTTAAAATTGGTACCGTTCGTCTGCTCGAAATGATGGGGAAAGGTGGAGACTTCAATACACTTCTCTCTGAATATCTGGATGGCATGCGCAAGAAAATTCGCGAACAAATTGGTAAACGCAAAGCAGATCTGTGCATTGCTACCGGAGGTAATGCCGGTGCCATCGGTGAACTAGCGCACCAGCTGCTGGCAACCGAGTCTTTACAACAGATCAGCCGCAAAGAACTCGGCATATTGATTGATGAAATATCCGTTCTCAGCTTCGAGGAACGCGTACGCGACCTGGGATTACGTCCCGACAGGGCCGATGTCATATTGCCTGCAACCATGGTGTTTTATGAAATCATGGCTTTGGCTGGTGCCAAAAAGATGGCCATGCCAGATGCCAGTCTGCTTGATGGTATCATTCTTGATATGATGGACGGAGAAGAACGTACTTTCCTGTCAAAACGCAACAATCTTATCGCCTGGACGCGCAGCCTGAAAAGGAAATACCATGTAGACCAAAAATATTGCAAACACGTCGCCAGGCTTTCGCTTGCCCTGTTTGACCAAATGGCTGCCACGCACAAACTGGGACATCTGGAACGATTGCTATTAGAGGTAGCTGCACTGGTACATGAAATAGGCATGTACATCCGTGTTGGTGGCCACAATCGTCATGCTGCTTACATCATCTCGGTCTCTCCGCTACTAGGTTTGAGCAAGCACGAAAAGGCCTTATTGGCTCAAGTTGTACGTTATCAACGTAAAGCGGCACCTTCGGAAGCACATCGTGACTTTACTAGTCTATCGACTGAAAATCAGGCCAAAGCCTGGCAATTAAGTGCTTTGCTTCGGCTCGGCATCGCGTTAAACAAAGAACGACGAGACCGTGTACACAATATTTATGTCGAAACAGATCATCATAATATCACACTACATCTTGAAGGCGATGGTGACTTGATGCTGGAACGCTGGGCTGCTTTACAAACCGTCGATTACATTAAGCAGGCTTTCGACAGAAAACTACACATTGACCTCAATGTAAAAGCAGACACATAATTTCACCCACCAAGGCGACCAAGCGTCTTCATAAGAAGCAGCTGCGCACTACGTAGCTTGGATTTTGAACGCACGCGTCGATAATCACCTTCCTTACGCATTGCCCATGCGCCTGTGTTATCGGTCAAATATGGCCGTAAACCCAATGTCATAATCTCACGCGCCAGTTTTTTGTCACGTACAGGGAAACATGTTTCCACACGCCTGAGCAAATTGCGTCCCATCCAGTCAGCACTTGCGCACAGCGTTTCAGGTTCCCCACCATTATAAAAATAAAAGACGCGTGTATGTTCGAGGAAGCGGCCGAGTACTGAACGAACGCGAATATTATCAGAAACCCCCTTGATGCCTGGCCTCAAGCAGCAAATACCACGCACAATAAGGTCAATTTTCACGCCAGCCTGTGATGCCTTGTACAAGGCCCTTATCATCTCGGGTTCTTCCAAACCATTCATTTTAGCGATAATACGACCCTTTCCATATACTTTGGCATTGGCCGCCTCCAATCCAATGCGTTCAATCAAACCGCTATGCAGTGAGAATGGTGACTGCAACATGGTTTTCAATTTGGACACACGTCCCATACCCGTCAATTGTTGAAATACCCGATGCACATCTTCACCCAGGTCAGGGGCACAGCTAAGCATGCCGAAATCAGTATAAAAGTGAGTGGTAATGGTATGGTAGTTACCTGTACCTAAGTGCACATATCGGCATAGCTTGCGCCCTTCTCTGCGCACAATCAGCATCATTTTACAGTGGGTTTTATAACCAAGCACACCGTAAACCACCTGCACTCCAGCTCCACTCAAGCGGTCAGCCAGCGCAATATTGTCTTCTTCATTGAAGCGTGCACGCAATTCGATCACCGCCACAACTTCTTTATTGGCACGCGCTGCTTTAACCAGAGCGTCAACAATCGGTGAGTCAGGCACTACCCGATACATCGTCTGTTTAATAACCAATACATCAGGATCTGCTGCTGCCTGATTAATCAGCTCCACGACAGGTTTAAAACTCTGAAATGGATGATGCAAGAGCACATCTCCGCGTCGAATGACACTGAACATATCCTCATCCTCAAGCTGTAAACTGGCAGGCACACCCGGGTCAAACTGTGGATATTTGAGGTCAGGACGATCCACATTGTCATAAATAGCTGCCAGCCGGTACAGGTTAACAGGCCCATTAACCCGATATAAATCACTTTCATGCAAATTAAATTGTTGCAACAAAAACGTATATAGTTCTTCAGGACATTTATTCGACACTTCCAAACGCACAGGCGCACTAAAACGGCGTTCAAGCAGTTCACCTGCCACCGCTTTTTTCAAATCATCAACTTCTTCCTCATCAACGATTAATTCACTGTTGCGTGAAATGCGGAATTGGTGACAAGATTTTGCCTTCATACCCGGGAAGAAATCACCAACATGTTCATGAATAATCGAGGACAAAAACACAAAGTTATGTTCTGAATTGCTAATATCATCGGGTAACTGAATCACACGGGAGAGTGATCGTGGAGCTTGCACAATGGCATACTTAGACTCACGTCCAAATGCGTCTTTACCATCAAGGGCTACAATGAAATTGAGAATTTTACTCAGCACACCTGGAAAGGGGTGCGACATATCCAGCCCAATCGGAGTCAGCACTGGTAACAATTCGCGTTTAAAAAATTTACGAACCCAATCGGACTGCTCGTCTGTCCATTCTACGCGAGGTAAAATGCGAATCCCTTCCTCGCGCAAGGCAGGCAACAGATCTTCATTGAGCAGGTTATATTGCTCCGACACCAATTCTTCAATTCTCTCGCGCGCTTTCAACAGTATATCCGTTGCAGTCAAACCATCCGGCCCTGTACTCAACGAACCAAGGGCAAGCCGATGCTTCTGAATAGCTATCCGAACTTCAAAAAACTCATCCATATTCGATGTGTAAATACATAAAAACCGAAGCCGTTCCAACAATGGTGTATTGGGGTCACCAGCCATTTCAAGCACACGCCGATTAAATTCAAGCATACTTAAATCACGATTGATATAGAGATCCTTATGATCAAGCGGTAAATTTGAATCTACTGGTTCAGATACTGTTTGTGGCACGTTATCTCCTTGCCAATATTCAACATATTGGTGAGTCGTTCTAAGCCGACCTATTCATGAATAGGCCGGGTTGATAGAGCATCTCTATCTAGATATTGAGCTGATGCGCAACTCAACAAAGGTTCGCACGCATACTAGTCTATAAATCATCACATTGATTGAGTCAGCGCAATCGATGGAAGCCATCATCTTCAATAAACTTTAACGCATCAAGTGTATTTAAGCGAACCACAACATGCATACTATCATCATCACAATTTTTACTCAGCACCGCACCGCGCTGATAGCAGAACGCCAGGCCTTTCCCATCCGAAAGATTCAATTTGAGATGCATTTCACGCATCTCCTGGCACAGCCAGTCGGTCAGCAATTGCACCAGCGCGTCCATGCCTTCGCCGGTAAGCGCAGAAATAGCCATGCGACTGCCGGCGATCTCATCGGCACGATAACTCTCAAGCTCCGGAGCAAGATCCTTCTTGTTCAAGACTTCAACAATCGGAGGCGCATAGTCGCCTACCAAACCCAACTGCTCGAGTGTTTCATGCACAACCTTGGCATGCTCAGCCTTCATCGGATCAGACGCATCACGCACATGCAAAATGAGATCTGCTTCAATCACCTCTTCCAGTGTCGCTTTAAAAGCATCCACCAGTTCATGCGGCAACTCCTGCACAAAACCCACCGTATCGGAGAGCATCAAACGCAAGTTATCTCCTATCTGAAGCAAACGCAGGGTCGGATCAAGGGTGGCAAACAGTTGATCTGCCACATAGACACCGGAATTGGTCAGAAGATTGAACAGGGTTGACTTGCCCGCATTGGTATAGCCCACCAAGGCCACGGTTGGCATATCTTTCTTTTGCCGGCCAGCCCGCTGTGTGGCTCGCATACGTTTTATTTTTTCCAGATCTTTTTCAAGAGATATGGCCTTATCCCGGATCATACGTCGATCCAGCTCAATCTGGCGCTCACCAGGTCCGCCCATCAGACCAACCCCACCACGCTGACGTTCCAGATGGGTCCAACTGCGCACCAGTCGGCCCATCTGATAATTCAGACTGGCCAGCTCAACCTGCAAAATACCTTCTCGCGTGCGGGCACGGGATGCGAAAATCTCCAGGATAAGACCTGTACGATCTACCACTTTGGCTGTCCAGGCGTCCTCAAGTTTACCCTGCTGTACCGGCGTTAAAGGGTGATCAACAAACACCACTTTTGCCTCATGTTCTTCAACCAACAAGCGCACTTCCTCAACCTTGCCTGAACCAAACAGCGTAGCCGATGTAATACGCCGCACATTCACGCGCGTTGATTCAACCAGCTCACAGCCACTGGAATCTACCAATAGATCAAACTCTTCAGCCCGTGCCTTCCAGGCATATGCACCAAGCTGTTTGGTAGGAAATTCAGGATGTACGCTGATGGCGATATCCTTCTCTAATGCGACATCATGTGTCTCAGCCATCTTCTACCCCTGTTTGTTCACTTTGATCAATATGACCAATCTTATCTATCTGCCTGTGCATACAAGCCATGATGAACGTCTGAATTGCTTGCGCATCGCCATGGATTGCATCTTTCGCCTGGTGATTAAACCATGTTACCTGTCGTTTAGCATAACGCCGGGTCGCTGTAATGCCATCGGTTAACGCTTTATCCACACTCAAATCACCATGCAGATGGTCCAGCAATTGACGATAACCCACTGCCCGCATCGTAGGATGTGTATCAGGCAGTTGCAGCGCATCCAACCATTTCACCTCTTCCATCCAACCATCGCTCATCATCACGTCAAAACGATCCGCCAAACGCTGACGCAACACGTCTCTGGCCACATCAAGCACAAATACAGGACAATCAATGGCAGGAATATCGGCGGCCTGCTTTTGCCATACACTCAATGCTTTGCCGGAACTCTCATAAACAGACAGTGCCCGCATGATGCGTTGCGTATCGTTCTCTTTTAAGCGCAATGCCATGTCCGGATCGCACGCCTGCAATAAACGATACAATTCAGCAGTACCTAAAGCGTTCTGCACCGCTTCCAGATGTGCCCTGACTTCAGGTTTCTCTTCCGGAATATCTGCAAAGCCCTGTGTTAGTGCCTTCAAATAGAGTCCCGTCCCACCCACAATGATCGGGACTTTACCCAACGCATTCTGCGCCCTGATATGGATGCGTGCCTCATTGGCCCAGCGTGCGGCCGAATAGAGATCAGGCAGTTCACAACAATCGACTAAAAAATGTTCAACCTGTGTTCGTTCATCAACTGTCGGCTTGGCAGTACCGATATCCAGCCCGCTATACAGCTGCATCGAATCACAGCAGATAATACTCATGCCCGTAGCTTTCGCCACTTGCATGGCCAGCGCAGATTTACCCGTGCCTGTTGCGCCCATCAACGCCACAGCCTGTAATGCTGCACTCATGACTCCCTCTCCCTCACAACACCGCGCATACGGGCGAAACGTTTGATCAACATCAACCATATTGGGCTGAGCATCAGGGTCAGTGCAATGACCAGAACCGTCAAACTATGCAGAGGCTCATCAATCAGCGCGACATGCAAACCAATCGCAGCCAGCAGGAATGAAAATTCTCCAATCTGACTGAGCAGGCCAGCCGTCAATAATGACGACTCCCAATCTTCACCGAGTGCACGCATGACGAACACATTAGTGCCTGCATTAAATAGAAATACCAACAGCGTGGCGACAACGACAACCCAAACATGAGCAATCAAATAATCGAGATCTACCAGCATACCGATGGAGAGGAAGAACATCGCCATGAAAATAATATGCACCGGTCCCAGATGATCATGCACCCATTCAGACTGATCCGATGAAGCGAGCAGTACACCCGCGAGAAATGCTCCTAGTGCAGGAGATAGCCCCAACCAGCCAGTCAATGTGGCCGAACCCAGACAGAGCAACAGACCAAGCATCATGCGGTGCTCATCACTGCCAAGCAGTGCATCGGGAATATGAAAACGCCCTGTACGCATTAACCAGATTACAAAACCAATCACTGTTACACCACCGGCAACCTGAACCACCAGTGATGAGACAGTGCTCTCTTCACCGCCTCCCAGCATGCCTAGAATCACCATCATCGGAATAATTGCCAGGTCCTGCACCAGCAGCACGCCAAGTGCATTCTGCCCCAACGGCAATTCGATTTCGCCGGAATCCTGCAATATTTTCAGCACCACGGCGGTACTGGAAAGACTGATAATAAAGCCGTACAACACCCCCTGCTGCCAACTCATATCAAACAGCATCGCCAATGCCACGCAGGCGATTACACTCACAAGTATCTGAATATTGGTACCGATAAATGCTATTTTCCAACCTTCTAACAAACGCGGAATCGACACTTCCAGACCAACAAAAAAGAGCAGCATGATCACACCGATCTCACCAATACGGGTCACCAGACCATGATCTTCAATCACTGCAAAACCGGATGGGCCGAGCAACACGCCGGTAAGAATATAGGCTACCACAATAGGTAACTTCACACGCATGGCGACATAAGCCATCAACATGGAGAAAAACAGTACAATGGTGATAACCAGAATCACCGGATCAAGATGCATCTAGTGCTCCATCCTTAACAATCGGTATTCTGTACCCAACAAACCTCTCACTCTTTTCGCCCGAACAGACGATCAAGATCATTCAGCGATAGTGACACATAAGTCGGACGACCATGGTTGCACTGTGCGATATTCGGCGTCTGCTCCATCTTTCTTAACAACGCTTCCTGCTCTTCATGTGACAATAAACGTCCTGACTTGATCGACCCTTTGCAAGCCCGATTGCCCAGCCAACGCTCCAGTACGCGCGCCTGTCCACTGGATCCGGCTTCTGATTCTGCTCCAAGCAGACGACAGGCCTCAATCAATTCCGCCACCAACTCAGCCACAGGTTCTGTCGAAAGCATGGCTGGCACAGAACGAATGCAACAGGACTCCTCGCCGGTCACATCAATCTCAACACCGAATGACACCAAGGCATCATCATGATCATGCAGCCAGGCTGCTGATTCAGCAGCCAAAGAAAGACTTACCGGCTCAAGCAACATCTGCGTAGCAATACGCGCACCCGCCAACTGCTTTTTCAGTTTTTCATAGGTCATGCGCTCATGGGCTGCATGTTGATCGACCAGAATAACACCGGATGAAGTCTGGGCCAGAATATAACAGCGATGAATTTGAGCCAGGGCATGTCCTAAATCCAGCCCCCCATCTACCTGATAACAGCCTTCCGGTTCATGCGCTGAACCGCTGGCAAACAGAATACGCTGGAGATCTACTGGCATACCTGCAGCAGAAGAGGCCGGCTGGCGCACAGGAACCCTGAAATCACCGGATGAGAAATTCGGCATGGAAGCATTAGCAAATGCGCCAGAAGAAGTACCCGCCTGGCGCTGATAGTCTGAAGAGCCCGATTGCTGCATGGCATGCATGGCCTGATCAGTCGTTGTAGATGCTACCGATTGCCCCATGCGTTCAATGGCTGCACGGATACAGGATACAACGCCTGCACGCACCGTCTGTGGTGATTTGAAACGTACTTCACGTTTGGCCGGATGAACATTCACATCCACATCGGCCGGATCTATTTCAATGCGAATAAGCCCTACAGGGTATCGATCATGAAACATCACATCGCGATAGCCCGCTCGCATAGCTGCAATCAACTGTTTATCACGGATAACCCTGCCATTGACCAGAAACATCATTTTGGTGGAATCACGATGATGGAATGTAGGCAATCCCAAATGGCCAGAAACCAGCATACCTTCATGCTCAATGCTTAGCTCCATACTATTCTCAGCAAATGCATCACCCAGAATTGCTATGATACGGGATCGCTCATCCTGACTGGTAAAATTAAAACGACTACGCCCTTCAATCTCCAACTGCATTGCTACACCAGGGTTGGCCAACGCCAAAGCGCGAAAGGATTCGGCAATCGCGGCTTCTTCGGTTTTATCTGTACGCATAAAATTCAGACGTGCCGGAGTATTCAAAAACAGATCCAGCACCTCAATACGGGTGCCATGGCGCGGTGGGGCAGGACGCGTTTCGGTCTCAGCTCCTCCATCCACACGCACTTCAATGCCCTCGCTGCTACCAGCTAAAGCGGTCTGCATGCGAAAGCGTGAAACGGAAGCGATGGATGGCAGCGCCTCACCACGAAAACCATGACTGGCGATGCGATGCAGATCATCTGAAGACGCAATTTTACTGGTGGCATGGCGCTGCAAGGAGAGTTCAGCATCGTGCGCCGACATGCCACAACCATTATCTTCAATCACTATCGATTTTTTTCCGGCCCCAGTAATGCGCACAACCACCTTGGTGGCGCCAGCATCAAGTGCATTTTCCATCAGCTCTTTGACCGCCGATGCAGGCCGCTCAACCACCTCACCGGCAGCAATCTGATTGGCCACCTGAGGCGACAGAATATGAACCACGGAATTACTCATAGTGTCTTGATCACTGATATCAAACCTCTCTTTTCAAACACTCCTGAAACCTGAGTAAAAAACAGAAAAAACACCACCCCAAAGGAGTGATTATTTAGCCCTATTTCAACGGAAAGAATAGAAAGGTCTCCCTCCCCCGCTAGCAGGCTGCCGATCGTGCAGTCTTTTCTGAACGATATAAAGGCTCGTACTTAATTTCTAAAATAGACCACAATCAGATGAAAGCCGAATTTACTTTTCACCGGGCCGTGCACTTTCGAAAGCGGTTTATTGAAGATGACCTGTTCAACAGACTTCACCAATTGCCCCGGATAGATCTCACCCAAATCACCTTCGCGCTTTTTTGAGGGGCATAGAGAGTATTTTTTTGCCAGCTTGGCAAAGTCTTCACCCTTGGCTAGGCGCTGTTTCAGTTCTTCAGCTTCCTGCCTGGTTTTGACCAGAATATGTTTGGCCATCGCACTGCGCATTATGTGCTCCTAAAACGCATCATCATGGCCAGAATAGCTAGACAGCAGCACGTACCAAAAACAGACACGGCCACCATCATCCACTGATCCAGATGCACATAATAGGCTGTAAACATACTCGATGCAGAGGCAAACACGGCCCATTGCAAGAATGACAAGCCATCCACATTCTTAGTTTTATAGGTAATACGAAGCTGATCCACAAAACCTACCGTAAATGACAGCGCCGCCACCGTGCCCATCAATTGCCAGCCATCAATATTTCCTAAACTCACTCAACACCTCTTTACTGTCACTTAAAGCACATTTTCAAACTGAGCCGACAGACCAACCATACATATCAGTACCAGCACAGCGCCTATCACCTGTTTAAACCTGGTCGCGTCACCTGCCATCAGGTGATCATGCAACTTCAAACCAACTACATGGCCAATAGCGGCGCATGGTAACAACCACAGGTGATGCCACCACCAGAAATTCACATCCACCGACCACAATACGGAAAGTTTGATCACCACCAGTATAAACCACAGCACAAACAAGGTGTTGCGCAACATCTCTTTGACCACGTGATGGGTGAACACCGCCACAATCAGCGGCGCGCCAATGAGCGACACACCGGCAGCATAGGCGCCACTCATCAGCAGCACATGATCAGCCCAACGATTATTACTGCGGATCTGAAACTTAAACAGATAACAGCAGGCATAAAACAGCGTGGTGAGATAGACAAACACCACCACCCACTCAGAAGGCAGCGTTAGCAGCCCGAACACCCCAACCAGCATGGGAATGATCATGATAGCGAGTGCTTTTTTGAGGTAGGCCCAATCAATATGCTGCATGCGGGAACTGACAGTGATCGATGAAAAGAAGAGCAGGTGAATACCAATCAACGGCAGCCAGACCAGTGCATCATCAACCACCAGCAGCAACAGCGGCAAACCAAGAGCTGCTCCACCAAAACCCAAACCTGAACGCACAAAACCGGTCCAGACAAAAATCAGTGCAGCAGCAATATATTGCCAGTTTTGCAAATCATCCATATTGTAAATTCAAAGGCATCTACCGCAGAGTACGCAAGGTTGCGCAGAGGAAGTCAGATGCAGATTAAACTGGCAGGTCATGTAGACAGCTATCGGGCGCAGCATTTGTGGATATGGGTAATACTGATTGAGCACTTAATCTCTCTCCCTGCTTCGCTTTTACCCTGCGTAACTCTGCGTCCTCAGCGGTAAAATGTTTTTATTAATAAGAATAGTTACGTGCGAATTTGTTTTGGAACGGGTAAAGACAAGCCTGTCGAATTACGCATGAGTAGATGTTTAATCGCTCCGGCATTACCAACCATACGCATGCCCAACCCACGCGCTTCTTTCAGGCCCGGAATGTTTGTCGTGAACACCCGATGCAGTCCTTCCATAGAACCCATGACCGATAACACATCAGGCATACGCTGTTTCATATAACGATCTAAAACCGCCAACTCGCCCCAATCTTCTTCAAAGCGTTTGGCATCAGCGATTTCCTGCGCCAACACCATGGCATCGCGCAAGCCTAAATTCACGCCCAGACCAGCCAGAGGATGGATACAATGCGCAGCATCGCCAACCAGTGCCACGCGTTCACGCACCATATGTTTGGCCAACTGCCCTTTTAACGGGAAAGCAGCCCGATCACCGGCTTCTGTAATACGACCAAGCACAGGACCAAAGGTGAGATTCAATGCATCCAGGAACTCTTCATCGGACATCGCCAACAGACGATCCGCCTCGGCATTTTCTGCACTCCAGACAATGGAGCATACATTATCACTCAACGGTAATACGGCTAATGGGCCGGTTGGCAAAAAACGTTGAAAAGCGATACCACGGTGCGGATGTTCAGCACGCACGTTCACCACCACACCTTTCTGCGCATAATCACGCTGCCAGACACCGATATTAGCCTGCTCACGTACCCATGAGCGACCGCCATCAGCCCCTACAATCAATGGTGTTGTAATCACCCGCCCATCAGCAAGCCTTACCCTGGCCGGATTCTTCGAACAATCTTCTTGCGACCAATCACCCGGCTGCCAATCGATGGCTGTGATTTCAGCCGGCGAATAGAATTCCACATCATCACTATCCAGCAATGTTTTATGCATAGCCCGCTGCGTGCAGGAGTTCTCAATCAGATAACCTAGTGCATCTTCTTCAATCTCGGATGCATCAAAGCGGATACCACCCTGCTCCTGATTATCCCAAATCTTCATGCTGCGCATAGGCCCTGCATCATCTTTGAGATGCTTCCACACACCCAAACCTTCAAGAATGCGTACATTGCCCATCACAATGGCTGACACACGGCAATCTCTACCGAGGGAGAGACGCACTGGCGGCTCACCACGCTCGACAATCACAATACGCAAACCGGTATGCCTTAAAGCACAAGCCAGCGCCAAACCGACCATGCCACCACCAACAATCACTACATCAGCATGATCACGCATGAGGAACCTCCGGGCGTTTAAACTGTTTAAATTGGGCAAGACCCGAAGCCTGTTGCAACAACAGATCAGCCAGAGCTGGCACGCTGGAAAGATTATCCAACCCCATGCCGCGCAACCATTTCATGCCGGGCACACTACTGCCAAAGATATGTGACATCGACTCGGTAAATCCCGCCACAGCCATCACATCACCACGTCGCTTCTCTGCATAGGCCTGCATCAGAATCGATTGGCCTGGATCAACGGATGCATCCCCTTGCTGTGCTTTGGCGCGAGCAAGCACTTCAATCAACGTCTCTACATCACGAAAGCCCAGATTCATACCCTGCCCTGCTACCGGATGGATGGTATGGGCAGCATTTCCAAGCAAGGCCAGTCGAGACTGGGCGAATGATTTGGCGATAGTCAATTCAAGCGGGAAGCTGGCGCGTTTTGATATCCCGGTAACCGCACCGAGTTTCGACATCGTAGATGCCCCGGCGGCTTTTTGCAGGGCATAGATAAAGGACTCATCATCCATCGCCAACAGCTGTGTTGCTTCAGCCGGTGTGGCAGCCCAGACAATAGAGAAACGACCATCAGCCAACGGCAAAAAAGCCAGCGGCCCCGATGACCTGAAACACTCATGTGCTGTCTCCTGATGGCCAAGCTCTGTAGTCACCGATGCCACCAGTCCAAAACGATTATAATCCCAACCAAACACACCAATGCCCGCCATAGCACGTATCTGGCTATAAGTACCATCAGCACCGACCAGCAAAGCTGCTGTAATTGTGGATAGTTCATCGTCACGGCGTATTTGAATCGAGACCTGATCCTGTTGTACTTCAAAGGCTTCAATGCAAGCCGGTGCAATCAGTTCAACCGATGAGTCCTGCAAAGCCCGATACATCGGTTCAAGCAGATGCCCCATCTCCACAACATGACCCAAGGCATGTTCATTATCAGCGCTCTGTAGATCATCTGCATGCAAATCAAAACGTCCACGATTGCCCGGTTCAGTGACAACAATATGACGGATATCACCCAAACCAAACGCTTCAATCTCTTTCCACAAACCCAAAGCTTCCAGATAACAACGTGAACCATCATTCAATGCCACCACGCGCTCAGGGTTGGTCGATGAAAAAAGAGGTTCGCGCAGTTCAACGATAGCCACACTATAATTCAATCGATCCAGTTCCAGCGCCAGCACAGCACCAATGGCACCGCCACCAACGATGACAACGTCAAAATCTATATGTTTTGCAAGCCCCATGATCTCTCTTTCCCCTACCAAATATAAGTTCATATCCTTGCCTGTTTATGCCGGATTGCAAGATAGACTATCTGAATGGGAAACAGCAGGAGAACTCCAACTACTAGGGCAATCGCATTAAAACCTTAAAAAACATTCACCGCCGAGGACGCAGAGTGACGCAAAGTAGAAACAAACAATAAACAATGATTTTGCTGCTCTCTCATTGGTATGGTGATTTATCATGGTTCAATGATTGTTCTTTTTGCTCCACTACATTCATATTGAGCCCTGTAATACAATACTTTTGACTTTCTCTGCGCAACTTTGCGTACTCTGCGGTAAAAAATGCTGAATACATGTATAAAACAGAGGATATTTAATATGTCATTACCCTACTCCGGCGACTACATACTCTATTGACAGCTTCTCTGATAATGACATGATTCGCGCCGTCTTAAAAACTGAACGTGTTTCTAAGACTGAAGTCTGTCTTAATGGTGTTGTCGCAGACTAATAGCTAAACACACTAATCTGCCGGGATGGTGAAACTGGTAGACACGTTGGATTCAAAATCCAATGGCTTTACGGCCGTGCCGGTTCGACTCCGGCTCTCGGTACCAGCAATAAAAGGCGAAGTGACTTAATGTCACTTCGCCTTTTTGCGCTAGGCCTGTGCTCTAAAAAAGGTATTACTTAATATCACGCGGGTCTTTTCCGTTAGACTTGTATCTAAAACATTTATCACGGCAATCAGAGAATTGCTGCTTTAAGCAAACGTTGATGCTTGCCCTAATATGCGATGAAACAAAAAAAAAGCCCCTGAGCTGGGTAG
>NZ_RCFQ01000019.1 GCF_003665155.1 Mariprofundus sp. EBB-1 | reverse complement strand
ACCCCTTTGATTCTCCTTTGATTTCCTTTGATTTTGTTTTGGCCCCATTCCCCGACACAAGCATACAAGCATACAAGCATACAAGCATCTCAAAAATTAGAGGCTAAAAGCGCCCTGATGTATTAGAGAGAATGAATAGACTTTTGGGCTCTACATGGGCTTATTGAAAACGCATACCTGTTGCCCGGTTCTGGTCATAGGGCAATGCCAGGAAAGTACCACCATTACGTTGTGTCACTTCGCGCATAAGAATAGAGAAGCGATTGGTGGCATAGTTGGACATGAACCCGACCGCATGAATTTTGGCTAATTTTTTCCCTGTTATTTTATTGCGATTTAGCGCATCAACACTATCAATCACCGCATCATACGATGCACCGGTGTAGTCATCTCCAAAAATATAGATCGACAGTGAAATATTCGGCTTGGCATATTTTTTCAACGCCACTTCAAGCCCTTCAACCGGACTACTGTTTGACGCACTTTTCCATGCGCCGAACACATTCATCACGCTCTTACGCCGCTGCGGCGTATCGCGAATCCACTTACCTGAATAACTTGAGATCAGAGGCATGCCATTGTCATTCATAATTTGAAATCCCTTCACCTTGGGATGAATCTTCAACACATTAAGCACGGTCTTAGACACGCTATTCCAAATCTGAAGCATACTGCCCGAGGTATCGACAATAAAAATAATATAATCGCTATCAACAGGAATGCCGCCAACCTCTTCATCCCTGACCGTCGCTGAACTTGGTCTGATGGAGGCTCTATTGAGAGATGATTGCACCAAGGATAATCCATCAAGGTCACCATCGAGCTTCTCCAGCTGATTGGTTTTATCGCCCATCTCTTTCCGTGCGCCCTTCTCAGAAGCCTGCAGCAAGCTATTAATCTGCTGCAAGCGAGCCAGTTCCTGACGTTTCTTTTCAAGCTCTCTGGCTGAATCAGAAAGCTGACTCTCCGCCGACACCACCTGCTTCAGCAAGGATTCAGTTGCTCCCAGATCCAAAGGATTAGGTAAGGGTTTGGAGATCAACACCAGTAACACCACTGCCGCAAAGGCTGATGAGATAATATCCAGGAATGAGATGGTAAAAATCTCAATATTGTGTCTGCGTAGTTTCATGGCCAGCTCGATGCCGGACTAATCAGCAGACCACCCGTTGCAGCAGTCCAACGCCAATACTCAGGTGCTGCATCCGGATCACCCTCAATCGGCAGTAGAATGACATTGATTTTAGTGCCTTGCCCCGGTGCACTATCCGCAACACTCTGGCGAAACAGTTTCACGCGACATAACCCTGAAATATTATTGGATTTTCCCAATAGCGAGCCACAAGCAGCAAACGGATTGAGGCTGGCGTATCTTGATATGCCATCGGTAGGCAAGCCATCGGTCACCAGATAAATATCCGTTGGCTTTAAGGCGACTGACTTTTTCAGCCCCCGTTGTAAATTTGTAGAGCCTGTTGGCACTAGCGTATTGAGATCACGCTGAACGGTTCCAAGTGCTGCCGCATCGCGACTGGAGAACCAGCCACCGCCAAGTGCTGTTGCCTGTTTATTAAAAGTGACTACAGCCAGCTGACTGGATTTAGGACTGCGGGCAAGTAACCAACGCACGATACGTAGCGTTCGTTTCCATTTAGGCCCGCTTTTTTTCTCTAGCGCTGAACTGTTCTTTCGACGGATGATGTCGATGAGCTTTTCATCTGTCATCGATGCACTGCTATCGATAAGGAAGACGATTCGCTTACCCTCTACTTTGATCCCCATGATATAATCTTCTTCACCACCGGGGTCACTGCGAACAACATCATCTTTTTTTGCTTTAGGCGCATTTTTTATCGTCTTTTTTACAGCCGAGAGTTGTAATGCTTTTTGCGACAGCTGGTCACTTTTTTGTATCAGTTCGGATTTCACATCTGAGATTTTCGCCTGCACTTTGGTGATTGCAGCAGCGGCTTTTAAACTATCCTGATCAACACTGGCGATAGCACGCTTAAGATCGGCATCCTGCTGCTCAATACGGGCCAGATCCGCATTCAACAATTCTGTTTCAGGAGAGGATCTGTCCACATCCTGTTTAACCAGAATCAGCACGAGGATAATCGCACCAAGGCCTGAGGCCATAATATCCAAAAATGCAATATTAAAGCCTTCTGTTTTACGGTGGATTTTCAGCTTGGGCCTACTGCTCGGAAATCCGTTTCAAGAGAAACTGCTCACAATAATCCTGCGTATCCACCACAAGACCATCCTGCAATCGCAGTAGCTGATGCAGCATAAACATCAGAACGATACTGATCAGCAAGGCCACAAAGGTTGAGTTAAAGGCCAGCCCCAGACTGTTGGTCATGCCACCAATATCCCCGGCCAGGGCCTGGTCGGCCTGAGCCAGTGCTCCGCCAATGCCGCGCACTGTCCCGATGAACCCAATCGAAGGAATAGCCCAGATCAAATACCGGATCATGGAGTTACCCGCATCTTGCCGAATGGCCATCGCTTCAATACTCGAATCAATCGCATCGGATGTATTCTGCACATCGCTGGTGATCAGATATCGGCGCACGCTGGCCATTAATGTCATCACCAGCGGTGTTGATTTGGTCTCCACCGGCAAGCTTTCTAAATTTGTAAGCGCGCTATGGAGATCAGCACCTTGCTGCTCACTTTGATCGAGCAGATCGACACTGAACAAATAGCGGTCTTTGAGAATGGCCATGCATTTACTCAAGATCAAATAACCAGCCCAGATCATCAGGATAATGCAGATCTCCTGCTCATAATCTTTCATAATCACAAGGATATCGCGCGGTGCTGATTGCCCTGCCTGCTTGGCCATTTGCATAATCAAATCGGCTTGAGGTCGTACAAAACCGATATATGCGAGGTGAACGGAAATCGCACTAACAATCAGTGCTATAAAGCTCTTTATCATATCTGTCATTTATATATCCACCGGAAATGTTGCTGCTGAATTGAGCTTAATCGACTGCATCGCAGCATTGGCAGCACCTACTGCCATGCCGAGTGCCACTAGTCCGAGCATGGCAAGGATAAAGAACCGTGTCCTGGATCGTCTATTTTTCTCCATTGATTCCTCCATAAACATACCTTGCGACTCTAAACCCTATATCATCTCGCCCTGCTTTTTTACCTTCACGATAAGCCGCTCTAAGTTCAGTGATGCCGCCAGAACGCCAGTTTGAACCTTTAACGGTATGGGTATCACCAATTCTCGCCCCTAAGGGGTTTACCTCTGCCTTCACACCGGCATTCGGTACCAACGCATATACATCGTGTACCCACTCACTGACATTGCCAGTCAGATCATATAAACCCATGCTTTCAACAGGAAAACTGCCTGTTGGTGCGACACCGGCAAAGCCATCGGAATAGTTGGGCACATAGCGCGCTGTGCTACCTTTGGCCGATTCATCCGCAATATTTCCCGCTTTCGGAGCAATCGTAGTGTCATCACCCCAGGCAAACCTGGTCTGTTTTGACTTGCCTGCTTTTCTGGATAACCACTCCCACTCCGCCTCACTTGGTAAGCGGTATCCAGCCGATTCGATATTCGAACCGATCAAGCGACCAGCCCGAATATCATAAAATGGAACCATGCCCTCCTGCTGACTAAGCCAGTTGCAATACGCTGCCGCTTCAATCCAGCTAATCGATGTCACCGGTTCATTTTTGGCTCCGGCAACAGCTTTAAATCGCGAAAATTGACTGCGCGATACCTCATGCGTGGCAATGTAGAATGGTTTGGTCAAGCGCACCGTTCTTAAAAACTCATTGGCCCGTTGTCCTTTCTCATGTCGCGGAGCTCCCATCACAAACAGATCATCTGGCTTGAACAGTTTAAGTTCAATGCCTGCACTATTGCGCATCAATGCAGGTGACTCTGCAAGTTTGGCCTCTATTTCAGTCGGTAAGACCACCTTGATCCGTTGCACAGATGCGCTGCTTGGCACAACAATCTGTTGGTGCGAACGGTAACCTTTTTTATGGATCACCAGGTGATGAGATATTGCAGACAACTCGAGTTCCAACGGTGTTTTTCCCACTTCTTTGCCATCGATGCTCACCACCGCAATTGGACTAGAGACAACACGTACAAGGCCCATCTCTGCCTTCAAGTTGAAAGCGATGCTTTTCTCCTCGCCCGATTTTGCAGAGACCTTACGATGCTGTGGAAAGTAACCGTCCTTTTCATATCTGAGTGAATGAACCAGCCCTGCCTTCACCTGCAAACGTCCTGCCTTCACCACCTTTCCATCCAACAACAGCTGCCCACCCTGAGGGGCGGTATGCACATCCAGATAAGCCCCTTTCAGAAGCAACCTGTAATCTCTTTCCACCACACTTGCACTATTGGTCAGCTCTACCGCCTCGGTAATCGGCTCATAATCACCATAGGAGACCACAATCTGATACGCCCCGCCCTGCTTTGCGATAGAGACTGGAGCCTTGCCAATCAGCTCGTCATTGATATGAACCTCGGCACCGGCTGGAACAGTGCTGATATGAAACTGACCGGAAACCTTTTCCAGAGATTCACTCAGCTGCAACTGCTCAGCTCTCTTGATTGTAATGGGAAGCGTTTTTATCAGGTAGTAGGGACTATCGATTGTAATGCTATAGTTTCCAGCATACAGATCTTGCTTGAACGCCGCCCCAACAGACACCATGCGATCATCAACAAACCAACGTGTTTGATCTGACTCCGGTGCTGTGATGATATGAAGTTCTCCTGGCAAGGGCTGCAATTCAACTCTTACCGTTCCGCCAATTTCAGATGCTGATAAGGTTTTATGCGATGCCCTGAACCCCGTAGCAGAGACTTCAATCGTTGGATTTGCACTCCAGGAATAGACCTTATGACCGAGTGCCTTTCCCACGCCATCTACAACCCGAACGCTGGCAATCTGCCCGGCCTCTTCAGGCTCAACATCTATGCTGGTGGCATTGGAAAGCACCAAAATCGCAAGCATAACAAACAGACTTAGAATCAACGCAAGCGTGGCAAATATATATCGTCTTCTCTGCCTGGCCTTGGCTTGCAATAGCTCGGCAGTCATTCGTGCTACATGGCTGGAACTCTGATTCTCTCCGCCCGTTGGGTTGTCTGATTCAGATGCGTTCATCACAAATGACCTCCACCCTGATCATCGCCCCATCAAGCGGCACACGCACCTGCACAAGCTTGGATTTGTAACCCGGGCGGGTACCTTCAAAGGTATACTCTCCAGCCTTCAACTGAATTTCACGACCGGGCGTAAGACCAACCTTCCCGACACCGCGTACCAGAATATATGTGTTATTATCCGATTTCACCATTACAGCTCTTTTTACATTCACTTTTGCGAGCAAGGTTTTCAACTTCGTAATTTGAAGACTTAATCGTTTACTATTGCGCGCAAACACCTCTGCCTGGATCAGCGTATCTTTTGCTTCGTCAGAAATATTTTGTGCCGATAATCTGTCTGATCGTGTGATATAGTCGTTCAAGGCAGCTTGCAAACTCACCACCTTCGTGGCCAGCTGGAATCCATCTCGAAGCGTTTTATCCTGAGGATGTCGCTGTAATGATTCCGCGTAGATTCGCTCTGCCTTAAGCCACTCATCTTGCCTGATCATCTGCCCTGCAACGCTAAGCCACTGCTTTAGATCAAGCCTTGCCGAGATTTTAGCGATGGCATCATTGAGAGACTTCAACTCAGCGCGTTTGGCATACAGACGTTTTGCTCGATGATAATTAAGCCTGGCTGTGTTGATATCGTTTTTTTCCAGTGCCTGCCATGCGCTGCTTATCCATTGCGAAAATGTCCTCTCCTTCAATGTTTCAGCCAACATCTCTTTTCGCTGTTTGAGGCCACCCCGATCGGGGGCAATCGCAAATGCATGTTCCAGTACCGTCAGTTCTTTCTCAAAATTATTTTCTATGCGTGCTACATCTGCACGCTTCAATAGTTCCAACAGCTCAGGCAGCGCTTCCAGTTTTTTCAGAAGGTTCTTGGCTCCAGACTCATCCGGCTTAAGCAATAGTGCTTTTGTCACATGAAATTTACCGGCGACATAATCATCATTTTTGAGAGCATTCTCCGCCATCAACATTTCCGATACAAAAGTCTCACCCCATTCCACTAACAGCTGCTGTGCCAGCAATGACAATTGATCAAGTCTCTGGCTTGCAAGGGCGTAGTCTCCTTTGGCAAAGGATGAGAGCACATCTTCCTTCAGTGTATGCAGTGCCGCATTTTCTTCCGGCTTCCACTGCTCCAGATTCGCGCGCGCAAGGGCAGGCTCCTGCTCTTCTTCAAAGGCCTGCAAACGCTTCATCACAACCTCGCGAATCCCCTGCTGATGCATATCCTGAATCGGTGCCTGCTGCTGAACCGGTGTCTGAGCTTGCAAGGACACTGAAGGTGATTGCGAAGCAACAGGTTCTGGCATCTTAGATCCAATCATTGTCATCAGCACTACAGCCACAACACTGAACACAAGCACCAATGTAACCAACAATAGCATACGCTGACTCTGCTTTTGACTGGCTAGACTCGCTTGTTGTAGTTTCTCTTCTAGCATCTGAAAAGGGGGCTGCTAAAGCTGAACATCTGGAGTGGCTTCTTGCTCAAACATTCTTTTAAGAAAAGCTCTCCATTGAGAAAACTGCTGCTTTGCGCTGCCCGTTAATTTGGCCGTAGTCTGCTCATGTTCAACTACCTGAGGTGCCATTTCACCCTCAATAGATTGACCAAGTTCAATTAACGCATCTCTATGAAACTTAGACTCTTCATTCATCTTTACGCTGGAACCCAACATACCCATGCCAACCTGTCCGGCAACGATAGCCCCGGTTGTTCCCGCCACAACACCACCGGTGGAATTTGAGTTTCCACCAGCGACAGCCGATAGCACAGCAAGTGCAATCAGACCAATACCAGCAGCAGCATTACTGATCGACTCCATTTTTGCCTTGTGCGCCGCCTTCACCTCTTCAAAACTCTGTTTTTGCCACAATGCATAACTGGTTTCCATTTTCTGATTAAATTGTTCGTAATGCGGCTGCATACGATCGATAAACAACTGATCCCTAACCCGAATCGCCTTCACTCGCCGTAACATGCTGTCATTGGCATCCGGATATCCCAGCAGCGTAAACTTGTTGCCTTTCACACGCATGTATCGGGAGAAAGCATCATCAGAAAAATTTGCCCCGAAACGCAAATCAGTAAGCGCCTGCAGATCTGTTAACTGCTTATCCTTATGATCATTCAACGCTTCCACCAGTTTTTCTGCGGCCTCCTTGAACACAGGCGCGTAGGGATCTTTACCTTTATTTCTTATATTATTGTAAAAGTCGGCGGCCACTTCATGGTCAAATGATTTATCAAACCACTTTTTTCCACTGATATCAGACACATTGATATCAATATCGATATCCACACCATTTGACTTATTAATCTTACCTACAACATACAGATCACCGGTTGCACTGCTATCAGGCATCACCCGAACTGCTCCAAATGCTCCCGTTTCTTCAAGTGCCAATTTCATCTGGTAGGCAAAACGGGATGCTTCAGCGCGACGCAGTTCTGGCCAAACACCTTCAGCTTCATAATCTTCGGGATCATCAGGAAGTCCCGGATCGAAGACAGGCACAATGATATCAAGCTTTGGTTTCTCAATGGCTGGAGCGACTTCTTCCTTCACCGCCGTTTTATCATATGCAGATGAGGGTTGTGGCCCCACCTTAGTATGGGGTGAACCGCCAGTACCTGTCGCACAGCCCGATAACAAGACAGAGCAGGCAATAACAATCGAAACCATCTTTTTAAACACCATCATGCTTTTCGCCCTCCTAATGCTTACCCGTAACAGGTAAACCCTTATATTTCCTATATTCATTCCACAGTTTTTCTTTAATCACAGGATCAGTCTCATGGATGGCAGCCTGCCGAATTTGCTCTTCAAGCACACTATCATTATCAGCAGGAGGGATATCATCCGGCACCTTTCCGCTGCCTAACACCTTTTTCATTTTTACGTTTTTACGCTGATCCAACGCTTCAGGATCAGCATCTGCCGCCTGATCCTGACGCTCACTATCGGCGCTCTTACTTGTCCCCGTCATTTCAGAACTGGCGGTTGATCTCTCGCTGCCACTCTCCGCGTCATTTGCTGCATCATTAGCAACAGCAGCATTCAACTGCCTGTTCTGGCAACGTTCATATTTATTCAGAGAGTTCAACAGCGCCTGATCCATTAAATGAATGGTTTCCTCTCTCGTCAGACCTGAAGTCTCTTCATAGGAAACGGAACTGTCGGCACAATCATCAACCGCATCGTGCTCACGCGTAAAATTTTGCGCCTGAGCCTCTCCTGCGATTAAAAAACAAACCGAGCATATAAACGCAAACAGGTACTTCATCTTCCAATCCATTAACAATGCCATCTAAAACCTCATTCGTGAAATGCATAGCACACTAGAAACAATTATGTCACCAGTATCGCATCATAGTGTAGTTATCTTAAGGATAAATGAACGAAATATTTTTTCTACAAGGCCCGATGAAATATTATGCTGCCGGCGTATATGCACGATTCTGTCATTGATTCCAGACAGGGATTGTTTGTAATAATGATGCCCAGTTATTGCCGGGAGTGATCTGACCACCGCAGACGTTGTGGCTAGCGCCAGTAACTGCAGCCAGTGTATTGGGAGTCCCCATCAAGGTGTGACGTGCCAATAGTGCAAAGCTGATCGCTTCCACCGCCTGGGCAGGGATACCGACCGCATCGGTGCGTTGCACATTGGCTGGCGCTAGCTTTTCAGTGAGCAGAGCCATGAGATGTTTATTGCGTGCGCCACCACCACAGATCAATACCGATGCTGGTGAGTCAGAGCATGAGGCATCTATCATCGTCATCATGCTCTCGACAATGGCTTCAGCAGTAAAAGCGCAGGCGGTAGCCATGCGATCAGCATCGGACAGATCGGGCCAGCCGATGATCTGTTGCACTATATCTTCACCAAAGGCTTCACGACCTGTTGATTTGGGCGGCGTGCGTTTGAGAAAAGGATGCGTCATGAGTCTTGCCAGCAGTAAAGTAGAGACCTGACCACTGGCGGCCATTGCGCCATCCTGATCAAATATTTTTTCACCTGCACTGATGTTCACCATGAGCGCATCCATCAACATATTGCCGGGCCCTATATCAAAGCCTGTCGTATGGCCCTGTTGATCTATCCATGTGAGATTGGCAATGCCGCCTATATTCACGATAGCTGTATTGTGTTGATTGGATGCAAAAAGGTGTCGGTGTGCAAACGGCACCAACGGAGCACCTTCTCCACCAGCGGCAATATCACGGCTGCGAAAATTAGATACGCATGTGATACCGGTAACCTCTGACACTGTCGATGCACAGCCGATCTGTAGCGTGAAAGGGTGTAAGGATTCAGGGCGATGGCGAATGGTTTGCCCGTGACAGCCAATGGCTGCAATTTCATCGGTATGGATGCCAGCTTGCTTTAATGTCTTGAGCACTGCTTCGGCATAAGCATTTCCAAGCGCACGATCGAGTTCACCCATAGCATCAATTTCACTATTGCCTTCTTCATTTTCAGGGACTGCCAGATGCAAAATGGTTTGCCTCAGGCTATCAGGCATGGGAAATTCATTGAATTGGAGTAGTTCAGGCTTTTCACCACTGCGAACAACGGCGACATCAATACCATCGGCAGATGTACCGGACATCATGCCTATAAACAGTGGCGCGGAAGCGTGGTTTGATATTAGGGGCATGGATTGGGATGCATGCGATGAACAGCTTCGATCTCTTCCAAACATGCGTCGGTGAGTGTGATGCTATGGCTGTCAATATTGCTAGCCAGTTGCTGCATATCGGTAGCTCCGATAATGGTGCTGGTGACAAACGGCTGCTGGCGGATAAACGCCAACGCCATTTGGGCCGGGTCGAGCCCATGTTTGCGGGCTATCTCAATATAAGCTGCCGTGGCCTGATCAGCTTCAGTATTGCTGTAGCGGGTATATTGTTCAAATAGCGTAATTCGAGCATTCGCAGGTCGGTTACCATGTAAATATTTACCGGATAACACACCAAAGGCCAGCGGGGAGTAAGCCAACAGCCCCATATTTTCTCGACAGGATATTTCAGCTAAGCCAATCTCAAATGAGCGATTGAGCAGATTATACGGGTTTTGAATGGATGCAATGCGAGGTAACGCCTTGGTTTCGGCGAGATGCAAATGCTGCATCGCACCCCAAGGTGTTTCATTGGAAATGCCGATGTGACGTACTTTTCCGGCATCTACCAGTTCCTGCATGGCGCTCAGAGTCTCTTCAATCATATCGCCTGATTCATCATGCTGATGTTGATAACCGAGTTTGCCGAAGTAGTTGGTATTGCGGTCAGGCCAGTGGGTTTGGTAAAGGTCGATATAATCGGTCTGCAAGCGGCGCAACGATCCTTCGCAGGCGGCAATGATATTTTTGCGATCCAAACGCGCCTTGCCTTCTCGGATATGCGGACACCAGATAGTTGGGCCACATACTTTAGATGCAAGAATGATATTATCGCGGAGGCCTGTCTCTTTAAACCAGTCTCCGATAATGCTTTCTGTTTTACCATAGGTATCGGCCTTTGGCGGCACGGCATACAGTTCCGCAGTATCGAAATAATTGATACCTTGATCATGGGCGTAGTGCATCTGTGCAAAGCCTTGAGTCTGATCGTTCTGCTCGCCCCAGGTCATACTGCCCAGGCAGATGGAGGATACATTCAGCCCCGTTCTGCCAAGCTTGTTATAGATCATCTGCTCTCCCCTGCATTATAAATGGCACCGCCATGGGTGGCGTAATATTGCAACACGTCGATAGCGCTTTGACGGCAGATATCCGTTTCCACTGTAATACCCCGCTGCTCAAGAGCATGCCGCCAGGCATCCATTTTAGGACCTTCATCAAAACCAATTCCGCGAGCATCTTCATCACGCGCCCCACATACCAGATGTTTGATTCCAGACCATGGGATGGCACCAAAACACATGGCGCAGGGTTCACAACTGGTAACCAGTTCAAAACCTCTTCCTGGTTGTTGGCTCAGATTGGCCAGGTCAAAGCTGCCCAATTGTTGCTGTGCCATACTGATGGCAATCATCTCGGCATGGGCGATGGAGCAGTGTGATGAAACCACAAGATTCACACCGACAGCAATCAGTTGATGGGTCTTGATATCAAAAATGGCGGCTCCAAAGGGGCCGCCTGTGCCATGGTCAATATTGTGTTGAGCCAGAGATATTGCGAACATCATACGCGCTTTTGATGTTGCATAATGATGATCAGATTTACTGACCAGCTCTATCAGCCAATCAGGGATACGGATATCAATGGCATTGGACATCATCATCGAAATACTATGCGTAGGCTGACATGATATATGAAATACTTAGAAGCCTATCAGATGGACTGCAATCCAGCTGATCGCCCCCGTGAGCAGCACTACAACGGCCAAGCCTGCAAGCCACTCTACGGCCCATTGCATAATAGCCCAACTGGTGATTAAGCCAACAATCGTGACTGTCGTGTTCAGGCTTGAATTGGTGCGCCACGGTATATCCAGCGTATAGGCAATAAATTCAGGCGTTAAGGCACCAAGAATTGAGATTGCAATAATATTGGCAAAGATTACAGCCTTCATCCATTCAATTCTGTCATTATTGCGATCACGGTCAGCAAAGAAATATGCTGCTATTGCAAATAAGAAGAAAAAGATCATCCAGCTTAATGAGATAACTTCAGATGCGTGCAAATCCATTCTCCTTGATATATTCTGATGATACTGTGTTGCGACGTAGTATTGCAGTATAAGCGTTTCTAGTATAGAAAATCATGATGAGGGGCAAATGAACATCAATGTAACATCAATATTTGAAGACAGACGCCAAGTATTCGCCTGGGTACATTTGATCAGCAGCATCACACTGCTCATCTTTGTGTTTTTACATTGGTTTCAATCATGTTGTTTGGCGCTTGCATCGTTGGAATTGATGTTGGCACTGGTGATGTTATTCAGCTATTGGCGTATTCGCCAGGGAGCAGATCTACTGCAGGTAGAGAATACGCTGATGGCATCAGGACTCGTCTTATTCTCTGCGTTGGTACTGTTCGATAGCATTGAAAACACTGGCATCTACTGGTTGGCTGGTTTTCCTTTTGTCGCTTATTTTGTGCAACAGGTGAAAAAGGCACGTTACTGGGTTGCCATATTTGTGATTGAACTGATGCTCATCAGTGCATTGCAGTCGTTTGAGATAATTGAGACTATGTATTCGGGCATGCAACTGTTTCAAATCATGTCTGTGGTGCTTTTTTACTGGGTGTTCGCACATATTTATCAATCCCAGCTTGAATGGCGCAAAATACAGCTGGAAGAATCGTATCGGGCACTGACGCAACAACAAAATCGTATGCAGGTGATTTTAGATCATTCTCCGATTGGCATGTGGATGATAGATGGCAATCGGAAAATTCAATTTTTAAACAGGGCATGGGTAGAGATCTGTGGTGTTTCGGAAAAGCAGGCACAGCAATCCAATGATTATACGCTATTGCTGCCTGAAAGTATGGTGGAGAAATCGTTAGCATCAGATGCAATCTGCCTGGAAAATAAACAAGCCTTTTATGGCCGTGATGAGATGACATGTGCTGACGGGCAAATAAGAACATTTGATTTTATCAAGGTACATCTGGCCGATAACGATGCACATGGCACTGGCCTTGTTGGTTTCGCGATTGATGTCACTGAAAAACTAGCGGCAGAAATAGAGCAAAAGGCATTGGAGCAACAGGTTCAGCATTCACAGCGTCTGGAATCACTGGGCGTAATGGCTGGTGGCATAGCCCATGATTTTAATAACTTGCTAACCGTAATTCAGGGCAATATTGAACTTGCCAAGCTGGAAGGTGATCTGTCTGTATCCATGCAGGATACATTGGCCTGTGTTGACTCGGCCGCCCATACCGCCACCGATCTATGTCGGCAAATGTTGGATTATTCAGGTAAAACAGTGATGCGCCCTGAAGCATTGAATATGCAAGTCTTGATAGAAGACATGTTGTCGCTGCTTGAAGTATCCAAGAGTAAAAATGCAGAACTGTTTCTGCACGTGGATAAGCAGCAACCATGGATCATGGCTGACCGCGCCCAAATGAAACAGGTGTTGTTGAATCTGGTGATTAATGCATCAGAAGCCATCGGGACCAAGGCGGCGGGAGAAATTCATATTTCTATCTGCCGTAAATCTCTGGATGCGAATGAAGTGAAGCGTTTTGTCGATGTCGATATGAAACCGGGCGATTATACTGTGTTGATGGTGCAGGATAATGGTATGGGCATGAATGCCGAAACGGCAGGGCGCATGTTTGATCCGTTTTTCACAACAAAGTTTACAGGCCGTGGCTTGGGTTTGAGTGCCTTGCTTGGCATTTTGCGTGCGCATGATGGTGGTATGGAAGTTCAGAGTCGATTGGGCAAAGGCACTACGATGACAATATGGATTCCGGAAATTGATAGTGCGCCTTATACCCATTCCAGCGTAGCCGGTGATCTAAAGCGGGCACTGTCTGGTCGCGTGTTATTGGTAGATGATGAATCCAGCGTGCTGCAGGTTACTACCCGTATGTTATCACATCTGGGTTTGACAGTTTCGACCGCATGCAATGGCCAGCAGGCGATTGACCTGTTTATCAAAGACTCTGATTTCGACTGGGTATTGCTGGATGTAACCATGCCGCAGATGGGTGGACTGGAATGCTTACAAAAGCTGCGAGAGATAAGGCCGGATATCTATGTAGCAATGGCCTCGGGCTTCGATGCTGAGAGTGCTTTGGCACCGGATAATCAGTGTCCACCTAATGATTTTATCAGCAAACCATTTACCCTTGAAGCATTGCGTTCCGTGGTTGCCAAAGCGCAGAAATTAATAGAAAGCAGTTAATTTAAGATGTTTAACACGCTTTCAGGAGGTCTGCCGACGGCAGCTCTGTCGCCATTGATAACAATGGGCCGCTCAATTATTTTGGGATAAGCCACCATTAAAGCGATGGCTTCGTTGCGCGACAGGTTTTTATCCTTTATGTGAGCTTTGAATTCTTCTTCACCACTACGCATAAGCTCATGCGGTTCTTTGCCGAGCATATTTAAGATGCGATCCAGTTCACCTTCAGATGGCGGTGTTTTCAAATACTCGATGATTTCAGGCTGCACACCATGCTCCTCTAGCAGAGCCAATGTTTGTCTGGATTTGGAGCAGCGTGGATTATGGTAAATAGTAACGGACATGATTTCTCCTGATGGGTCATTCAAATATTTTAAACAACAGCTATGTGAATAGCCTTACAATTAAACAAGTTCTAAGGCCGCATACTTTAACATCAAGCGTTTGGTACCTGAACGGCGAAACTGTACGGTTACTCGTGCCCCATCCCCTGCCCCTTCCAGAGACAGGATGACACCTTCACCAAAACTTGGATGTGCAACATTAGAACCAATATTGATACCACCGGCGGTTGCTTCATGTTGAACAGGCATAGATACAGCATCCTGCTGATGCAATAGCTCAAGGCTCAAGTTTTTGATGAAACGGCTGGGCAATGGATAATGTGTTTCACCGTAAAAGCGGCGCAATCGGGCTGAGGTGATCAGCACATAATCACGGGCGCGTGTAATGCCTACATATAACAGGCGACGCTCTTCTGCGATGCCCGATTCACCTTCATCCAGCGAACGCTGATGCGGCAGCAGCCCCTCTTCAACACCGGGAAGTACCACACAATCAAATTCTAAACCCTTGGCACGATGTAAACTCATCATACAAATTGAATCCACCTCTTCAGCCTCATCACTATCATTGATGCCTTCAGCGCTTTGCAGCAATGCAGCCCGATCCATGAACTCGATCGGTGTTAGATCCTGCAACATTGAAATTTCAATATAGTCTTGCAAAGTGCGTACGTTATCGATGCGACTGGCTGCCTCGATCTCACCCATGGCATTGAGGCTGTCTAGATAACCAGAGGCCTGCAAAACTTTATTGAGGCCGCGATCAGCCGGAGCATGATCGTTCACTCCATCACACTCAGTGCGTATTTCAAGCAATAGCTGAGCCAGCGGCGCAAGTTTCTTGGCTGCGCCTTCAGCCTGACCGGTTGCTAACAGATCAAGCCATTCACATGCCTGCATGCCCGATGCGGAAAGTTGTGCAAGCAGTTGCTCTTGCCCCTTTGCACCAATACCACGCTTGGGTCTGTTGCAGATACGCATCAGTTGCAAGGTATCACCACAGCGGTTGAGCAGAGCCCAATAGGCCAGCGCATCCTTGATCTCCATACGCTCGAAGAAACCCACGCCACCAATAATACGATAAGGGATATTGGTTTCACGACAAACCTGCTCAAGCGGAAGTGACTGGCGATTGGAGCGATAAAGAATAGCTATTTCTGAGTTTTTATATCCAAGCTTTTGCCACGCTTCAATTTGCTGCACGATCTTGCGCGCTTCATCGTATTCATCATTGCATACTTTCCAGGCCGGCTTCTCTCCAGCCTGTTTGGTGGCTTTGAGCGTTTTTTCATGCCTGTCTGAATTTTCACGAATCACGGCATTGGCCAATGCGAGAATATTGGCGCTGGAGCGGTAGTTTTCTTGTAAACGATGCAGCGTAGCACCACTCCACAAGCGTTCAAATTCAAGGATATGGCGCACATCAGCACCCCGCCAACCGTAGATGCTTTGATCATCATCCCCGACAACAGTCAGATTCTTATGTTCAGAGCACAAATGGATCAGCCATTCATGTTGAATGGGATTGGTATCCTGATATTCATCCACCAGTACATGATCAAAACGTGCTCTCAGGGCCGTAGCGATATCGGAATGATTCCGCATGAGCAATACAACATTTAAAATAAGATCTGAAAAATCCATGCGCTCATGGCGTTTTAATTCACTCTGGTAGCTGGCATAAAGTTCAACCATATTGATCCCGTTCCAACCGTGTTCAGGGGTCTCCTCTGGCGTAAGCCCTGCATGTTTACAGTGTTCAATCCAATTGATGAGGTAGGATGGGTGCAAGCGGTCAGTGGCAATATTACGCGCTTTTAAAATGCGTTTAATCAATGCTTTCTGGTCATCACTATCGATGATCTGAAATCCCAGCGGATAACCCAAGGCATCAGCATAACGACGAAGGAAACGCAGTGAAATGGCATGAAAGGTGCCGGAAACCACACCGCCACCGTTATCGCCAATTAGCAGGCTCAGGCGCTCTTTTAATTCAGCCGCCGATTTATTGGTAAACGAGACCGCCAGAATACGATGCGGTGCCACACCGGCATCTGCGATGAGATGCCCTATGCGATACACAATCGTACGTGTTTTCCCTGAACCTGCACCGGCAAGAATCAGTTGTGGGCCGTCACCAGCCTCGGCAGCTTGTTGTTGAGCAGGATTTAACATGTTGTGTTGGCCTCGGTAAGAATTGGCACTATCTGTTACTACCTTCACCATGTTTGACGATCATTTTGTGATAGGTCGAAAAAATAGCATTTCTGGACAGCATCCCCAGCACCTTGCGGGGGTTGTCATGAGCAACCACGGGCATCTGCTCAAACTCTTCATGATCCAGGATATGTATAGCATCCAGCAGGGTGTCAGATTCAGCAATCACCTGTACATTGGTATTGGCAACTTCGCTGGCTACAACCACCTGATCCAGCGTGGGGTCAATCAGCCATTTTTGTAAATCTCCAAAGGTAACGATACCGACCAGCAGACCATCATCATCGACAACCTGTACACAGCCTTTTCCTGAACCGGTATAGACCTGTTTCAACTCTTTTAATCGAGCGTGTTTAGACACTCTGGGTATGGCGCGCCACGGAATGCTTTTAATCGATACCGAGCGCATCCACGATTGCTCCAGTCCCCAGTTAGAATCAATGCCACGCTCTTCCAGTACTTCAGTAAATACTGAAGCGCGGCTAAAAGAGCGCGTTACCATCGTCGCCACGCTGCATGCCGCCATTAAAGGTAACATAATGTGATAATCTGCTGTCATTTCAAAGACGATTAACATAACGGTCAGTGGAGCGTGCAGTGCAGCGGCCGTTAACGCACCGCAGGCAACCAAAGCATAAGCACCGTAGCTTTCCGAATATGAGGGTGAAAAGGCATGTGCGAGATCACCAAATAGGGCGCCAACGGTGGCCCCCATAAATAGGGCCGGGCCGAATAATCCACCGGGGAAACCGCCTGCGGCACTCAGTACGGTCACGATCAGCTTACCAATCAGCACAATGGCCAGAAATGCAGCCAGAGGCAAGGCATAGCCGAGAATATCCGGCTGGATACGTTCGAGTAACATGTCCTCTACCGTACCGTAACCAATAGACATGACCTGCGGTAAAATGAGTCCTAATAATCCAATATGAAAGCCAACAATGGCTGGACGTATGCGCCGGTCAGGAATCATTTTTGCCAGCCATGCGCGGGTAGGTTGCATCGATTTAATGAAGACCGTGGCGACCAGCCCGCAAATAGCGCCAATAATAAGATAGGTCGGTATTTCCCAGATACTGATAAGGTGGTATTCCGGAACAGTGAAGGCTGGAAAATTCCCCAGTTCAGAGCGCGCAACCACGGTCGCCAGTACGGATGCGATCACAATAGGACTGAATGTGGCGATGGCGTAATCAGCAAGAATGACTTCCAGCGCAAACAATACACCGGCAATCGGGGTGTTGAAGGAGGCAGCAATACCAGCGGCTACACCACAGCCGATTAAAATACGCAGTTGCTGCTCAGAAAGATTGAGGCGCTGACCAAGCTCCGAGGCGATCAAAGCACCAAGTGCAACGGTTGGGCCTTCTCGCCCGAGACTGACACCTCCACCAATGGCCAATGCTGTACCCACCGTTTCTGTAGCCAGCTGGCGAGGATGTACGCGAGCTTTGCGTTCCACCATATCGGCCAACACACCGGATACTCCACGCAGTTCTCCACCGGGTAAAAAACGAACCGTAATCCAACCCACCAATAACCCGGTAACGGTAGGTGCGATCAAATATATATACCATGGCAGCGTTGCGATGGATTCTTCCCAAGTGCGTTCACCTGTCCAGAACAGGCTGACCCATTCGATCATGAAACGTAACAACAGCGCAGTGTAGCCGGATAACACGCCCACCACGACAGCAAGTATAACGATATACAGGGTATCCTGTTCGCGAGACCAAGCTAAAGCTCTTTTCTTGCTGTCGAGCAGCGTTTTCCACAATACCATTGTTGTTTGCCCGACTCTCCCGCTGTGTCTGTCATCTGAATCTATTCCGTGCCGAATAGTACAATACAGATAATGCCGATGTTACGGTTTGTAAGGCACTACGGCAATTTTAGATGCCCTGAAACTATTTTATGCGTTCAGTATTGAAATGTCAGGTGGTGAGCTTTCTAATTTCTCAAAGACAATGTCAGCGACATTATCAAATGCAGTGCGTTCGGGCAGATGTGCATTGATGAACTGATTGGACAGATAACACACCCTGGCAAGAAATGTCGGACTATCTGCCAGATGGTGCTCTGCTACGGCTTCGCATAGCTCGTTTGGAAAACCCCATAAGCGCAATAGATGCATACCTGCTTCTGCATGATTAACACCGTAGTGTTCTTCTTCGGCTTTGATCAAATCATCTTCGTGCAGATGACCTGTTTCACATTCAAAATAGGAGAAATCTACACGCATACCCAAGGCTGCGCGGCCAATATCATGCAACAGGCCTGCCATAAACGCGACTTCGTGCGAGCCATGTTGCTGCGCCGGATCGGCAGTTTTCGCCAAATGTTCTGCGACTAGTGCAACGGCAAATGCATGTGACCAGAAAATCCGGATATTGGCCATGCCTGTTGGTAAAATCATGCCATACATCAATGACATAGCTGTGGCGATATGGACTGTTTCTTTGGTACCTAAGCGGGCAATGGCCTTGGACAATTCACTGATTGATGTGTGTGAAGCATTATATGCAGGTGAATTGGCGAACTTGAGTATCATAACAGTAGTGGCCTGATCACTACGAATAACTTCGGCCAGATCTTTCGCATTGGAATCAGGATCTTGCGCAATATTCTGAATTTTTACAAAACGATCCGGTAGCGATGGTAAATCTTCGCTGAACCGCAGTAGCTCCAGAGTTGACTCTCGGTCAAAGGTAGATGATGTCATATCTGTAGCGAGCAATAATCAGGCCAATTATGATTCGGACTGTTTATCGCGCCATAGCTATGGCGGCGCTACTCATCCATTCATAGATTGGGAACACCACCGATGCACCCAACAGTAAGTCCAACAGCGGCGATGCTGCGAGCACCGTTATGACAATCCAGCCATGCTTGATATTGAAATATACAGGGATTTTTTCACCCCAACGGGTCGATAACAGAAGTTCTCCTGCCAGCAAGCCGGGTAAAGGCAAGAGATGTAAACATGCCATGCACAGATTGAAAAACATCAGCACCTTGGACCACCAGTGATGCAGCGGAGGTAGCCCGGTTGGCATCTGATGCGCCAGACTCCAGCTGAATAACAAAAAACCCAACAGGCAAAGCAGACCATGCGCCAGACATCGAATCGATGATATTTTGACACCCGAGGCAAGTGTATTTGGCAGCGCAATGATCATGCCCCGATGAAAGGCCAGAGCAGCCAGCAAAGGCAACCAGGTACCGCGCCATGAGATGGCGTAAAAGGGATGCGGGATGGGCCTGTTGCTCATACGTGATTCGATAAGCACGACAAGCGTGAGTGAAATGAGAACAGGCAAGCTATAGAGAATCAGTTGCCTAATCACAATATTTAGCCACTCTTCCATCTATGAATCAGACACAGCGGTAAATGCCACCGCGAGCATGACCGGCCAGATCGTGAATGACTTTTTCGAAGATCAGTGTCTCCGGCGTATCGGGCAGACCGCATGGGCCGGTTTCTAACATGATCATACCGGATGTTTGTAAAAATTCCGGCCCTGTATTGAGAATATCGGTTAAAAACGTAAGGCCATCCGATTCATCGGTAAGGGCGTTGCGAGGCTCATAAGACAGCTCCTGTTCCAACGAGGCCATCTCATGTTCCGCTACATAAGGCGGATTGGATATAATGGCATCAAAATGCGCGTTACGCTGTTCAATAGCTTGCAGCATATCGCCCTGTTTGAACGTGATGCGGTCTTCAACCTTGTGTTGGATCGCGTTGCCCGTTGCGACCCTTAGAGCAGACTCAGAAATATCCGTCGCAATGATATGCGCCTTTGGATATTCACAAGCCAATGTAACCGCAATAATGCCGGAACCGGTACCGATATCACAAAAATTGTAAGCGCCTTGCTGATCCGGGAAATATTCAAGCACCGCTTCAATCAGATGTTCTGTCTCCGGTCGGGGAACCAACACATCAGATGTGACATGAAACGGGCGTGACCAGAACTCTTTCTCGCCAAGAATATAGGCCAGTGGTTCTCGTTGCATACGGCGTTGAATCAGTGCATTGAACACTGTTTCAATCGCTTCAGGCACAGGTTCTGAAGCGCGAATAATAAGATCGGTTCTACGCATACCCCAAACAGACATTAACAACAGTTCAGCATCGCGCATAGGCGCATCACAATTAACCTGCTTTAATAACGCTGAAGCTTGTTGAATCAGTTGGCGAAGGGTTGTTGCATGACTCACTGGGCAGCGAGCAGTTCAGCCTGATGGTGGCTCAATAGCGCGTCAATCAGCTCATTCATATCACCACCAAGAATCTGATCGAGCTTGTACAGTGTCAGATTGATGCGATGATCGGTGAGTCGCCCCTGTGGATAATTATAGGTGCGAATACGCTCGGATCGATCGCCGGATCCAACCATATCCTTACGGATACCGGATCGTTCTGCATTGGCTTCTGATTGCTCTTTATCGAACAGACGGGCTTGCAACACTTTCATCGCCTGCGCTTTATTTTTATGTTGGCTGGCCTGATCCTGACAGGTCACAACAAGACCGCTTGGTGCATGCGTGATACGCACAGCAGATTCGGTTTTGTTCACATGCTGGCCACCAGCGCCTGAAGCACGGTACACATCAATACGAATATCATCAGGGCGAATATTCACATCCACCTCTTCTGCTTCAGGTAGGATTGCAACTGTGCAGGCTGAGGTATGAATGCGACCACCTGATTCCGTTTCAGGTACGCGTTGCACACGATGGGTGCCTGACTCAAATTTAAAGCGGGAAAAGACGCCCTGACCGGTCACCTGAGCAATAATCTCTTTGTAGCCACCAATGCCAATTTCACTGCTGGATAAGATGGATACTTTAAAGCCCTGGGTTTCGGCGTAACGGCTATACATACGAAACAGATCAGCAGCAAACAGGGCTGCTTCATCACCACCGGTGCCTGCCCTTATTTCCAGAATCGCATTGCGTTGATCATTCGGGTCTTTAGGAAGTAATAATAGCGTAAGCTGCTCATCACTATCTAAAATAGCCTGTTTCAGTTCGAGGTTTTCCTCTTCCATCAACTCTTTAAGCTCGTGATCACAATCCGGATCAGCCAACATCTCTTGATTGTCCTGTAGCTGTTGAACCAACTGCAGGTGTTTTTCAGCATGCTCGGCAACAGGTTCAATCTCAGCAAAGTCTCTGCTTAGCTGCGTGAACTTCTTATTGTTGGAGGTGATGTCAGGGTCGGCTAATAAACTGGTGATTTCATCACGCCGATGCAGGATGTCATGAAGACGGGTGTTCATTATTCCCCTTAATATGAGCGATATTATCACTGATCAATGTGTCATTTGAAGCTGTTGATTCAACAGTAGGATTATCCAGATCAAACAGTCGATTGGCTGCGCCCATCAACAGATCCCCCTCAATATCATCAGGCAGGCTTTTTAGTGTTCTAAGTGTCGGGTGCATATAACGTTTCATCAGCGCACGACTGAACTGCTCTACAGCTTGCAACTGTTCATCATTAAAATCTTTCATATAGCGCTGGGCTTTTTCAAACTCTTCCAGACGGCGCACATTCATCTGTTGTTGAATGGTGCGAATCAACGGCACGGACTCCAGCGATTTTAACCATCGCAGAAATGCTTGCGCCTCTTCTTCAATGAGCAGGCGTGCTTGATCCGCTTCATGTTGTCGGTTTTCCATATTGCCCTGCACGACTTGTTGAAGATCATCAATATCATACAGGTAGGCACCATCAATATCGCTAATGCGCGGGTCAATATCGCGAGGAACAGCGATATCCACCAGAAACATGGGCTTGCCTTTACGTTTCTTCATCGCTGCCTTCACGGCATCAGGCAACAACACAAAGGTAGATGCACCAGTACTGGAAAGGACAATATCGGCAGCATCAAGATACTCGGGCAACTGCTCCATGGTTAGCGCATGACCTTCAAATTCTAAAGCCAGATTCTGAGCCCGTGCAAGTGTCCGGTTAGCAACCAGAATATCGGTGCAGCCGTTACCGCGCAAATGGCGAGCGGCCAATTCGGCCATTTCTCCAGCGCCCATTAACAGCACTGTTTTTCCAGTCAGATCACCAAAGATATGACGCGCTAATTCAACGGCACAGGAGGAGATATTAACCGATTGTTTGCCAATACCTGTTTCACTGCGGGCACGTTTGGCGGCCGCAAAGGTAGATTGGTACAAACGATGCAACACATGGCCTGCCGTACCTGCCGTCAAGGCATGTTCATAGGAGGTTTTAACCTGCCCTAAAATCTGAGGTTCACCCAACACAAGAGAGTCTAATCCGGAGGCAACAGAAAACAGGTGACGAATAGCGGCATCGGTAGTGTGTGAATAGAGATGCTCACGAACCTCTTCTATCTCCATCTTTGCCGTGGCAGAAAACCATTCATGCACCGCAGCAATGGCAGCATCAGGATCATGAGTCACCACAGTCATTTCCACACGGTTACAGGTGGAGAGCAGTGCAGCCTCACGAATAGCAGGGTGTTGAATACGCTGATTCAGAATATCAGCAATATCTGTTTCGGCCACCGCCAGACGTTCGCGAAGTTCAACGGGGGCTGTTTTATGATTAAGTCCAATATGGCAAATGCGCATGGGCAGAACTTTAACGTGTTAACGAATCATGGTACAGAGAATGGTAAAACGGCATGTACATTCGGAATGACTGAGATCTTACTTACTTCCTTTCACAGGTGGCTCTTTTTCACTCGGGCCAAACCAATTATTAGGGGTATTAAACAGTCGTTCAATGATACCTGAGTCAGATAGGCCAGCATCCCGTGGTCGTACTGCTTTCACTTTTGCATCCGTGAATGGACCACTCAGATGATATACTTTACGCATCAAGCTATGTGATCTGCCACCCAGAATATCCCGCACAAGTGGTATTTTAGCCAGTAAGGCATCCAGATTCTGTAACGGCTTGGCGATTAAAAAAAGATCAATGGTATTGTTATCGACATTCATATTGCCTTGCCCCACCAGATCAAATGCACTTGAGCGCATGGCAACATTGCGAATATGAATGTTCTGACTTTGCATAATCGCCTCCATCTGCAAACGTTCATACATGATTCCGGGCCCTGATAGATCTTTACGCTGACCAAAGAGCAAGGCGGGCAGTTGGCTCAGATTAATAGCAGACAACAGCGTGGTGAGTGTGCCTCCCTCCAGGATACGCCCTTGATCAACCCGCATACGCAAACGACCATCCAAGCCCTCCCACCAAGGTTGCTCTTTCAAAATCAGGCCCTGCCCCGAGAAAAGCAAATTTCCATCACCCTCTAAAAAACGACTGGAGAGGCCTCCCTTGTTCATCAAATGGCCAAAATCGCCATGCAGTTCTGCAAACCCCTTCCAACGCATACCACCCTCAGTCTCGGGAGTAAGCGTTGCCGAAATGGTTAATATCTGTTTTTCAAAACTGGCTGAAAATTTACGCAGTTCAACCTTGCCCTCGCCCGGCAATGTAAAACGCGCATCAACATCCATGATGTCCAATTGCGAAGTATGAACCAGAGCTGCTTCCATAATCCCGATACTCTCTTTGTCGGAAGCCAGCCGAAGGTGTACACCACTCATACGTGCATCATCCCAGTCAAAGCGGTCAATATTCGCACGCAACACCCAGTTTTTGTCGATCAACTTTTCAGAGTGATCCAGTGTGTTCGGTAGAGCATTACGGTTGAGGTAACTCGCTTTGACATCAATATTCCATGCCATGCCGTCATCAAATGGCACATCAACATCAAGGTTGCCGCTGAATGAAGGCGTATGCAGGCCATTAAGTTGCATTTGCAAGCCGGCGTTATTGATGATGCCAGACCCATCATGCAGTTTGATGTGATTTCCGCTACTGGTAAGCTTGTTAATATGAATGGTTGGGAGTTTGCTCTTCATATCCAGCAAGCCAAGATATTGCAGCGCGAAGGGTTCGCCTTTCTTCTTGTTGGATCCTAGTAAATGCTCCCAGCTTGCATCTTTCATATCGAGCTTGCCAAACCATTGGCCATCCTGGAAACGCAGGCTGCTATTGACGCTGCCGCCAGCGTGCGCCAGAGGCAACTGAAAGTGTGCGGCAAGCGGGGCAAGTTTACTTCTACCATGGGCTTGCACAGAGGTTATTTTCCACACCTCCGTCCGAGACGATGCTGCTGCATCAAAAGAGAACATGCCTTGCATATGGGCGCCGGAGAGGTGCATGTTTTTTAATGAAATACCTTTGTTAATATCCCACTTTACAACCCCCTTAGATAATTGAAGCGGAAATTTAAGCACGTTAATATTCCATAGACCATCGGGGTGCAAGGTAATACGGGCCTCTTTAGGACTTGTTTTAGTGAGATCCCACATCAACTCAAACTGACTATTGGCTCGTGCTTTGTTCCATTGCCAATCATTGACTTCAGCAGGACCAAACCAATGCAGCAAATTGGCTACATCTGTATTGGCGGAACCTGTAATATTCAGTAAAAGGGTGTCCAGTGGAATGGATAAGCTGCCGCTTGAGTGGCCCAGATCTTTGGGCAGCATGGTATCTATAATTTTTGCGCTTATGGCATCCGAATCTACCTCAACAGTGGCGCGGGTATTGCTCAAAAAGCCATTGGATATGCCTAATGCAATATCGGCATCTTCAATATCAGTCTTTATTTTATAGGACATCGATTTAAATGTTTCAATGTTTGGCCATACCTGAAGCGGATCAGGCCAGCGTAGTGAAAGATCTGCCTGTGCCTGCCTGGCAATGCCATGCTGCATCTGTTTTAACCACTGCTGCCAGCCCGGATCGCCAAGTGGCTGAAGCCATGACCAGATCAGAGGCATAGGTAGCAGGTCGGAAGCAGCGTTTACTTGTAAAGTCCCATCACTCCACTGACCCTGAGCAGTAATTTTACTTTCGCCCAAAGCCCATATCAATTCATCAACATTGATCTGCTTCAGCTTGAATACATCGCTTTCTTTTGTGTTGTCGCGCATCTGAATCTGTAGCTTTGTTGAAAGCCTGTCGAACTGATAGATATCTCCAATTGGTGTTAAACGTAGACTGACGGGGCTCTGAGATACAATGGAGCTCTTTACCTCCCATCGCTGATGATCTTTGCGCCGTAGCGTCAAATCAGCCTTCGGTGATCCGTTGATAAGCCGGCGAATGGATTCAGGTAGCCAGTCAATGTTGTTACAATGCAGATTTAACTGGCCGGGAAGGCCATCATCATCCCATTGTGCCGATAGTTTAAATACCGGTGATTTGGCATTGATCATCCGTGACTTTGCATGAAGCGTGAGGTTTACATCAGGCAGTTCCCCGCGCCAGTCAGGGTGCGCTGGCGTAGCTGCGATATGCCAATTCACGTGAACATCTACCAGTGTGAGTTGTTCAGGCAGGATGGTTTCCGAGTCATCCAGTTCTATATCCAGAACACCATCTTTTAACAAAATTTTATCCGGTGCAATATCACCATTAAAAAGGGCGCTTAGCGGAATTCTTACACTGGCACTGCCATCATGATAGGCGATACCATGATTGGTACTGGTAAAATCCAGCCGATCAACTTTCAGCCATAAAAAACCCGCCCAGCGCAAAGAAAGCTCTCCGAGACGCAGTTCATTTAATTCAAGCTGCTGTTGCAAATAACTTTCAATATTTGGCCGCATGGTATCTATTGAGGGGGCATTCCAATACAGCCATGCTCCTCCGGCCGTGAAAAAAAAGAGCAGTAAAAGGACTACGCGCCGGCATGAAGCCAGCGCGCGCGTGAATGTACTACCAGGTTTGGTAGTTACCTGAGGTTTACTCAGCCTTCGTCCTTAGCCTTTAATTTAGCGACCTTTTCTTCCAGCGCTTTCACTAATGCTTTATATCCGCCATCGCCAAGTGTGGATTTGAAGTCCTGATGAAAGGTACGCACCATACTGGTGCCTTCAATGCGGATATCATAGACCTGCCAACCACTGTTCGTTTGATGCAACTTATAATCGACGGGCGTTTCACGTGTGCCATCCACAACAGTGGATTTAACCAGTGCTTTATCATTTTTTCTGATCGCATCAGCAAAGATTACTTTCTGTCCTTTGTAATCACTTAAGCGGTTACCATATGAACGCTCCAGCAGGTCTCGAAAAACCTCGGTGAAATGTAGTTTTTCAGCGTCATCCAGCTTTTTCCATGGCTTACCCAGGCTGCGCATGGCCATGTCACTGTAGTCAAAGCGCCCTTCTATCGCTTGGCGGATCGCATCACGGTCTTTGCTGGAAATAGTCGTTTTATCTTCACGTGCATTGAGCACCTCAATAATCTGGGTGATGGTGCTTTCTATTACAGCCTTTGGGTTACCATCACTCTCCGCCCATGCCGGCATAGAGAAAAGCATGCTGATGATCATGGTAAAAATTAGTTGAATGTGTTTCATAGAAACTCCTTGGTTCTCTACTTACAGGTTATTACAGGCTTAGACTACATCAGGTTTTGGTGACCCGAAGTGGAATCTTTACTCCTTACCGCTGAAAATATACTTACTGATCAAGTCTTCAATATTGATCGCAGATTCTGTTTCTTCAATTTCACTGCCCGGTTCAAGACTTGTATCATCCATACCCTGCGTGATTCTGATGTAGCGATCACCAATGATCCCTTTGGTACGCACCGATGCGAATGCATCTTCAGTGATTTTTATGCCCTCATTGATGCGTAGCACCATGGTCGCATGATCATTATCCGTGAGTGTTACCGAGTTGATACGGCCGATAGCAACACCTGCCATCATCACATCACTACCTTTGCGAACGCCGCCAGCATCGTCAAAATTGGCAATAAGTGTATAGCCGGATTCTCCAATACCTCCGACTTGCCCCACTTTGATAGCCAACCAACTAATGGCAAGTAGCCCGACAATCACAAAAACACCTACAGTCATTTCAACACGTCTATACGCTTGCATTTGATTCTCCAGTTACAGTTGAATAGTCAAACTGTAGTAAATTCTTAAATTGCATCAAACCCGTTTCTCTCATCATCGTTATTACAGGTAAAATGAGGTTAATATGTAATCGACAATGAGTACGCTGACTGATGAAATGACCACAGCCTGAGTTGTTGCCTGAGCAACACCTTCAGTGGTCGGGGTCGAACGGTAACCCATATATGAACAGATCATGCCGATCAGAAAACCGAACACGACTGACTTCACCAAGCCACCATAAATATCATGCATGCCAACTTTGGCGACCAACTCGGCAATGTAGGCGCCGGGATTCACACCGAGCAGCTCAACACCAACGATGTAACCGGAACCAATCCCTACCACATCAAAGATGGCGACGAGTAGCGGTACGGCGATGATTACAGCCACAATACGCGGCAATAGAATGCGCCGCTTCGGATTTACGGCCATCATTTCCAACGCATCGGTTTGCTCGGTTACACGCATAATACCAATTTCAGCGGTAATACTGGAACCTGCCCGCCCGATAATCATAAAAGCCCCAAGCACAGGCCCGAGCTCCCTGATAATCGACATGCCTACACCTGCTCCAAGCAGTGATTCTGAACCAAATTTGGCCAGGGTGTAATAACCCTGCAGCGCCAATACCATGCCGGTGAAAGCGCCCGTAACCACAATAATGGCTAAGGAGCCAACGCCCAAAGCATAAAGCTGTAATACAAAATGTTTGCCTTGCCATGGCTTGGAAAAAATAAGGCCTAAGGCGTGAAAACCAAGCATGGTCGCATCACCAAGCTTCTCCATACCAGAGAGTGTGGAGCGCCCGAGACGGCCAAAAAACACGGCTAATGCTGATTGTTGCACAAAAGTCACATCACTCATGATTCTAATCTCACTGTACCCGGTTTGTGGGTGAGGTCATCGACATAGGAGGTTGTACTGCGTGAAAAAGGAATCGGTCCATCCGGCCGACCTTCCAAAAATTGTTGCACACGCTCATCATCGCTGTGTCTGATTTCATCGGGGGTTCCTTCAGCAATAATACGGCCCTGCCACAACAGAATAACATTATCCCCCATAGACAGGCCTGCACCAACATCATGGGTAACAACAATCGATGTCATGCGGTTCTTGGTTGATGTCTCCCGAATCAAAGTACTGATTACACCTGCGGATATAGGATCCAGACCGGATGTCGGTTCGTCAAAAAAGACGATTTTCGGATCCATCGCCATGGCACGCGCAAAGGCAACACGCTTAGCCATCCCACCGGATAATTCGGAAGGCATGAGATGTTCAAAGCCACGTAACCCGACCTGTTCAAGTTTCATGGATACCATCGTGCGAATAACCTCTTCATCCAGATCCGTATGCTCATGCAGCGGAAAAGCCACATTGTCATAGACATTTAAGGAGTTCAGCAGGGCAGAGTACTGGAATAGCATCCCCATGCTTTCGCGCAGTTCATACAGACGATTATCAGTCATCGTACAGAGGTCTTCATCACCATACCAGATATGACCTGCAGTTGGTTTCTCTAATCCGGCCAACAGCCTGAGCAGGGTGGTTTTACCTGAACCTGAACCACCCATAATAACTGTAATAGCAGCATCACGCACATGTATATCTGTGGAAGATACTGCCGTAGTGGTACCATATACTTTACTAAGTTTATCACCGCGAATCATGCCGAAAGCATAGCACAGCAAAACCGCTTTGCACTAGCATCCACCAAATACGTTAGGACTATGGTATATAAATACGGGACTGCAATTGTTGCCAGAGGCGTTCGCCAACAGGGCCCATGGGTTCATTAGCCCTTCTGAACAGATAGATATCGATCTTTAACGGATCGAGTTCTTTACCACAGAGCGGCAGTAGACTGCCATCAAGCAACTCTTCTGCGACGCGGTGTTTAGGCATACGCCCCCAGCCTGCACCGGATTGAATCATGCGTTTCTTCATGTCAAAATCGTTGACCAGCCACTGGTTTGCGCCCTCGAGAATACCTGCTGAGCGTCTGGGTTGATTGCGACTGGTATCGCGTACCACCACTTGAACATACTGCTCCAGATCTGATACGGTGATAGCCGGATAATGAGTTGCCAGAGGAAAGTCAGGGGAGATTACTGCGATCATCTCTGTAGAAGTGAGACGCACCTCTTCGGTGTACGGTACTGGCATGAATCGCTCAGCAATGGCGAAATCGACATCTTTTTCTAACAAGCGTTCAATCGTGCCACCCATATTTTCAACCTGCAAACTCATGCGCGTGGCTGGCGCTGTTTCAGAAATTTGTTTGATGACCTCCAACACCTCTTCTACCGGAGCAATCGCCCCAAGAGCGATAGAGACTTCAGTTTCGGCACCTTTTGCAAAGTGTTTCGCAATACTGCTCATCTCATCCGAACGGGAGAGAATACTTTTGGCTTTGCCGTAAAGCACCTGCCCTTCTGGCGTTAAGATAGGGCGATAAGAGCTGCGATCAAACAGAGAGATCTCCAATTCCTGTTCCAGGTTCTTTACCGCAATACTGATCGCCGACTGGCTGCGAAACAGGGCAACGGAGGCGGCGTGAAAGCCTCCTTGTTCGACCACAGCGCACAGAGCACGCAACTGTTCCAACGTCATCATGAAAAACTATACGATTCGATTTGTTAATCAAGTCTATTGGTTTATTATACTTTTCTTCAATCATTCCACGCATCATAGTTCCACCACCCAAAAAGAAGGGCACAAAGAGGAGGCTACAGAGCGTGTTACGCAATACATCAACATCATACGGCCTTATTGCCATCATTATGCACTGGCTGATGGCGCTGATCATCTTCGGCATGTTCGGCCTTGGCTTGTGGATGGTGGAGCTCAACTATTACGACAGCTGGTATCACGATGCCCCCTACATCCATAAAGGCATCGGCATGTTACTGCTATTTGCTTTGATCTTTCGATGGGTCTGGAGGTTAAGCAATACACGTCCCAACCTGATGGGAGAAGCCTGGGAACAATGCATTGCTCTACTCGTTCACCGTAGTCACTACCTGTTGTTGTTTGGCATCACCATAACAGGCTATTTGATCCCTACCGCAGAAGGCGTCGGCATTGATCTGTTCGGCCTGTTCACTGTGCCGGCTAGTTTTTCATTCACCAAAGAAGAGGCTGATCTGATCGGTCTGATTCATCTCTATATCGCATGGGCAGTCATAGCACTGGCGGTCGCACATGCGGGAGCAGCACTGAAACACCATTTTATTGATAAAGATACTACGTTAATGCGTATGTTAGGAAAAAAATAAAAAACCAAGGAGATACAACCATGAAACTTAAACAACTTTTACTATCGCTAATACTGGCACTGGGCTTTACCGTAACAGCACAAGCCGCAGAAAACTATACATTTGACATCAAAGGCCAGCACGCCTTTATTCAGTTCAAAGTAAAACACCTGGGTTACAGCTGGTTGATCGGTAACTTCAACACATTTACCGGCTCTTACACCTATGATGAAGCACACCCTGCAAACAGCAGCGTAAGCACAGAAATTGATGTAGCCAGTATCGATTCCAACCATGCCGAACGTGATAAACATTTAAGAAGTGCTGATTTTTTTGATGTTGCCAACTATCCAAAGGCAAGCTTCACCAGTACGAGCTTTGAAGATAAGGGCGATGGCACTGCTGTACTGAAGGGAAAATTCACCCTGCGCGGTGTAACTAAGGCAATATCATTTGATGTGAAACAGGTTGGTGCCGGTAAAGATCCATGGGGCGGATTCCGTCGCGGTTTTGAAGGTTCGACCACTCTGCACCTCTCCGACTATAATATGAAAAAAGCTGCAATGCTCGGTCCGGTTGCTAACAACGTCGAACTCTTCTTCTCAATTGAGGGTGTTCGCCAATAGCAAACACTGGCCTTGCCAGCACGCGATAATCTAAACAGAAAGAAACTGGCCGGGGCCTCCTCCTCTCGCCCCGGCCTTATTCATGATGCACAAATGATAAATAAAAGGAGTTAGATATGAGTGAAGCAACAATTGCAGCAAAAGAACCCGCCGTGCTTGAACTTGAAGCTGGTACATATTACTGGTGTAGCTGTGGTAAATCAGCCAATCAGCCCTTTTGTGATGGCTCACATAAAGGCACGACGTTTACCCCCGAGGTGATTGAAATCACTGAGAAAAAAACAGTTGCACTATGTCAGTGTAAGCAGACGAAAAACCCACCCTTCTGCGACGGATCACATAACAACCTGTAACAACGCTTTCACCGCAAAGAACGCAAAGATTCGCAAAGGAAAAGCAAATTATATATAGCGTGCTGAATACATTCATAACATACGACGGCATGGAATATAAAGCGAGCACACAATGTATTGCCCCTTGTTTCGCTTATCCATTGTGCACTTTTGCAGTTAAAATTTAAGTCGAACCAGCAAACAAAACATGATCTGGAGCGGATACTCCCATTTCTTAAGTATTTCCTTTGCGTCCTTTGCGGTTCAAAAATATCAAGGAGTTCATATGGCACAACAACGGATAAATGTGCAGGCGCCGATTGAACGGTTGTTTGCCAAGCGCTGGAGCACGCGTGCCTTTGATGCAGCGAAGCCGGTTTCAGCCGAACAGGTGGCCAGCTGCCTGGAAGCCGCTCGCTGGGCGCCCTCCTGCTTTGGAGCAGAGCCCTGGCAATATCTTGTCGTTGACCGTTTCTATGATGCTGCCAGCTGGCAGTTGGTGCTGGACGCACTGGCGCCGAAGAATCAGTTATGGGCAGCACATGCCCCTGTGCTGATCGTGACTACAACAGATCCGATATTTCCCCATAATGGTAAGACCAACCGATGGGCAGAATATGATGCAGGTCAGGCCACCCAATGCCTTTGCTTACAGGCAGAGTCACTGGGGCTTGCCAGCCATCAGATGGGTGGCTTTGATTCTGCTGCCCTGAGTAGCGCACTCGCGATTCCTGAAAATTTACAGATCATGAGCGTCACAGCCTTGGGCTATGTTGCAGATCTCGCAACAATCGATGCAGATTTCCAGCCCATGGAAGCCGCCTCCAGAACGCGTAAGCCCCTGTCAGAAATCGTTCATAACGGCCGTTGGGGAACGACATATAGCCCACCGGCAGCAGCCGGCTGGGAAGCCCGTTATCAGGAAACATCAGCCGAACAACTACCATGGTTTTATCCTGAACTGGATGCTGACTTTGCCCGAACACTGACAGATCGCAGCCTGAACAGAGGCACCGCTCTCGATCTAGGTTGCGGCCCGGGCACACAGGCGGTTGCACTGGCAAAGATGGGATTCAGCGTCACCGCCAGCGATGTCTCGAGCTCGGCCGTAGCATCTGCACGGGTGCTGGCCGAACAGGAACAAGTCGATATCCATTGTACGGTCGATAATGTGTTGGATAGCCAGCTCCACGGCTCCTTTGATCTGATTATTGATCGCGGTGTCTTCCACTGCTTCCCGAATCCGAATGACCAACAAGCTTATCTGAACAGTATGGCACAACTATTAGCACCGGACGGCCTATTGCTACTCAAATGTTTTCACAAGGATGAAACCAGCGAGATGGGGCCTCCCTGCCGATATAACGAAGCGGATATACACCGTTTTTTTGCCAATGGTTTTGAACTGATCGAGTCACGCGACAGCTATTTTGGCTCACCGGACTGCGAAGAGTCCCCCAAAGCCCTGTTTTCTATTTTAAGAAAGGCTTGAACCGCAAAGGACGCCAAGGTTCGCAAAGGTAAAACAGTAGAATAAGATATAGACGGCTATCATCCTGAAATAGTAAGAGGATGTTATGTCTATCTCTTTTATAGCCTCTCCCTTGCGAACCTTTGCGTCCTCTGTAGTAAATATTTTTAAGGAGCATGTATGACAACTTTATTTTCGACCGTTCAAATGGGGTCGCTAACCCTAGGCAATCGCATGGCGATGGCGCCAATGACACGCAACCGCGCACCGGGTGGCACGCCCACTCCGCTGATGGCTGAATATTATCAACAGCGAGCCAGTGCCGGATTGATCATCACCGAAGGTGCTCAAATTTCTGAGCAGGGCGTCGGTTATCCGGCTACGCCGGGCATCTATAACGAGGAGCAGATTGCCGGCTGGAAGGCTGTAACCGATGCCGTGCATGCAAAGGGTGGCCATATCTTTGTGCAATTATGGCATTGCGGGCGTGTATCGCACCCTGATTTTCACCAGGGCGAAGCGCCTGTCGCGCCATCTGCTATCCAGCCGGAAGGTCAGGCATTTACCTATGAAGGGTTGAAAGATTTCATCACCCCCAGAGCGCTGGAACTGGAGGAAATTGACGGTATTATCGAACAGTATCGTCATGCCGCAGCCTGTGCAGTGCAGGCAGGTTTTGATGGCGTGGAAATCCATTCGGCCAATGGCTACTTGCTGGATCAGTTCCTGCGTGATGGCAGCAACAGCCGCACCGATGCTTACGGTGGGTCCATTGAAAATCGCGCCCGTTTGTTACTGGAAGTCACTACGGCCGTATGCAATGAAATCGGCGCAGACAAAGTGGGTGTCCGCATTTCACCTATCAATGCCTTCAACGATATGCAGGACTCCGATCCGCAAGCACTGTTCAACCATGTCGCCACGGCACTCTCTGCTCTCAAGCCGGCCTTTCTGCATGTGGTTGAGGTTTCGATGACAGGTGCAACAGATAGCAGTGTCGATATGCAACAGATCAAACAACATTTTGATGGCCTCTATATTGCCAACGGCGGTTACGACAAGAAACGCGGCAATACAGTCATTGCCGATGACGATGCCGACATTGTGGCCTACGGCATCCCCTATCTGGCCAATCCGGATCTACCCGAACGGTTTATGCAGGATGCAGCACTCAATGACGCCGATCAGGCTACATTTTACGGCGGCGATGAACATGGTTACACCGATTATCCGATACTGGAGACAATATAATGGGCCTGCTTGTCAATGGTACCTGGACCGATCAATGGTATGACACCAAAAGCACAGGAGGTCGATTTGAACGCAAGGCCGCACAATTCCGTAATTGGCTGACTGCTGATGGTTCAGCAGGCCCTGCAGGCAAAGCTGGCTTTAAAGCTGAACCAAATCGCTATCATCTCTATGTTTCTCTGGCCTGTCCGTGGGCTCACCGCACGCTCATTTTCCGCAAACTGAAAGGTCTGGAAGATCTGATTCCTGTGAGCATTGTTCACCCGCACATGCTGGATCAAGGCTGGCAGTTCGATCCAGCCGAGCCATTGTATGGATTTGAGCATGCGCACCAGTTGTATAGTAAGGCCGATGCGAACTACACAGGGCGGGTGACTGTGCCGATTTTGTGGGACAAGCACCAACAAACCATCGTCTCCAATGAGTCGGCCGAAATTATCCGCATGTTTAATTCTGCCTTCAACATGCTTACCGGCAACATGCATGATTATTATCCGGATGGATTGCATGATGAGATCAACAAGGTTAACGATTTTGTTTACAGTGATATCAACAACGGTGTCTATAAATGTGGATTTGCCACCGCGCAAGAACCTTATGACGAGGCGTTTGACAAGCTGTTCGCCGCACTCGATAAACTGGAGAAGAGATTGTCCGGACAGCGCTATTTAGTTGGTAATCAGATCACTGAAGCCGATTGGCGTTTGTTCACGACCTTGGTTCGTTTTGATGCCGTCTATGTCGGCCACTTCAAGTGTAACCGCAATCGCATCTGCGACATGCCAAATTTATGGGGCTATTTGCGCGACCTGTATCAGCAGCCGGGCATCGCCGGGACAGTTAATTTCGAACATATTAAGCATCACTATTACTATAGTCATGAGTCCATTAACCCGACCCGTATTGTACCAAAAGGGCCCGTACTGGATTTTGATGCTCTGCACCAGCGAGATTCACTTTAAGATTGCTGAAGGCGCACCGAATCTTTCAGAGCCCCGTATAACGCATATCAACTCAGTCTTGAAAAAGAGGTTTAGCATGAGCATAACGATTCAATCTGCAATTACAGTACCCGAAGGCGATGGCGTGAGCGTCAAGCGACTAATGCCTGTGGCAGGGTTGCGTAACTTTGATCCATTTGTGTTATGGGATCATTTTGATATTTCAGGGGGTGGTTTTCCTAATCACCCGCACCGGGGGTTCGAGGCCATCACCTATCTATTCGATGGTGGCATGAAACATACCGATACGCTTGGTAATCGGGGCACTGTTGCTGCCGGTGGAGCGCAACGCTTTACAGCCGGTCGCGGCATTGTGCATTCAGAATTTCCAGATGAGCGTGCACATGGCATTCAGCTATGGATTAATCTCCCCAAACGGTTGAAATCGATTGAACCTGATTATCAGCAACTGCAATCAGAGATGATACCCGAAAGTCGGAAAAATGGTGTTACGATCAGGGCCATTGTTGATGCAGAGAGAGCCATTCGTTTGCACTTGGACGTTGAGTATTTTGATATAATCATGGATGCAGAATCTTCATATACGCGCAAGCTGGTCGCCGGACACCGTGGTTTTATCTATGTTGTGCATGGCAGTGCAGAGATCAATGGGAAACGTGTTGCCAGTGGTGATGCTGCCTTTATCGAAGATGTTGCACAGGTGGAATTGCAATCTTCCAGGAGTGCCCGCTTGATGTGGTGTTTCGGCCAGCCTCATCATGAAACAATCTATCAGCGCGGCCCATATGTGGATTAACAGTCGCACACGCTCCAACGCATAAATTCACGTGATTCAATGCGTTTCGGTTGATTGAAGAAGCTTTCGGTATCCGACTGTTCGATAAGTTTTCCATCACACATAAACAGGATGTGATTGCTGATACGCCGAGCCTGATCAAGGTCATGGCTGACCCATAGCAACGGCATGGATCTGCCCAGTTCCATCATTGATCGTTCAATAATATCTCGCGAACGGGGATCAAGGGCGGATGTCGGTTCATCAAGCATCAACATGTCGGGCTTGAGGATCAATGCTCTGGCCAGGCATAGGCGCTGCTGTTGGCCAACAGACAGATGCTCAGCAGGCTCTCCCAATCGATGCTCAACCTCTTGCCAGAGTGCCGCCTGTTGAAGTGCTTTGTAAATCTCTTCATCGGCAATAGCGCGGCGCTGCTGGCGCGATAAACCGAAGATGACATTGTCCCGTATTGAGCAGGGAAAAACAGCTGGTTTTTGGCCAATAAGGCCGATTTGACGTCTGAGCAGGTCGGTATCCCGGTTGCGAATGGATTGGCCGGCCCAGGTAATATCGCCCTGCCACTGTTCATACAGGCGGTTCAAGCAGCGCAAAAGGGTACTTTTCCCTGCTCCGGAAGGCCCGATAAGTGCAATAATGCCGGTGGCGGGCAGTGTTGTACTGAGCTTGGAGAGAATTGCCCTGCCTTCAAGCTGCAAGGAGAGGTGATCAATGCAGAGTCTGCTTGCCTCTACCTCCATCGTATTCACTGGTTTCACTACCGTTTCTATTCTGTTTAATTGTTGAGGCATGGCTATGATATCCTGTGGTGTTGATCGATTCGTCGTAAAAAAAGTGCTGTCAGGCTGAACAACAAGACCAGCGCAATAAGCAGCGTAGCTGCCCCCCAGGCAATGCTGACGACGTGTGCATTGCCGCCTTCCTGGGCCAGGTAGAAGATGTGTGTTTGCAGAGTAGTGACAGGTTCAAATATGGAGCTCGGCCACAACACGCCCGAAAAAACTGTGGCTGTGAATAAGATTGGTGCGGTTTCGGATAGTGCGCGAGCCATGCCGAGCAGTTGGCCTGTGAGCATGGTAGGCCATGCCAGCGGAGCCCATACCCGGCAGATCAATTGCATATCATTCAAACCAAGCGAGCGGGCTGATTCCGTCTGCTCAACTGAAATTGCTTTGAGAGCATGCAAGGCATTGAGCACCAACAACGGCAAAATAATCATTGCTAAGATAATCATCCCTGCCAAAAGCGAAATCCCCAAATGCAGCAGATGAACGAAGACAAACAAACCAAACAGACCATAGACAATAGGAGGGATAGACTGAAGCAGATGCAATAGGGTGAAGATCGTTCGTTGTGTGTTGTCATTGGCATAGAGATTAAAAAACAGGGCCAGGCCCAGTGCTGCGGGAGCCGCAAGCACGTTGGCTCCGAGCATCAATAGCAATGATCCCCATATTTGACCAAACATACCATGCTCAAGCCCGAATCCAGTCACACCTTCACCACTGAGTGTTTGCCAATTGAGAGCCGGTAGCCCTTGCCATAAAATATAAACAAGGCTAATAGTAGGTAGAACCAGTGCAGGCAAAGAAATCAGGATAAGCAATCCTTTTACCCTGTATTGTCTCAAGGCTTTCCAAAACATCATGCTTTAACGACTCTGGTATGGGCAAACAAGGAAATGCTCAGCCCGATCAGTGCCAGTAACAGACCACAAGCCATCAGTGCGGAGAAATGGATAGAGCCAAATGCAGCCTCTCCGATTTCACGGCCAATGCGCGAGGTTAAGGTCTGGGCAGGTTGCAGGACATTCATGATCGGTTCCGGCATGCGATCAAGTGAACCAACCACCAGCATTACAGCCATCGTTTCTCCAAGTGCCCTCCCCATTGCCAACAGAATGCCGCCCCGAATGGCTGGCCAGGCTTGTGGCAACAGGACGCGAAATAGCAGTGCTTCCCAACTCAGTCCGAGACTCATCCCTGCTTCGCGCTGAGTGCTCGACACCAGCTTTAAAGCATCCATGCTCATCAAGGTAATCAGAGGTAAAATCATTAACGCCAGAATCAAGCCAGCAGCCAGCAGGCTATGCCCACTCAACAGATCAAATGACGCCTGAAGTAGAGGAAGCAGTAACCACAGCCCAATCAAACCGTAAACAATCGAAGGGATAGCAGCCAACACTTCCATACCCATACGCGTAGCCGATGCCAGTGAAGAAGAGACCAATTCTGTAGTGACAATGGCGGTGGCAACACCGCATGGAATAGCGATAAACAGCGCAATCAAGATTGCCCATGTTGAACCGATGATGGCAGGTAACATGCCAAATAGCATTTCATAGGGAAACCATTCCGTGCCCGTTAACACCATGATGCCGGCAGATGCCCAGAACGGCGCTGATGCCTGCACCAGAAAGAACGGCACAGCCAGTACAAGCAAGGCTATGAAGCTTGTTATCAGGTACAGCCCCGGTTTAAGTAGAATCATACTATGATGCCATTAATGCACAGGCAGATAACCGACCTTTTTAACAATGCCCTGCCCTTTTTCAGAGAGTAAGAACTGCACAAATGCGCGGGCGGCCGGAGATGCATCTTTGGCAATGAGAATATGCAAGCCACGGCTAATCGGATAGTGGCCGTTACGAATCTGCTCAAGCGTTGGACTGATCGCCACACCATCCATATCAATCGCAATCCCACGTACCCGATCATTTAGCCATGCATTGGATAGCATGCCGATCGCCTGGTGACTGCGTGCGACAATCGCCTGTTCTTCATTATTCGAGCCCGAAATTAACGATGCGCCCGGCGCGCGAGCATGGGCATTGCCGAGCACAGCCTCGGCAAAGACATGCCTGGTGCCACGACTGGCTTCTTTATCGATAGCGAGAATCTGTGCATCCGGCCCGCCCAACTGTTTCCAGTTTGTGATCTGACCACGATAAATGCGTGCAATCTGAGCCAGGGACAGATGTGTCACACCACCAAGATAGACTTCTTTAGATACCACAACAGCAACCGCATCACGGGCAATGACGATATTATCCACCCACTCATTCAGTTTAGCCTGCTCTTCAGGGCTAGTGTTGCGAGAAGCCATGCCGATCTGTGCGGTATGTTGAATCATGGCAGCGATTCCAACGCCGGAGCCACCGCCTGAAACCGTGATCGAAATATCTGGATAGGCCTTGTGAAAGGCTGTTGCTGCCTCTGATACGACTGGCATGACCGTCGTTGAACCCATGGCATGCAGTGTTTCATGCGCATAGACCGGAGTGATCGAAATAACAGCGGTTATAGCGCAGGCAATAATGGATAGGATATTCTTATGTTTCATATGAGCGGCTCTCCTGATATATCTGGCTAAGTCGCTGCATTGATCAAAACATTACAAAACCAACATGACAAAGCGCGCGTATATGAATAAAGAGGCAATGCGCTCACTTTAAAAACGCATCCGGATTATCGATTGTGGTATGTCGATTAGGACTCCCGAGATTCATGGAACCCTAATCTCTTACAACATCCGTTTCGCATGCATACAAGAGATGGTTAGAGTCGCCGAAAGCGTACTGGGAGAATGCATGATTCAAAAACTGAAACAGATGTGGAAAAAAGCAGCAGAGAGCCCACAAGAAGAGCGGAAACACGATGTAACGCTGGCGGTCGCAGCCCTGATGGTGGAAATCATGCGTATGGATGAAAAACTGCAGGATGCTGAGCGCAGTGAAATCATCAAACATCTGGAGAAGCGTTTTGCCTTGAGCCATGCAGAGATTCATGTCTTGATTGAACAGGCATCACAACAGGTCGAAGATGCTCTGGATATGCACCAGTTTACATCCGTCGTGGTAAAGGGTTTTAACACCGCTGAACGCATTGATATTCTGGCAGAATTGTGGGCTGTAGCGTTGGCCGATGGTCATATTGACCCCTATGAAGAGCAGCTGATTCGCCGTGTAGCTGACCTGCTAGGTCTGCATCATTCACAATTCATCCAGGCAAAAATTGCAGCAGGTATTACATGAAGACTTCTTTGATCAAACAAACATTCGACATCCGATAAACTCCTGGAGCGTTGGCATTACAGCGATTCATCCGTAATGCTTACGCCTTGGTCAGGCCCAGTCTTATAGCTGCTAGAGTAGCTTCCGAGCGAGAGGAGACTTCCAGCTTGCGGTAACAGGATTTCAAATATTCGCGGGCCGTATGTTGGCTGATATCCAGCAGCCCAGCAGCTTCAGCTGTAGTGTAACCTTTGGATACAATACGCAGGACATCTTCTTCACGCTTGCTTAAAGGAATCTCAGGTTTGTTTTGTCCCTGGTGATGGAAGAATTGTAACAGTTTTCGGGCGATGGCAGGGGATACCGGAGGGTCACCGGATACAGCTCGTTCCAGCATGGCAGCGATCTCTTCAGTCGGATGATCTTTGAGAATGTAGCCTTGAATTCCAAAGCGGAGGGCCGGGAAGAGATATTCATCTTCATCATGAATGGTGGAGACAACGGTAATCATATCTTTGTGCCTGAGGGAAGGATCCATAAGCAGATCAAGGCCATTACCATCAGGCAAGCCCAGATCACATAGAAACAGGTTGAAGGGTGTCGATAATAGAGCCTCACGCGCCGCTGCCAGAGACGCTGTTTCATGCATTTGTGCATGTGGGAAGCTGGCTTCCACAGCTGTGCGTAGCCAAGCTCTGGCATGAGGCTGGTCATCAAGTATGAGTACCGTTTGAATCATGATAGGGGGCATTGCAGGCTCACTTTACAGCCACCTTCCGGTTGATTTTCCCAGCGAATTTCTCCGGCCAGTTTTTCTGCTCGCTGTCGCATGCTCATCAAGCCACTCCCCTTGCTTTGTGTCTGGTACAAACCACCACCATTATCGGCTATAGATAGTAACAACAGACCATCTTCGAGTGCAATGCTGATGACTATTTCTGTGGCCTGAGCATGTCGAATAACATTGGTCACCGCTTCCTTTATGATGCGACGCAGATGCAATGCCTGCCAGCCTGCGATGTTTGTATCATCCGCGATAGCACTACCCCATTTCAGCATAATATCAGCCAGCTCGGTCTGGCTGGCAATCATACCACGCAAGTCCGATAGCACATGGTCCAGCACCAGGTTTTCTTCATGGCTGGAATGAACCAGATCGCGCATATCCTGAATGGCCGAACGAGCCAGTGATTGCACCGGTGATTCGGATGATTGATAGCTCAGCTCCAGTAACTTTCCACCCAGTTCGTCGTGCAGATCGTTCATGATGCGTTGTCGTTCCAACCTGGTGGCCGCCTGTTTTTCACGAATCTGGCTTAACATATTGCGTCCCATGGTGATGTAATGCTCGGCCATCCGTACATCTACTTGGGTGAACAGGCGCTTACCTTTAGCCGGGTAACCCAGTAACAAGGAACTCTCGTCAATAAGCGCAGGCACTTGTAAATGACTGCCATTGTTCAGTAATTGCGGTAATGCGTAGGCGTGTGCTTGAGGGATGATTTCCATGGGTGAAAACATGCTTGCCAGCAAGCTACTCCAGTCTGTTTCTATCTGTAGATTTTTATCCGGTTGTGAACACATGGCAGCTAGCTGTGTATAGAATAATTCATGTTCTGGCTCCGGATGACGCATAAGCCGTTGCCACAACCACTGCCTGAGCGGAAAATAGATCAGTCCTGCAATCAGCATGGTGACAGGCAAAGCCAGCGTCTGTGGCCAGACCCATAGTGACAGGAGTAGAAAATCCAATGCAATGACCAGCATTCCACCGACTAGCCAGCTCCAGACGGCAAACCACCATTGACCGATATCGAACAGGCGATAGCGGATAATGCCCAGCGCCAATCCGAGGTGCACCAGTGCCAGCGCTCCCATCAATAAGCCCTGCGATCCCAATAGCGCATGCCCTGTCAGCATCATGGGCAGCATGGACAGGCCGGAGAACAATACGGTGCCGAAAAATACGGATAACAATAGCCAGCCGAGTGCTGCGCGAGCAACTGGATCACATGCCGATGCCCGCCATTGCCGAACCGCCAGTAGGATGGATGACAAAAACACGATGAAAAAGGGTATAAAAAACGTGATGTTCGGTGTTGATCCGAGCGCCAGCGTGTCTGCCCCCCAGATCATGGAAGCGGTAAACAGAGCAGTCATACCAATCCATTTATCACCGCGCATAGGCAACGGATAACGCCATAACAGGGCGCTCATCATACAGGCATACAGGATAGCTCCCAGATGATTGATCGATCCGAGCAGACGGAACCAATTCGCATCCATCGCCAGGCCGCGTGTGCTGTAAATGCCGGCCGACCAGGCCGCCATCGCCAGACCCAGTCCCATGATGGCCAACGGTAGTGCAGCCTGCTTCTGGCGGCTGAATGCCCATACCGCAGACCCGATGATGAGCCCGAGGTAGCCGCTGATCATCTGGAACCAGAACATGAACGGTAAATCTGTGAAGGCGCGTTGTAATACCGGTAGTGAAAGGGTTTGCCCGTCATCCAGCGTGAGCTGCAAGGAGCCTTGTTGCATGCTGTTGATCAGAAACTGTTGGCCGTCCAGAAAATCCCGTCTGGCTGCATAGTCAGGCAAGGCATCCATATCTTCGATCAGCAGTGCCGGGACAGCAGGTATATGTTGTGTACCGGTTCCGAGTGACCGGAGTGGTTCATGATCTAACTCAGATGTGTGAATCATTAAACGGTTGCCTGATGGGTCTATCTGAAATTCAGCCTGCAGAAGCGGGATTTGCATGGCGAGCCAGATTGCCGCCAGCATGCCAGCCAACCCAAGCGTCGAACAGGTGAGCAATATAGAGAGCGGAGACATACGCATAGGGCGCGTCTGGATCACAATTTTATCATACCATTGCCTTCAGGTGAGTATCCTCCCACGGTTTTAGCCATACATATTGATAGCCATATTTGATTGTAGACTAAAACCAACTGTTTTGCTCAGGAAAGGCCCCAAGGCGGCGCAGAGGCCACCTCTGGAATCTATTATCAGGCATTCCTCTGCTAATACGCTAACCCGTAAGTTCGTGAAAGTTTAATAATGCTTGAAATGCCTTAAAACCAATGAATTATAGCATACTGTTTTTTCACGAACTTCCGGGTTGTATTACTAGTTACTTCACCAGAATGCCATTTCTAAAGCCGGTTAAAATCTCATGCGTAGGGGTTTTAATGAAGTCCCCCCAGCTTCTCCTCCAATAGCTGCCAGTAGGATCGTAAACACGCGCATCAATGGAGTTGTTAGCAGATCCCTGAGGGAGAATTGAATCAGTCCATGTAATACCATCCAGACTTTCTCGTGGGCTGCTATTGGCAATAGTGCTGCCGAAAGCCATGAATTTGCCATTGCTCCCTTTCAGAATATTACGGGCATGACCTCGCAACGTGCTGCCCAGCGTTAATGGTTTTCCATTCGGGAAGGTTGTAATTTGAGTCCAGGCCAACCCATCCAGACTCTGTAATACATTTTCAGTGACTGTGGTGATGTTGGTAATCGGATCAGTCACGCTGTAATTCGCGATAGCCAGAAATTTGACTCCATTAAAAGCGACACCGGTAAATTCAAAATTGGCACTATTGAGGATATTAGCCAATGAGGATGAAACCCATGTCACGCCATCCAGTGTTGTGGTGATACCATAGTTACCTACCGATACGAGGCGTGTTCCATTGTCAGCAAAGCCAGATGTCACAATGACTCCAGCACCACCAATTAAAGGAGCCCCAGCACTCGGGTCTACTGTTCCATATGTGTTGACTGCGGTACGCGTTCTTAAGCGAAATGAATTGTTCCAGAATAAAGTCCCGTTAAAAAATGTACTGACGTCAGGGGTCGGTAAAGCATTGCTTGTGCCGGGTTTTTTCTCGATGACCCATGTTTGTCCATCCACACTGGTCAGGATCATACCCGTGTCGCCTAAGGCAACGTATTGTGTGCCTGTCCATTGCACCTGACCTATTTCCCCGGTAACTGGTGTAGCGGGGCTCCAAATTGCAAATTTAAAGGTTGGTAATACTGGTCTGGTCCATGTGATGCCATCAATGGAGTAAAGAATATCTGTTTCTGTGCCAACTGCGACATAGGACGTACCGTTGGTAGCGATACTGGTCAATAGTCCGGGCGTGGCATCACCAGAGCGACGGGTCCATGAGTTACGATTTACAGCATTCTGTGATGGTACACTGGCTCCGGTTTGTTCTGCAATCATGCCGCCATCACCGACTACCAACAGGGTATTGGCGGAGGTTACTATAGCATCATTGACCTTTGTTAAGGCTCTCTGATTCGTGCTGTGCCAATCGCCTTCTATCCAATTATTGGTTGCATCCAGCAAGTAAAAGCCAGCATTGTTGTTATAGGAAGTAACCTGAGTGAAGTCATTACCGCCATACATGATAGCGGTGCCATTGAAATAGATCATCTCCGGATGATAGACGACATTAAAGGCGGGAATTGCGGAATTGGTGACAACCGGTGTCCACGTCAGTCCGTCAGTACTGGTGGATAGCTCCGTTTTACTCACATATATTGCAAACTGACTACCTGTCCAAACCAATTTTTTAGCAAATCCATACCCTGTATAATTGAAAACAGGGGTCGTTGCCGGCTTTTGCCATGTTATCCCCGAATCCGTTGAAGTATAAAGACCATCACGGCCCAGAGCGACAATGGTGTTTGTGCCATTGCTAACAAGCTGAAGGATCAAACCCGGGTTGACCGGTGAGTTTAAGAGGCTTGCAGCCCAATTAAGGCCATCCGTACTTTTATATATTAAGCTTCCATCAGTCGCAAAATAATTCCCATTGATAAAAACAGGGCTATGAATTCCGACGTTACTGTAAGCTCGGCTACGCACTGGTATAGCTGGGTCAAATGTAATATTAAATGGCACCTTCGCCCATGTGATACCATCACAACTGAGAATAGTCTCGGGGGTTGTAGATGATTTAGACGCAAATGCATAAAAAACATTACCATCCCATGATAAATTGTCGATTTTGGATCTAGTTCCTGAATCCACAACAGTCCAGTTCACACGATCAGTACTTCGAACCATCTGTCCGCTTGCGCCAGCAGCAACAAATACACCATTGCCTTCAGCAACGGCTAACAAGCTGGCACCTTGTGGAGATGGATTAGCCCATTTCCAACCATTTAATGTGGGTGGCACATTATTCGGCGTGGCCGGGCAAAAAGCACTTAACGGACTGGCTCCACCCGGAGCTGGCGCTGCATTGACGGTCACTGTTGCAGTCGCAGTGCCGGTGTTGCCCGCCGCATCCGAGGCTGAGAAGGTGACAGTGGTTGCACCGATCAGGAAGTTGGCCGGTGCATTATTGGTGATGGCTCCGACTACGGCCACATTGTCTGTAGCTGTTGCAGCACCTAGGAAGGTGGCAATTGCAGTCTGGGTAGCGGGAACGCTGGTGGCACCCTTCGCTGCCGTGACGGTGATGTTTGCTGGTGGGGTCACTGTTGGCGGCGTGGCATCCACAAGCGGAGCCGCATTAACTGTGATGGTTGCAGTAGCCGTACCGGTATTGCGTGCCGCATCCGAGACGGAAAAAGTTACAGTGGTTACACCGACAGGAAAGTTGGCAGGTGCATTATTGGTGATGGTCCCGACTACGGCCACGTTATCTGTAGCTGTTGCAGCACCAAGGAAGGTGGCAATGGCAGCCTGAGTAGCAGGTACGCTGGTTGCTCCCTGCGCTGCCGTAACCGTGATATTTGCTGGTGGGGTTACGACTGGAGGAGTGACATCAGCCGGAGCGCCACCACCTGCCGTCGTAATCGTAAAGTTGGCCGTGCTTACTGATGGTCCATTGGGAATATGTTGAATAGTGATGGGGCCGGATTGTGCGCCTGCCGGAACATTGACGACAAATTGGGTGGCAGTATGGCTGACAATATTGGCACCAGTAGCCTGGATATTGCCGCCAAAAGTAACGGCGGTTGCAGGAAAGGTGGCTGAAATAAAGTTTGTTCCATTAATGGTTACCGTGCTGCCTACTGCACCGCTGGCGGGCGTCAGTGAAGTGATGGTCGGATTAGTCGGGACTACATTGACGGTCACAGTAACGGTGGCCGTTGCTGTACCTGTATTGCCTGCAGCATCCGCGGCTGAAAATGTGACTGTTGTAGTACCTGCAGGAAAGGTCGCCGGTGCATTATGCGTAATCGGACCAACGACTGCGGTATTATCGGTTGCCGTGGCTGCAGTCAGAAATGCCGCAATTGTTGCTTGTGTGGCCGCTACGGTGGTTGCTCCCTTCGCGGCTGCGACCGTGATATTCGCAGGAACCGTGACAACAGGTGGTATGGTTTCAGCTACAACAGGGGCACCGATATTGATGCCTGCCGTATTGATACGCTTATTAAAACTCAATGGTGCGGCATTGATGCTGGTTGTGAAAGTGCCTGCCTGCTGATTGATCGTAAGACGTAGTGTGTCGAGGAATCCATCTACACCGGTGCTGTTGGCTGTGAAGGGGGTTGTCATGAAGTCGTAGCTGGCCGGGTTCACACCGGCAGCGCGTAACTGATTGGCAAAGTTGGCATTGACTGTTTTCTGTGCGCTGGCGATAGCTGCAGCGGTGATGCCTGTGCCATTCCATGTGGCATATAACGCTCCGAGATCCGCTTTATTGTTGCCCAGAAACAGAGCCAGACTGGTCAGCGGTGTGATATTGATGGTTTGCGTGACGCTGGATGCATAAGAATATAGCGGTGCACTGCCATTGGTCGGCACTACCTTGAGTAATAAGGGTGGAGTAAGGCCGGTTGCGTTCAGGGTGAAACTACCGTTGACCTGCGTTCCAATCTGCTGCACGACGCCATTGGCATCTTTTACGAAGACGAGACCGGCAATAGGTTTACCGGTTGCGGCTGTACCCGAGAGTCCGCCGCCTGCTGTGGCGCCACCTCCGCCTCCTCCACCACAGGCCATCAAGCCTGCAACAAGCATCAGCACAATCATCTGTTTGAGTTTGATATATATCATAAATATCCCCCGGATACGATTTCACAGGAACAGACGCTTATCTGTAAAAAGTATCAGGGGCGAATGTATAACCGGACATTCTTGCCACAACCCCCTGATCGGGGGGATGGAGAGGGAGGGGACTTGGATTAACCTGAGTGTGTAGCACAACAAAAGGCCTAGCCAAGCAGCTTGTACGAAAGGTGTTCTGGATACTAAGATAACAGTGAGATTTCGTTCACTTGATAGCATCCTGCGATTATTTTTCGCTAATTTATAGTGAGCGTAAATGGATCCAAGGTAAAAACCAATGCCGGTAACTACAATGCATTCAGCTGGTTAACAGTGACGAATAAAAATGATGTTTATTCAGGATAAGGTTGCCGCCAGAGTGGTGAAACTATCTGATCAATGCTGTGCGTTGAGTTTAATCTGGATTGAACTGATTTCCTGATCATGATCTGCTTTGGCAGGCCAGAGCGGAAAAATGCGATTTTCATCAATCTTGCGATGCACCATATAGCGTTTGATCAAATGTTGCGTATGCAGTATTCGAGCAAGCATTTCATCATCGAGCCTCTCTCCAGACCAACGTGGAATCAAATCAATACTCATCTCCGGTTTTGTACGCAGATAACGTACAACTTTAATTAAACGGCTACGCTCATTCAGAGACAGCACGCCATTCTTATTATGTAAACGCGTTTGCGTATTTAAACCTATTGCAGCAGGAAGAGAGGGCTTTGTCGGCTTCTGAGGAACAACATGCTGGTGCAATGGTTCCTGTGAAGAATGCTGCTGTTGTGAGGCATCATATAATGTGCTCAAAAAGGATTGCTCGATCATAGTAAAGTTAAGTGGCTGCTGCTGCCAGGAACCAGCGATGCTATTCTCCAGCTTTATCATTTCACGCTCACCTCCTAAACGCTGAATCAGATCATGCGTATTATAACCGGTGCGAACGAGCATAGGATCGGTCTGGTCATTGCCTGTCTCTGATAATGCTCGCTGCAACTGAACCATCCACCTGCTTTGATAACTGTCAGGCTCACTGGCCTCAATAATATCTAGCTGTAAATCCAGATGACCACGAAGAAGCCGCGGCATGCCTGATGCCAACATCCATGAATGCAAAAAGAACGGTGATGCATGGTGCAGTGAGGCTGAGCCCATAAACTGCTGTGTTTGAGTTAATGCGCTCCACTGACCGCTTAATTCAAACAGCCCCCCTCCTACTTCTGCCTTGGCTTTAACCTTTGCACGGCTGTTTATAGCCATATTATCGAGCTGAATATCAAAATGTTCAGCCCAGCGGGACTCTTTTTGACCCACACTAAGCGTACCATCTTGCAGTCGAAGTTGATCAATCCGGATACCTTTATTGCGTAAGGCAGCGGCCCACCAAGCCCTCTGCACTGGTGCGATGACCTGCTCCTGAGGAACCGGTTGTAATGGTTCCAGTGCTGCGAGATATAACCACTGTTCAACATTGATTTTATCAATGTGCTGCATATCAAGGTTCATACCGACGGGACCGAATGTGGTGCTAATATGATCGGCCATCCAGACATCACCGGCATGCGACACCTGCACATCTGTGGCACTGGCTTTTCCTTGCATGCGCCATATGCCTTGCTGCACGGATACATTGCTTCGCATATCCATCTTACCCGCTAAAGTGACTGGACTATTATCATCAATGCGTAGAGGCAATAAAGGACGCATGCTGGTGATAGGAATATCTCTGGCATGCACCGTCAATTCAGCATCAGTAGCGTGCATCGCTTCATTCTTTCTCACATTGCCACGCAGTCGCCACTTTGGATCAGGTGAACTGTCTTGCTTGTCAGTAGCAAGATCAAAGCTCAGCTCATGTTGTTTTGGCCATGCGCCTTGCCCGGTGAGGGATTGCAGTGTTATATCACCATCAGGCAGCTTAATATCCATGGTCATATTGTGTACCTGGATGTCATCAATGCTGATATTCCAACCATCAGACAACGTAGCTGTTTGAGGAGTCCGCTGAGCTGCGGCTGTTGGATCCCTTTCTGTGTTGAGCGTCATCTTCCCATCGTTCAACGCCATGCGGGATACGTGTAAATATTGTTGCTTTGTATCAACATGAAAACTGTCGTAATCGATGCCATTCCAGGACCATGCAGTAGAATGATTATATTTGTCATCCCCCTGCACTGGTTGAGCAAACACAATATCGCGTATAGCTCCTTTGGAACCGTTGATGACCCATCCCCCGGGCGCTCCCTGCCAATGCGTAGAACCATCAATGTGGCCAGCAATAAACTGGCGCTCTCCAAGACCCGGCATGAGCGATGACCATGCGGCAAGAGGCCATGCGCTTGCATCGATATCGATGCTCCATGCATCTGCCTGTTGTGCTGCTGAAAAGCGTAAGTGATGTAAGGGCTGCTTGTTGCCGGGCTCTGCGGAGTTGTTTGAAACCATATTGGCGAAACTCAGATGAGTTTCACCCTGAATATTAAGAGGATATTGCGGCCCGGCCCCTGACTGGTGCCAAGTAAGTTCGCCATCAAGCTGCCCACCCATCGGCTGTAACGCCAATGCATCCGTCAATTGTTGCGTATTTACACGCTTCCAGCTGAATAGCCCATCCGATTCATTGCTGACGCGATCGGTATGCAACTGCCACTGTAATAAACCATGCTGCAGACTGGCTGATGCAATGATCATTCGTGTTTGCGACTGCAAGTGCTGCAAGATGAAGATATTTTCCAGTACCAAAGGGGTGCTATCATGCTGCTGAAGATGCAGTGCAAGATGGCCGTTTCGGACTTGCAGTGAAGAAGCAGCTTGCCATATCTGCATCAGTGACTGATTTAATTGCCATGCATGGGTCACTTGATTCTGATGAAGTTCCGCTTCAATACCTGATATTTCCACCTGCCCTATCTGTGGCTTGGTACTGTTCAATGATTCAGGGCTCGTGCGTAATAAAATATGCTTGATGGTAATGGAATCGCCACCTCGCTCAGTATGAATATCTTTAAGAATTAACGCATTACGAAGCAGGTGATAACGGATATCGTGTACTTGAACATCTGCTGTCTTAGCCCAGGCCTGCACCAGCAATTCGGCGCGTTGCTGAGCATCTGTTTGAATCGATAAATGCATAGCCAGACACAACAATGTGAACACTGCAATACCAGCCAAGTACCAACGCGCACCAGCTGGAAAGGTGCCGACCGGATGATGAAAAATATGACGCGATTTCAGCTGAACACCAAAAGGAATAAGGCTGCCATCGGTTATCTTGGCCTTTGTAATTGTTGAACTACACTTTGATCTTCAAGCGTTGATATATCCGAGGTAATCTCTCGACCTGCGGCAATATCCCGCAGCAGGCGTCGCATGATTTTTCCAGAACGTGTTTTAGGCAGACTATTGGAGAAACGAATATCATCCGGCTTCGCTATAGCGCCAATCTCTTTGCTAACATGGATGCGCAGTTCAGCAGCCAAGGCTGCCGCGTCGGCATCCTCCACATTGCCTTTCGGCGTGACAAATGCACACACGGCTTCACCTTTGATATCGTGTGGGCGACCAACAACGGCAGCTTCAGCAACAGCCGAGTGTGATACCAGTGCGGATTCAATCTCCATCGTACCAAGCCTGTGACCGGAAACGTTCAATACATCATCAACCCGCCCCATGATCCACATATAGCCATCTTTATCACACCTGGCACCATCGCCGGCGAAATAATATTTACCCTCAAATTTATGCCAATACGTGTCAATATAACGCTGATCATCGCCCCAAACACCACGCAACATCGATGGCCACGGTTTTCGTATAACCAGCAAACCACCATCACCACTGACATTCTCACCGCTTTCATCGACCACAGCGACATCAATGCCGGGCAGAGGCAGTGTAGCAGATCCGGGCTTGGTCGGAGTGGCAAATGGCAAAGGCGCAATCATGTGGCCCCCCGTTTCTGTTTGCCACCATGTATCAACAATCGGGCACTTAGCTTTGCCAATGACATTGTGATACCACATCCATGCTTCCGGATTTATCGGTTCACCTACAGTTCCAAGTATGCGTAAAGCGGAAAGGTCATATTGATTCGGCCATTCGTCACCGGCTTTAATCAGAGCGCGAATAGCAGTCGGAGCAGTGTAAAAAACAGTGACATCATGATCCTCACAAATTTTCCACAAGCGACCCGGATCAGGGAATGTTGGCACCCCTTCATACATTACCGTTGTACCACCGCAGGCCAGCGGCCCGTAAATCGAGTAGGTGTGACCTGTGATCCAACCGACATCTGCGGTACACCAGAACACATCACTTTCTGGTTGAAAATCAAAGGTCCATAACATGGTGAGGCGCGCCCACAAGAGATAACCCGCCGTACTATGTAGAATGCCTTTCGGTTTGCCGGTAGAGCCTGATGTATAGAGAATAAATAGTGGATGTTCGGAATCTACAGCTAAAGGTTCGCAATGATCGGGTTCAACTTGCAGGATTTCGTGCCAGTAGATGTCACGCTTGCCAGACATATCAATATCATTGTCAGCATGGCGCACCACACATACGTGTTCAACACTTTGACAACCCTCATGGATGGCTTCATCTACATTCGGTTTAAGCGCATGCACACCCCCGCGGCGGCCACCACCATCGGCTGTAATCACCAACCGAGCTTGGGTATCTTCAATGCGATCTTTCAATGCGTGTGGAGAAAATGCACCGAATACTACCGAATGAATAGCGCCGATGCGGGTACAGGCCAGCATGGCAATAGCGGCTTCCGGAATCATTGGCATATAAATTACTACGCGGTCGCCTGTACCAATGCCGAGAGTGGTCATGGCATTGGCGGCGCGGCAAACATCAGCCAATAGGGCACGGTATGAGATCTTACGCACCTCACCAGCTTCACTCTCCCAAATAATGGCGTTGCGATCACCAAGACCTGCGGCAACATGGCGATCAAGACAGTTTTCAGACAGGTTTAATGTACCGCCTTCAAACCAGCGAAAGAATGGCGCGTTGTCTTGATTCAGGACATTAGAGAATGGTGTCTTCCAATCCAGGTGTTCTGAAGCAAGACGCTCCCACATAGCATCAGAATCATTGGCGAAGTCATCGCACAGCGCACGATACGCTTGCAAAGAAGCGATATTGCCCTTGTCCCCTTGCGGTGGTGAAAAGCAGCGATGTTCTTCGAGAATACTATCAATGTTGTCTGACATGGGTTGATCCTCCACACTCATTTCTAGCAGGCATGCCGAGCTCAAACAAGGTTCCGACACCAGAATAGTCGCAGCATTGCATGTCTGTTCTTAATTATAGTCATAGAGCGGTGTAAACAATCTACTTTAGATTATATTGAGCAAGCGTTAAGATAGCCCATGCAAAAAATATGTATTATTCACACCAGTGTCTGCTCACGCTCTGAAGCCAGTTTGATTGCTACAACGCTAATTGATCTGAAGCTGTGCGCTTGCGTACAAATGACAGGACCTGGGATTTCCACTTACAGATGGAAAGGTAAGGTAGAGCAGGCAGAAGAATATTATCTGAGCATTAAAACAAATATCAATCATAAAGACAGAGTGCTTGAATGGCTACATCAAGTGCACCCTTATGAATTGCCGGAAATAACCTGGGATCTGCGTGATTGCAGTGCGCAATATACGGAGTGGGTTGATTCAGAGGTAGGGTAAGCTCTGCTTGTATGAACCGACTAAGGTTCGCTTATATATTCTTAACTTAAATAAAATGATGGAGTGTTCATGATTGAAGTAACATTTGCAGGAGCCCTATTGGCAGGGCTGTTATCATTTTTATCGCCCTGCGTATTGCCTTTAGTGCCGGCTTATCTCTCTTATATATCCGGTGTATCAGTGAACGACCTGCGTCAGCAGGATGGGCAAACGTCATCGGTTCGACGCCGTGCAGTAGTGCAGTCTATCTGGTTTGTAGCAGGATTTAGTCTGGTCTTTATTATACTCGGAGCATCAGCATCGCTGCTAGGACAATGGATGTTGTCGCATCTTGCCGTGCTGGGGAAAGTGGCCGGTGCCGTGATTGTAGTATTCGGTTTTCACTATACCGGCATTATCCGAATCCCATTCCTGATGATGGATGCACATTTTGATACAGGTGGCATCAATGCCAAGCATGGTATGGGAGCACTGGTGTTGGGCGCAGCTTTTGCATTTGGCTGGACTCCTTGTGTCGGCCCTATTCTGGGAGCCATTCTAGCCGTGGCAGGAGCTCAGGCTGAGCTGATGCGCGGTATCGCGCTGTTAGCGACATACTCATTGGGTTTGGCCATCCCCTTTTTGTTGGCCGCATTAGCAACGGATGCATTTTTACGCTGGTCTCAGGGCTTCAAACGTCACCTGATGATTATTGAAAAATTGTCGGGCGTACTGTTAATTTTTGTAGGTTCGTTAATCTTCCTGGGCAGCTTCAGTCGCGTGGCAGCATGGTTAATCGACTGGTTTCCTTTCCTTGCCGATATTGAGGCTGCGCTCGTTCCATAAGCTCAGCCATTATCGCTCACTGATAGATAGCGGTCGTTATCACGCTTGCAACTATTGCTGTGCATCTATCTAAAATAACAGCCGACCTGGCGGCGCATGTTAATATTAAAAATAATAATAGTT
>NZ_RCFQ01000018.1 GCF_003665155.1 Mariprofundus sp. EBB-1 | reverse complement strand
TTGCCTGGCATCCATTGATGCTGAATAGGACGAATTGAGCCTTGAAGCAACATCAATGCTGCAAAATGTGGGCGTGCGCCTCACGCGCATCAAGTTCGCGCGTTCCATTTCCAGTACGAACAAAATACTGAGCAAAGTGCCCTTTTTTCACATACACAGGTATTTTAGAAGCATCAATGGAGATTCTGCAAATTTCTTTAGCTTCTATCGTTTGAAATGTACAGTGCACTAGAGCACAACAGTCGCGCCCCAGCGACACTTCGATGAGATCCATAATAAGTCGCTCAAAGCCATCTCTGTTTTTATGTTTAATAGTATTAAAATCATTTTCTAAACCAACGATATCACCACTATCAGCCACGCCAAGAATCAGTGTGCCACCTTTGTGATTCATAAACCCTGCAATCGATTTTGTGATAATGGGTTCTAAATCCTTGTTAATGCAATCGCGCCGAATATCCCATCGCACAGAAGATTTAAATTCCAAAAATTCACTTTCTCCAGAAGAAATAAGACTTGGAGTATCAGTCGACAGCATCTGCTCCATGAGCTGAATTTGACGACTTTGATTAAGGATTTTTTGATTATAGTAGGTAAAAATCATGCTGATACCTATGCCTATCGTTGCAAAAATAAAATTGATTAACCACTGATCATAAGAAAGAGATTGTTGAAATTGGTTTAATAAAAAACTCTGTAAGTTGCTCGCATCGCCAGTCAAACTTTCTTTAATTTCAAGCCAATAGATAACTTTTGTTATGGGGTGAAGGATGATCACACCAAACATTGACCCAATAAATATATGAGCAAAGATCATACGAAACCGACTATGGTACCATTGAATACGACGTTGACTCATTAATTTGAACTCACATTTAAAATATTTAGGTAAGCCATGCCAGCGAATGGAATGGATTACCGGTTTAAGCTCCTTGATCGGGACAGCTAGGAGTCTATCGGACTTATGAGCAAGCTACTCGGAAGCTTCTCCTGCGTTGCTCTACCTCCTGCATCCATGCAGCCGTGTGCCGTGGGCATAGCGACCAAAAGCACCCCGGTTTATCGTCACATAGTTACTACTATGCTCCTTAAACCATCGCGCAGCGGGAGCACCGCTGCTTGCTCCTGCTCGCTACAATCACCCTAAGTCCGATAGATTCCTAGTCAATATGGAAAAATGATTCGATATCATCAACCAGATCAAGCTCTATATTGGATAGTGAGACAAGTTTACCGGCATCAGATTCTTCCAGCAATAATTGAATTGTGGGATCAATTTTTTTAACCAGCTCAACACCACCTTTTTTACTATTGAGCAGTAGCTTGATGCTTTCCCATGTTGTATTAAGCTCTGCTTTTCTGACTTTTATTAACGCCTCATGGTGGGCTGACGCTGAAGGGAATTTATTCAGCAATAGCAATTCACGCCCCAGATAATCCATCCAGGCAATGTCCTTCTGATATCCATGCTCAAAGTCTGTAGCTACAATCAACTGTCCTGAAAATTGGTTGATTGCATTGGCAAGGGCTGGAAAATCGTCCATCTCTGCCATTTCGAGCGAGATCAGATCAAACCATGAGTTTTGCAGTGCGACCTGCCTGTCCTGTGCATTATCTTTGGCAGGGGTATTGTTTAGCTGCTGCATTGAAACGCTGAGATCATGATACAATGCATTCAATTTACTCATGTCTTTATGATCAATGGCATCCAGCATGTCTTCTGCCGGAGATTCCATCTGCATTAGAACACCTTTAACTTGCGACGTCGCCATAGGCATCGTATATACTGAGACAATGGAAACTCCAGCAATAAGAATGGTCGTAATAGCAATTTTTGCACCCGTTTTTATCATTTTATTCTCCTTTTTTTGAAACTTATTATTTCTAATGAAGCGCTTATTTTGTCATCTCATTTTCTTCTTTTATAAAGCCCTTTCTTTTTGATAGGTCGCTTATTTCTGGCGGGCTATAGAAAGGAGATATTCGTTGCAGGATCGGCTCACCACCTCGCGCATGCGCCAAGGTCATACATACATGCCCAATCACATATACCCACAGAAGGTTGGATAGCAGTGAATGCACTTGCATTAAAAAATCCGTATCTTCCGGAATAACAGCCAAGCTTGTGTCAGGCAGTCCGACCCAAATAGCCATACCTGTTCCTGCCATTGAAACCATCACCAGCAATCCCAGCATTTCAACAATCTTTGCCAGGCTGTTGTCCGGTGATGGCAGTTTGGCCTTGCCGATGAGCCCGGCTGGAAGCGTTCTGATTAGTGCAAAAGCTTCTTTCCACTGCTTACAACTCACTAGCACAGACAAACCTGGGTTATACTCAGACCGAACTAGGAGAGACCAGATAAAATGGCTGGCGACGATTGCAGCAATTAGCAACCCTCCCAGTTCGTGCGCCTCCATCATGGTATGACCAAAAACACCACCTTTTTCGTCAGGAGGCAATAAAACCAGACTGGTTACCAATTGATATACTGCCCCTAAAGCAACCCCGGCATGAAGCCAACGCAACAGTAGTGAATGGTCAGCCATACTTGTGTTTTGGTTTAATCCCAAAACTGCCACCATGCTTCTTCCTCTTTCTGTTCGGCGGCCAGTAGTTTTCCATTGCCAGCGTCTATTTTTAACTCCATCGGGGATCCTTTTTCAGGTATTACTTCTACCTCCCAAACAAGATAATCCTCTGCTTCTTCTAACTCGGATTTAATGATCTTCCCTTGCAGGGTTTGGTGGGCAATGGCGATGGCACGTTCGATGCCAACAGTAGCTAATTGGGATAATTGTGTTTTAGGAGTGTCTTCATCCACTGCAATCGATCCGTTCTCTACATCTTCAGGAATACCTTTAAGGCTATCAGTAAGTTTGCTTTCTATTTCATTCAAATTACCTGCATCATGTGCTATCGCAGAGATTGGCGAGGCTGCGATTAATCCTGAAATTACACATATCATCAGTGTTTTGTTTTTCATTTTCCCTCCAGATATTGAGATTATAATTGTTTGCGAAACTCTTTCTGCTGTAATAGTTCTTTTTTCAGGCCGTCTTCAACCGGATTTTTCCCCAACCAAATAGCAAGTAAGGCTTGCTGGAATTCCGAGCCATGAATAACACCTTGTACGTGTTCGTCAAAACGTATTCGAGTATCCCCATCTGAGAGGAAATCAAAAAAAAACACATCACCTTTGTTTACATCGCCAAACAGATCACTGAACTGTTCCAACCTGCCTTTTAACCGAATCATCATGGCTGCTGATTGATTGCGTTCAAAGCCTTTACGCCACCCTTTGGCCAACATGTCATGACCCGCGCCGCCATGTAAAAAATCAATCCGCAGTTGCGCTGGTCGACCCGCTTGAATAATCGATGCCGCATCATGGGATGGACTATTGAGGTAGAGTGATATCAGGTAGATATCCAACAGAAACACTGAACGTACGCCTGTACCGTTCAATATCAGTGTTTGTCCATCAACGACAGACTTGCCCGGAATTGTCATGCCCCCCATCTGCACACCGGTCCATACAGTAGTTGGCATACTTAATAATAGAATGGCCGTTATATGTATAGGATCAACCCAAAAACCGAAATAATTTTTTTATTCAACTTGTTTAATCTCATCAATTAATTGCAATAATTTTTTGGCTGTTTTCATGGTTACTTTGGAATCATGTTCACCTTGAAGAAGAGTAATAAGGTTATTCCCATGGATGGCTAATGTTTTATTCCGAAAATCTTTTTTACTGAGTTCTATTCTCAACCTGAACCATGTATCTATAAGATCAATACGTCGAGCATCCAATAATTGCCTATTCATACTGTCTCCCTCGATATTTAACAACAGTAATTCCCGGCAAAGATACCCCATCCATGCGGTATCTCTTTGAAACAAGGTGGGATAGTTTAATGATCGGATCATCGAAGCACTTAATTGATTAGCAGCTATTGCTACCCCAATGCGTGACCCTTGATTCATATCAACCGCAATAACACGCAACCATGAATATGCTAAGAGTAGTTCCCGTGATTTACGTTCATCAAAAGCATCTCCACTAAATATACGATGCAGCTGATCTAAATTTTGTTGGATATTTTCGTACAGTTTTTTGGAGTCCACTGTGTCTTTCGCGAGAATAGAATCAACCAGATTTTCTGAGTAATATTCTATATTTGAAAGCTTTTCTGTGACCTCTTGAGCATTTCCGTTTGCATATGCAGTTGAAAAAGAAAAAAGAAACACCCAACTGAACATCAGTAAAACATAACACCGCTGAACCATCATCAGCACCTCCTTCAGAGTGGGGCTACCCTATCAAAGTTACATTACCGTAAGCTACCCCCCAACATGACCATTTGGTCATGTTGGGTCAGACTGAGAAACTGACCGTAATGGTTGTTCCTTGTCCGGGGTGACTGTCGATATGAATATCGCCGCCGTGTGCTCTGGCAATGCTTTGCGCATAACTTAACCCCAGGCCGTTGCCGGGCGTGCTGCGGCTGTTATCTGCACGGTAAAATCGCTCGAAAATATGCGGCAGTGCTTCAGCCGAGACGCCTATACCCGTATCCGAAACAGTGAGTGTAATGGTGTCTTTGACCCGTTGAACGGCGCAGCGGATACGCCCTCCGGCAGGTGTGAATTTAATGGCATTATCCAACAGGTTGGCAATCAACCGCTGCAGGCGGGCAGCATCGCCCGTCAATACCATCGGCGCATCTTCAGTTTTCAGCACCATCGTAATTCCTGCATCTTCGCTAACGGGCAAAAACAGTTCATGTGCTTCGCGCAATAAACCTGCAATATCCACCCAAGCTGTCTCCATCTGCATTACACCGGAATCAGTCTGAGCGATCTCCAGCATCGTATTGATCATGGCGGATAAACGATCACTTTCCTCTACAATCGCAGCCAGTGACTCCTCTGTTGCCGCCGCTTCTTGCCCCTGTTTCATCAGGCTGCTTTCAGCCAGACCGCGAATACGCGCCACCGGAGTACGCAGATCATGGGCAATATGGTCACTGACATCCCGCATTTCACCCAACAGCCCCTGAATGCGATCCAGCATCGTATTAAACACACCGGCCAGTTCGACCAACTCCCGCCCATGCCCATCCAGTACCAGTCTGCGATCCAGATCACCCTCACCGATTTCCTTGGCGGTACGACGCACCTGATCCACACCGGCCAGCACATGCCGCACCTGCCACCAGCCAGTCAGCACACCGACGATCACCACCAGAATAAGCGACCAGCCAAACAGGCGGATAATCTGTGCTAACTGCGTATGATAACCCTGCAAGGACATACCTACCTGAATCCAGCCGCCACCCTCAATGCGGACAGTCAGAATGCGGGCGCTATCCCCACCGGCATTGACTACGACATCGAACCACTGCCGCGCACCTCCATTCATGTCCGGATCAGGCAACGGCGCCAGCCATGTTTCAGGCCGACTGATCACTGCTACATCTCCTTCTTTATTAATATAACGAGCGAAGAACTGGCCACTGTCGTGAGATAAGGACTCACTGGCCACCTCTTCCCGCAAGGAACTCACACCACCACTTCGATACAGATCAGAAAACTCCACAGCAGTATCTTCCAGGTCGGCACTCAGAGAGGCCAGCAATTGACTCGCTGCCGTCTGATAGGCAATAGCAAAAATGACCAGTGCCATGCCGGAAAAAATCAGTGTATGCCACAGAGTCGAGCGAAATCGCAGGGTCTGGAACATCAGGATTGATCTTCCAACATGTAACCGATGCCACGAACCGTATGAATCAATGGCTGTGTGAAGGGACGATCCACCTTCTCTCGCAATCTGGAAATACGCGCTTCCACCACATTGGTCTGCGGATCAAAATTATAATCCCAGACATGCTCCATAATCATTGTTTTGGAAACCACTCGGCCCGCATTACGCATCAGATATTCGAGCAGAGCGAACTCCTTAGGCTGCAAATCCAACACCTGTTCACCGCGCCATGCCTTACGCCGTTGCAGATCCAGTTGCAGAGACCCCTGTGCCAACTGCGTCGGTTCGCTCATACCTGTAGCACGCCGGTAGAGTGCTTGGACACGCGCCAATAACTCTGAAAATGCAAACGGCTTGACAAGATAATCATCGCCGCCTGCCTGCAAACCTTTAACACGGTCATCCACTGAATTGCGCGCGCTAAGCACCAGAATCGGCGTTGTAATACCTCTAGCTCTCACTTCATGGATCAATGATAGTCCATCCCGGACCGGTAACATCAAATCAAACACATAGACATCGTAAGGAGCGGCCAATGCCTGACATAGCCCGTCCTCACCATCACCTGCATGATCTACGCTTACACCTGCCTGCTTTAGTCCCTGAACAATAAATTCCGCTTGTCTGTCATCATCTTCCACCAATAAGATACGCATGTCTCAATAGTGCGCGCAGAGCTTATTCAATACAAATGGTTGCATAGCATCGATCTTTTTTCATTTTTTATGACGTAGATCACATTATGAATAAAAATTCCCACTAGATTCAGCCCATCTGAAACTACTTGGCTGCAAATGCTAAAGTAAATACGCTATCTTCCGATAGATTGTATTACAGAATTGGCCCGGCTGGATATGTTATCTCCCCCCCCCTCCCCTGATGCATATCCTCCGGGCCTAAATCTGTCTTTTGTCATTAAATATTCTGCCTGAACGCACTGCTCTGTTTTTCTTTCTTAAGCATCCATGTGCTCCGTGTTACATTGCGGCCATGACAAAAAAGTCGGTTGAACAAACCCACACACCCATGATGAAACAGTACCTGAAGATCAAATCCGAATATTCGGATTGTCTGCTGTTTTATCGCATGGGTGATTTTTACGAAATGTTTTTCGAGGATGCTGTAGAAGCATCAAAAATTCTGGATATCACACTGACCAAACGCGGCAAAGCCAATGGTGATGATATTCCCATGGCCGGTGTCCCCTGGCATCAGGCGGAGAACTATCTGGCACGTTTGGTTGCTGCTGGAAAACGTGTTGCCGTATGTGAGCAGATGGAAGCCCCGGACGGTTCCAAAGGACCGGTACGGCGTGATGTTGTGCGGGTAGTCACTGCCGGTACGATTACTGAATCAGAACTACTCGATCAAGCCAGCTCAGCTTCTCTGGTAGCCTGCTATAAAAAGAATGAACGCTGGGGTCTGGCTTCAATAGATCTATCGTGCGGCCACTGGCATCTGCTTGAAGGCAGTGGTGATGTCGCACTGGAAGAGCAACTTACCGTACTAAATCCCGCCGAGTTACTGTTGATGCATAACGAAGACTCCCCCATCCAGGCTACCCAGACATGCCCCGGTGACTGGAGCTTTTCTGCCAGCGTAGCCCGTGAGCAGTTAGAACAGCATTTCGGTGTCTCAGATTGGCAATCATTGAATCTGGATGATCATCAACAAGCCGCCGCCGCCGTTGGCGCAGTGCTGGTCTATCTGGGCCAGACGCAGAAATGCGCCTTAGAACATCTCTCTCTACCCGTATTCATTGAACAGGCCGATGGTATGCGCATTGATATGCGTTCACGCCGCAATCTGGAACTGTACAGTTCACTCAGTGGAGATCCGAAAGCAGGCATGATTGCCGTGTTAGATGAAACATCGACCCCCATGGGGGCGCGTCTGTTGCGCAACTGGATTGATCGACCACTTACCGATCTGGATGCACTGCGTGAACGCCAGAGTGCAGTAAAAAGTTTAATGGACGATAGTGAAACACTGGATGCACTACGTCAGCATTTGAATGGCGTGCGTGATATGGAGCGCATGCTTACCCGTATTGTGCTGGGGCGGGCGATCCCACGCGATTATCGTGGATTAGCTGATGCCCTGTTGGCTCTGCCAGAATTATCACACACACTTGGTGATCGCAGTGGTTTGTTTGCCAGCATCACGGCTTCACTGCATGGACTTGAAGCATTAGCCGATACATTATGCAAAGCTATTGTTGATATCACACCGCAAAATTTTCGTGATGGCGGTATGATTCGCCAGGGTTTCGATGCCGAACTGGATCGTTTGCGCGGCTTAGCCAACGATGCCAATGCCTGGTTACGTGATTATGAAACCCGTGAACGCGAGCGTACAGGCCTGCCAAACCTGCGGGTGAAATATAATAAGGTTTTCGGCTATTTTATTGAAATTTCCAAAGCTCAGGCCAAAGATGCTCCGGTAGAATATGTCCGCAAACAGACACTGGTAAATGCAGAACGCTTTATTACAGATGAGTTACACAGTTTTGAATCCGAGATTCTTGGCGCCCAAGATGCAGCCATGCAAACCGAAGCTGGGCTGATTGAAGCACTCCGCTTGCAATTATGTCAGCAGGCCACAGCGATTCAAATGGCCGCCCGTGCAGTAGCAACACTGGATGTACTGGCCTGTTTTGCACATCTGGCCCGCACTTATCATTATATACAACCTGAAATGCATACTGGCCGCGCCTTAAAACTGGTAGCAGGCCGTCACCCGGTTGTAGAACGGCATCTAAGCAGTGATGAACCGTTTGTCGCGAATGATACGCACATGGACTTAAAGTCACGTCGATTCATGCTGCTCACAGGTCCGAACATGGGTGGTAAATCCACCTATATGCGCCAGGTAGCATGGATCGTATGGCTCGCACACACAGGCTGTTTTGTACCTGCTGAAGAGGCGCGCATCCCATTAACCAAACGCATCTTTACCCGTGTTGGTGCCGGTGATGAGCTGGCCAGTGGTCGCTCCACCTTCATGGTCGAAATGATGGAAACAGCCACTATTCTCAACCAACTAGAACCACGTTCACTGGTCATTATTGATGAAATCGGACGTGGTACCAGCACTTGGGATGGTCTGGCTATTGCCTGGTCTGTAGCTGAATCATTGATCAAATCCGATGATGTACTGACGTTGTTCGCCACCCACTATCATGAACTGACTGAACTGCCCGATGAGTACAAACCAGCCTTTAATGCTTCTGTAACGGTGCGCGAATGGAATGGAACCGTGATATTTATGCATCAGGTCATCGAGGATGCAGCTGATCAATCCTATGGTATTGCGGTAGCGCAACTGGCTGGCCTGCCAAGAGAAGTTATCAAACGCGCCCGTGAACATCTATTTCGTCTGGAACATGGTTCAGAGCTAGCTGCTGAATCAGGAAAGTCACAACTTGGTCTGTTCGCTGTGGCAGAAAAGCGACAGCAGGAAGCGGAATTGCAGAGTTTACGTGCTTTGCGTGATAAACTGGCTGGCGTTGACGTGGAACATATGCGGCCACTGGATGCTTTAATGCTGCTCGATAGTTTAAAAAATGAGGTTACTGGGAAATGAGAAACTTAACATGGATTATATTGGCCACAGCTCTTCTGGCAAGCTGCACATGGGTGAAAACTACACCTGAAGCTGTACAGGTGCGTATTCTTTACCACAATCAAATTGAGCAATGTACACGCATCGGCCAAACAACGGTATCTGTGTTGGACAGCATCGCGTTTATCCCCCGCTCTGAGCAACAAGTCAGTGAAGAGCTGGAAACACTGGCACGCAACTCAGCGGCCGAAATTCATGGTGATAGCGCTGTCGCCATCAGCAAAGTGATTGATGGAGAGCAGGTTTTTAATATCTACCGATGTAAGGAGAAATAATGGCCGCAAACGCCCCTGTTGCTCTTCCGGAAAAAGAACAGATACAAGCACTCTATGAGGCTGTAGGCGATGCCTTTGATGCCGGCGCTAATGGGGCTGCTTTAAGCCAGCAGATGTGTGCAGGAGTAGATGCCTTATTGATTGAGTTATGGCAAAAACAGGCTCCGATGGCCTCGGCTTGCGTTGATCTGGTAGCTGTAGGCGGGTACGGCCGTGGTGAATTGGCGCCACATTCTGATTGGGACTTATGGTTCCTGGTACCTGAGTCACTCTCATCCGAAGTAGAAGAGGAGATGCAATCCTTTTTACGTGCTTTATGGGACATGGGAGCACATATTGGCTATGCGGTGCGTAACATCAAAGAGACCATGCAACATCTCAATGAGGACTGGGCTTCGGCAACAGCGGCGCTGGAGTCCCGTCTGTTAATGGGCTCCGGTTATTATTACAATGCATTGAATGACAATCTGAAAACCTTTTTCAAAAAAAACCGTAAGGCCTTTATTGATGCCAAACTTATTGAGCTGGAAGCGCGTTATGATCGCACGGGCCGCTCTGCTTTTATGATGGAACCGGACATCAAAGAGGCCCGTGGTGGTTTGCGTGATGTACAGACGGTATTCTGGCTCGCCAAGGCATGGTACGGCCGCGATAATGTTCATGATCTGGTACAACATGGCGCAATTTCCGAGTTAGAACGGGATCAATTATTAGAAGCTCAGGAATTTCTCTGGCGCTGCCGTGCTGCTCTGCATCTGGAAGTCAAACGTGCTTCAGATCGTTTGGGTTTCGAACAGCAAATCATATTGGCCGAACGCATGCATTATGAATCTGTAATTAAACATCTACCTGGTGTAGATGCATTTATGAAAGAATATTTCCGCCATGTCGGACGCATATCTCGCATCACCGGCATGATGCGTCTGCATTTTCAAGAGCTGCTCAACCCTCAATATTTTACATTCAAACGTGATATTGGAGATGGGTTTACACTAGAAGGTAACAGGGTTGGCATTCGTGATGCGGATGTATTCAAAGAAGACCCACTACGCTTGTTGAGAGTATTTCTTATCTCTCAGGAGGATCGTAGGCTTCTGTCCAGCCAAGTCTTGCGTCAAATTCGCGCAGATGTAGGACTAATCGATAATAAATTTCGTGACAACCCTGAAGCACACGCTCTGTTTTTGCAGATTCTGAGACATAAACGCAATGTGCACTGGACCTTACGCGGCATGAATATTACAGGGGTTCTAGGCCGTTTTATCCCGGAATTCCGCGATGTTGTTGGTCTTGGCCAGTTCAACCGTTACCACGCGTGTACCGTGGATGAGCACACCTTGCGTGCGCTTGGCGAAGCGCGTAATTTCTGGCATCGCAATCGCGATGCCCGCCTACCGTTAGCACATGATATTTGCCTGAAAATCAAGCGCCCTGAACTGCTTTATATAGCACTTATTTTTCATGATATCGCCAAAGGCATGGAAGGCGACCACTCGCAAAACGGAGCTATCATTGCGCGTCGTTTTTGCCAGCGCATTGGATTAAATCGTGATGCTACGGATCTGGTAAGCTGGCTTGTAGAAGAGCATCTGTTAATGGCCGTGAAAAGTCAGCGGTTTGATCTCTCCGATCCGGATGTGATCAATGCTTTTGCACAGCGTGTTGGTGATTCGGAACGGCTTGATTATTTGCTACTGTTAAGTGTTGCCGACATTGCAGCTGTTGGCCCGAATGTCTGGAACGATTGGAAAGGTTCGCTACTTCAAGAACTTTATCATGCTACCTCTGACTGTCTGCTCGGTGAAGATGCCGGTGGTGAAGCCGCCAAAGAACGCTACCGCACCCGCATTGAAACCGTACTTGAGCAAGATAAAAATGACACACATAGATCAAGGCTGCAAGCAGCTATGGCACTGATTCCGAAATCGTGTGTCATGCATTTTCCACCCGGTCAGTTAACTGAAATTGCATCCCTGCTGATTAAAAATAGTGGTAGCGCTATACATCTGTGGGTGGATAAAAAACGCGCGGAAACGCTGGCCATTGTAGTAGCTAAACCTCGTACTGGCCTGTTTGCAACACTTGCAGCCACGCTCACTTCAGGGCCAGCCAATATTATTTCGGCTCAGGCTTATAAACTTGCCGATGAACGCATTTTGGATGTCTTTCATTTGCAAGGTAATGAAGGAGCCCCTTTTAACATTGATTCTGATCTACAGCGCTTGCAATCACGGGTCTCCAAAGTGCTCGATCAGGATCAACTCGACAAACTCGATATCCATAAAAAGTTCAAAGTGAATGTGCTTATGAAACGTGTTCCTGTTCGTGTACGGGAACTGCCCAAAGCATCATATAGAGAAACAGCAATCGAAGTTTCAGCTGCAGATCAGCCAAGATTATTAGCTAGATTGGCGGATGCCATCAGCCGCGAAGGATACAGCCTGCATGGTGCATCTGTATCTACCTTTGGTGAGCGCGCAGTGGATGTTTTTTTCCTTGAGAGTAAGCAATCTGAACCACTATCGACGGATGATATAACAGCTTTATGCGAAAAACTTGCTCGCGTTGCAACATTACCTAAAAAATAGTCTCGTTGAGTATGTATCATGAAACATAGGTAAAGGTAAGCTGATATGAATCTACTTGAACGTATAACGGCAGCACGAAGAGTTAAAAAGAATGGCTTCATACTTGCTCTTGGTGGCGGTGGCGGCAGAGGACTTGCACACTTGGGTGTACTTGATGTGTTGGAAGCGCATCATCTTAAACCCGATGCTATTATCGGCAGCAGTATCGGAGCTCTGTTTGGTTCGATGTATGCAGTCAATCCCGATGCCAAAGCTGTCATTGCACGCGCGCAAACCATTTTAGCATCGGAACATTTTACCAATCTGTCTCTGCCAGCAGTGGATGAACCGGACAGAAATGATAAGAACTGGTTCACCAAGCTATCCACAGCAGCCCGTCAAACCGTTTTATTAGCCCGTGCCTCAACCGGACTTTCTATTGCAGATACCACTGCTCTCATCGATATCGCCCATGAATTTTGTGGAGAAAGCTGTTTTAACGACACTGACATTCCCATGTATATCACCGCCGTAGAGTTCCCCAATGGTGAATGCCATTTGTTTTCTGCTAATTCTGATATTAAACTGCCCTGCGCGATTGCTGCCAGTATGGCCATCCCCGGTGTATTTGACCCGGTAGGCATCAACAATAAAAAATACGTTGATGGTGGTTTGGGTTCAGATATTCCAGCTCAGGAGGCGCGAATGCTTGCAGCCCCTGATCAACTGGTATTAGCCGTGAATGTAGGGGCAAGGCCAGTTAAAGATATCGAACCGGGCAATGTATATGAGATGCTGGATTGGGCGACACAAATCAAGTCCTTGTATTTACGCAAATACAATAAAGACTTTGCAGATGTGTTGATTGAACCTCTGGTTGGATTTACACAATGGAATGATTTTTCTCATCCCGAGCAGGAAATCGAGATGGGACGTCAGGCTGCACTTGAAAAAATGCCTGAGCTAATGGACAAACTGGGGATTGGATAGGATTGTAGTGAATTGGAAGTCACTACGTTTTGACATGGATGTTATAGGGGACTTCAATGAGGCATATAGATCGGGCTGTAATTCTGGCCGCAGGATTAGGAACGCGTTTAAAATGGATGACGGATCACAAACCCAAGGCGTTGATGCAAATAGCTGGTGAACCGGCTATTGCTCATGTCATTCGCTCACTAGCATCTCAGGGTATTCATGAGATTGCCGTTAACGCACACCACCAGGCCGAACAGTTGGCAGACTATCTTGGTAATGGTTCACAATTTGGTTGCAATATATCTATCAGTTACGAAGAAGAGTTGCTCAATTCTGGTGGCGGTGTCAAAAAAGCACTCTCACTCCTGCCCGGTAATGGCGCTGTACTGGTTTACAATTCCGACGTGTTAGCCAATATTGATGTACAACGTCTGGCACACATGCTGCCCGAAAAAGGCGCATCTATTGCACTAGTGAATAACCCACGCCATAACCCGCTGGGTGATTTTGTCCTGCATAATGAGCTGGTGACAATGAATGGTTATGATCGCTATACTTTTTCAGGTGTATCTGTGTGGGATGATGCAGTATTTCAACATTATAAAGACCACGAACCTTTTTCGCTGGCTCGCACCCTCAGAGAGTGCATGGCCAAAAACCGCTGTTCAGGGTTCTTACATCACGGCTACTGGTATGATATTGGTCGCCCGGTGGATTTAATGCGGGCAAACAAGGAAATCAACTAGCATGCATGCACTAAAAAGAACTTCGTTTTGACTGGCGTTTCGATTGTTTAGAATCTGGATAGATGCTGATGCCTGCCCTAATGTCATCAAAGAGATTCTGTTTCGCGCCGCAGACCGCGTTCAACTGCCTTTAACGCTGGTCGCCAATAGTAAAATTCAACACCCCAGATCTGAATATATCAATGCGATTAAAGTGGCCGCCGGTGCAGATGTAGCAGATGCCTACATTATTGATCATGCCGAACCGGGTGATCTGGCAATTACGGCTGATATTCCGTTAGCAGCCGGGCTGATTGAAAAAGGTGGTTTTGCGCTGAATCCAAGGGGTGAAATGTACACATCAGAAAATATACGCAGCGCCTTAAGTATGCGTAATTTCATGGATGACCTGCGAGGGAATGGAGTAATCACCGGAGGTCCTGCTGCATTTAGTCAAACAGACCGCCAAAACTTCGCCAATCAACTGGATCGTTTCCTGACCCGTCATATCATGAGAAACAAATAATGAACAAGGTATGAGGTAGCCATATGATTCTGCACCCGCAACTGGAAAAAGACTGTGTTACTGTCGGTCGCTTCCCTCTCAGCCTGTTACTGCTGATCAATGATTCCAATTACCCATGGTTTATTCTCGTTCCACAACGTGAGCACATCCGTGAAATTCATCAATTGAGCGAAATAGACCAGCAACAATTGATGCATGAATCAAGCGTACTGGCTGAATGTATCGAACAGGCATTCAACGCCGATAAAATCAATATTGCGGCTCTAGGTAATATGGTGCCACAACTACATGTGCATCATATTGTCCGTTACACCACAGATAAATCCTGGCCAGCCCCAGTCTGGGGAAATGTACCTGCTAGCCCCTATAGTGCTGATGATAGCAACAATTTATGTATAAAAATGCGTTTACTGCTTAAAGAGAAACAACTGCAATGAATTCAAATCACAGCCCCACGGTACTACTGGTAGATGATGATGAGATGCTACGCGAAATTGGCACATTGATTCTTGAAGAGATCGATATCAACGTGATCACTGCTATCAATGGTATAGATGCGATAGAACTCTTTCAACAACATCAGGATCACATTGATATGGTTTTATTGGATTTAACCATGCCCAAAATGGGTGGGATCGAGTGTCTCAAGCGACTGCGTGCTCTTGCTCCTGAACTGGAGGTGTTGATCTGTTCCGGATATACAGAGGCCGAAGTCAAAGCCTTATTCTATAACGATAGCAGACTCAGTTTTATCCAAAAGCCTTATCAACTAAATGCGATGGAAGATAAAGTAAGACATATTTTAACCGGGCAACAGTCCTAGCCATAGCAGTCAATTAGTTTTATATCGACCATAGCTACAATCAAAAGGGGATTTTGATGACATTATCTTTTCATCCACCACAACGCACCTTAATGGGCCCCGGCCCATCGGATGTAAACCCGCGCATTTTAGAAGCTATGGCCAGGCCAACGATTGGCCACCTGGACCCCATGTTTGTCGCAATGATGGATGAAATAAAAATACTGCTTCATAGTGCCTTTCAGACCAAAAACGAGCTGACCATTCCTGTTTCCGCACCGGGTTCTGCCGGCATGGAGACTTGCTTTGTCAACTTGCTTGAAATCGGTGACACCGTAATCATCTGTCAAAATGGTGTGTTTGGTGGCCGTATGAAAGAGAATGCGGAGCGTTGCGGTGCCAAAGCTGTGATGGTGCAGGATACTTGGGGAACAGCGTGTGACCCTCAAAAACTCGAAGATGCATTAAGACAACACCCTGAAGCAAAAGTAGTAGCGTTTGTGCATGCCGAAACCTCAACAGGCGTTTCTTCCGATGTAAAAACGCTGGTAAAGCTTGCCCATCAATACGATTGTCTGGCTATTGTGGATGCAGTGACCTCGCTTGGTGGCACAGAGCTGCGGGTAGATGATTGGGAGATTGATGCCGTCTATGCCGGCACACAAAAATGCCTATCCTGCACACCGGGTTTGTCTCCTATCTCACTCAGTGCACGCGCTATCGATGTCATCACAAACCGTAAGTCCCCTGTTCAAAGCTGGTTTCTTGATCTGAATCTGGTCATGGGTTACTGGGGATCAAGCGGGGGGTCTGGCAGTAAACGCGCCTACCACCATACCGCACCAGTGAATGCCCTTTACGCTCTGCATGAATCACTACTCATGCTTAAAGAGGAAGGGCTGGAACAGGCATGGGCTCGTCATGCTCTGCATCATCACGCCTTAAAAGCAGGCATTGAAGCGATGGGACTATCCTTTGTGGTTGCAGAGAATGAGCGCTTACCTCAGCTTAATGCTATACATATCCCGGCAGGCATAGATGATGCTGCTCTGCGCACTACCTTACTCAATGATTACAATCTTGAGATTGGTGCAGGCTTGGGCCCGATGGCTGGCAACGTGTGGCGCATCGGCTTGATGGGTTATGCAGCACGCAAAGACAATGTACTGCTCTGTCTCTCAGCACTCGATGATGTGCTTAGCCGTATGCACGCCCCCATCAATCACGGTGTAGCCATTGCAGCAGCTACGGCCTTCTATGCACAGTAACGGCATTTATCACCCTTTTAAGCGGCAATACTTACCATGAAAACATGTGTCAATTTGCAACATTAGTCATAAAAAAAACACCTCTGAAATACTATTTACCCATATTTTCCAATAATCCCCTTCATTTAAAAGTGAGTCATTAAGTCACATAACGTGACTGGTTTCATTGATGCTTAATACTTACAAGGCTATCGTTCTGAAGATATAAGCAATACCAAAAACAACGGAGGTCAAACATGCCATATAAATCAACAACATTGACCACCTCCGTATTGAAAGCCATGCAGATATGTTTCTGTCTGATGCTGCTTCAGTTTACGCCAGCGCTGACTGCCTCTGCAGCCAGTGAAAGCGCAGTTGTTAGCGGAGATTTTGTTTATGTTCAGGAAGGTGATGGCAGCCTTCTGCAATATCATGTCAATATAGTTGATTATCATGGCACCGAAGCCTGGCAAATTTCATGGCAATGTGACCAATTGACCGCCACCCATTATTTACGCACCAGCGATGGCAAACCGCTGTATATAAAACGTATTAACCACGCTTTAAAACGTACCGTAGAAATCACTTACAGTCAGAATGCCGACACCCCTACGATCTATCGCAAAATAAGTGCTAATGAAACGATTGAACGCAAGATCTGGGATACCGATTTGCAAGATCTGGGCGCACTGCCACAAATTCTTATTCGTCTTGTACAGTCTCAACCCGGCTCAGATAACAATATCGAAAACATTGAATTTTCTGCCATCAATTATGATGATGGCAAAGTATATAAACTGCTCGCCGAACAGATGGGGTTCCGCCGCGTTTCAACAACCGGTAATGAGAGCATTCGCTGTGCGATTTACGATGTGAAACTCAATTCATGGTTATCCTCTTTTGTAACAAAAACACGTTTACTTATCCCGTTACAAAAAGGCAGCAGCAACTTTGTCACCTATAACGGTCCCGGCTTGGATAGCGTTGCCGATGCATGGTCACTTCGACTGGTTGGCAAAGGTCAAGCGTTGGCCATGTTGAAAAAACAAAGCAAAACACAGTAACCCCCCCCCCTTTCCAATACGTTTCGCAAACAGTTTCACACGCAGTCGATGATCTAAGCATCGATGCATGCAATAAATTTATTAGTGAGTTTTTATGAAAAAAATAATGTTGTTCATCCTGCTATTTTCTTTGAATGGATGCATAGGAACTATTGTCGGTACAGCTGTAGATGTCACAGCAGAAGTTGTCAAAGCTCCATTCAAAATTGGCGGTGCAGTAATTGATGCGGTATCGGATGATGACGATGAAATAAGCAGTGAAGAGACAAAAGATTAAACAGAATAGCATCATCCCTGTTTCATATTCACGATGTGAATCAATTCACCCTTGATCCTACCGAGGGTGCTTACTATAGAGAACAAGCACCCTCGGATCATGCATCATAAGCGGATACTATTGCCGAAACGTTGCATGGCATTGTACACAAGCATTCATAGTTCTATGCAAAGCTTTGAGTGAAAGACGCATATCGCCGGTTTTCAGTGTGTCCCCTAATACATCGGCACTTTGATGAAAAGCCAAACCCATTTTCGTAAAATCTTCATTGCCCATCATATTGCACATCTTTCTCATTTCCGGCGTTAATCCCAGTTGATTATGCGCAACCGCTGATGCCTCATCAAATTTATTCTCTGCCAACATGCCGATAATACTTTGCACCGCAACAACATGAGACCGCATATTCGCCAGTTGATGCTGTTTCATTTGTGGTGTTAACTGAAGTGAAATTCTCCCATCAACATTTGTATCCTGCATCATCTGATGATGTGACATATTGCCCATTGTTGCATCATGCTCTTTGGCATAAATCGTAACCGACACCCCCACAGCGCATAACACCCCAAATACAATCATACTTGTTTTCATCTCAATCTCCGATTTCATTAATGATCTCTGGTTCTATTTGCACAGAACGGAGAAATTATATGGCAAGGTGAATAATCGATATATGATTCAAATCATATCCACTGTATTATAATAGCTTCAAGTAACCATCCCCGCGTTGCAGCACCCCGGCCTGTTCCAGCTTTTTCAGTTCACGGTAAAATGTCTCATGTGTCATGCCAATTTTATAAGCGACATCTTTCAGAGGCATTGATAAACAGAGCTCATTATCTTCATTCATCTCGTTGCTGACAAACGTTACAATACGCTCTTTTGCAGAACGAATATTCTTTATTTCATTGACTGTACGTAAGTCCCGCACCTGTTGTGCAAACATTCTTAACAGTCCTTTCATCGCGGCAGGCTTTTGCTCCAAATAGCTCAGCAGGTCGGACTTTTTATAACGCATGATTTCAGATGCTGAAACAGCGATAGCAGAACAGTGAAACGCATTTGAAAACAGTGACGCCTCTGCAAATGTTTCCCCAGCCAGCGCGACATGGATAAGTGCCTGGCCACCCTCGACGGTATGCCTTATCAGCTTTATTTTTCCCGTTTTCAAAAAACAGAAATACTCAACCTGATCACCCTGTAGAAATAGATGCTCTCCTTTCATCAAGGATAACCCGGAAGGCTTCAAATCAGTTAAAAATTGGTCTAATAGATGTTTATTCATTGCTTACTTAAAGTGTAACGCCGCAATGGCAGGAAGCAATATCATTGGCTAATGCTATGAACCATTCATCTCAAAAACCACTTATATGCTTGTGTTTCCATAGCTCTTTTTTCATTCTGTTTATATTTCTTCACATCAGCTTGTAATAACTTATATACGCTACAGACTAATCGCGGTGAGCCACCTGACCCCTGATAATTCTATCATGAAATCATCGCCTAGCCTTGCAGTAAGAACACTCTTTTTTACTGCCATCGCATTAATTGCGTTTGCTGCAAATTCTGTCCTGTGTCGTTTAGCACTCGGGGATGGGTTGATTGACGCTTCCGGCTTCACAATCATACGCCTGCTGTCCGGAGCCATTGTCCTGTTGATTATTTTACAATTCAGCAGCGTTAAAAACAGCGTTTCAAGTAAAGGTAGTTGGTCGGCCAGTGCATTACTGTTTATATACGCGGCAGCATTTTCATTTGCTTATGTGTCACTCGATACAGCCACCGGTGCACTTGTGCTATTTGGTGCAGTACAGCTAACCATGATACTACTCTCAATGATGGCAGGAAATCGCCTGCACCCCTCTGAATGGATAGGTGCATCTATCGCATTTATCGGTTTTGTGTTTCTGATATTACCGGACATCACCACCCCCTCGGTGACGGGTTTCATGCTGATGCTTATCGCCGGCATCGCCTGGGGTATATACAGCATTAAAGGGCGTGCATCACTCAACCCATTGATGGATACAGCCTATAATTTTTTTCGAAGTATGCCGCTGATTATTATTCTGGCTGTTGTTACGCTGCAAGAGATTCAGCTCTCCACAGAAGGAATATTATTGGCCGTACTCTCAGGAGGTATCGCTTCAGGCATTGGTTATACCATCTGGTATTTAGCCCTAGCAGGCCTCTCTTCCACTCAAGCCGCAGTTGTACAGTTGCTGGTTCCAATCATTGCAGCAATCGGTGGTGTGATCTTTGTATTCGAACCGATCACCTCCCGTTTGCTGATGTCAGGGATCATGATACTTGGTGGTATTTTTATTGTGGTGATCGGCAACTACTATTTCGCTCGCCACGCAACACAATCGTCAGAGTGACCGATAACCTTCATCCAAAAAAATGAGCGTAGCAGGGAGCTGAAAAGTATTTTTTAGGATAATGGTAGAATTCAGAGATCAGTTGACGCTATTACATGATCAAATTGACTGCTCAAGAATGAACTGCTCTTTCGCTGCTTTTGATAGCTTCTTTATCTGTACTTCTTTTTTTAATGCTTCGGAGTGCGAGCCGACCTGCATCTGAAACTGCAATGCCAATGGCCCTTTTCCACGTAAAAATTTCGCACCTTTGCCTGCTTCATGGGCTGCGAAACGGCGTGCTACATCGGTGGTGATACCGGTATAAAGTTGCCCGCTATGGCAGCGAACCATGTACAAAAACCAGGTTTTGGTTTCATTGATTTTCTCTGCTTCTGATTCAGTTGGCATCGGCTTCTTCCAGCTCTTCACTGGCCAGCATCCAGCTCTCTTCCACCTCACCAAGACGCTGATGCACATCACGGTGTTGAAGGCTCAACGTTTTAAGCGCTTCTGAGGATGCATCTTCATACAGTGCAGGGTCAGCCAGTGCGGCATCCAGTTCGGATTGTTTCAAATGCAACTGCTCCAGCTCAGCTTCCAGCTTCTTCACTTTGTTTCTCAGTGGTTGCAGGGCTTTACGCTTGTCTGCTTTCAGACGACGCTCATCTTTTTTCGATGGTTTGGAGTCTGTTTTCTTTTCATCTTTCTCTTCATTGGCATCACGTTGTTGCAATAACCATGTAGAATAATCGTCCAAATCGCCATTAAACTCATCTACTGAGCCATTGGATACCAGCATCAAAGAATCACACACCGTACGCAGCAGATGCCTATCATGCGAAACCAACACCATCGCCCCTTCAAAGCTCTGCAGCGCGACAGAGAGCGCATGCCGCATCTCCAGATCAAGATGGTTGGTCGGCTCATCCAGCAGCAACAAATTCGGTTGCTGATAAACAAGCAGAGCCAGTACCAGACGGGCTTTTTCACCACCAGAAAATGGTGCCACCGGTGCCAGCGCCATATCACCCTGAAAATCAAAACCACCGAGAAACTGGCGTGCCTCCTTCTCTGAAATATCTTCATTAAGCATTTTAAGATGTTGAACAGGCGATAGCTCCCCATGCAATTGCTCCAGCTGATGCTGAGCAAAATAACCGATGGAGAGCTCCTTGGCAGCCACCCTATCACCCTTCTGAGGTATCAATGTATCCGCCATCACTTTGATCAGGGTCGATTTTCCTTCGCCGTTCGGGCCCAACAGACCAATGCGATCACCCGGCAACAAACTGAACGAGAGATCATGCAAGATCGTCACATCCCCATAGCCTGCCGATGCTTTGTTGATTCTTAATAACGGATTGGGAATTTCACCGGGATGTTTGAAACTGAATGAAAATGGTGAATCCACATGCGCTGGCGCAATCAGCTGCATGCGTTCCAGCGCTTTGATGCGACTCTGAGCCTGAGTGGCCTTGGTAGCCTTAGCCTTGAATCGGGTCACGAAGCTCATCATATGATCTCTCTGCTTTTGCTGCTTTTCGTGCGATGCCTGTTGCAGGGCCAGCTTTTCAGCGCGGATACGTTCAAAATCGCTGTAATTGCCGGTATAAACCGTGAGCTTTTCCTGCTCGATATGGGCAATGCGGTTCATGCATTTATCCAAAAAATCACGATCATGAGAGATCAACAGCAGTGCACCGCGATATTGCAGCAACCACTTCTCCAACCAGACTACAGCCTCAAGATCAAGATGGTTGGTTGGCTCATCCAACAACAGTAGATCGGAGCGACACATCAGAGCATGCGCAAGATTCAATCGCATACGCCAGCCTCCGGAAAAACTGGAAACTGGATTTTCTTCCGAACCAATGGCAAAACCCAGACCATGCATCAACCGCGCTGCCCGCGCCCGCGCTGCATAACCATCTATTGCAGCAAAACGTTCATGCAATTCAGCCACACGCACACCATTACCATCCGTTTCGGCCTGATCGATCTGCTCTTGCAGTAAGGTAAGTTCAGCATCGCCCTGCATAATATAGCTGATCGCAGCGGTCGCTAAAGCCGGTGTCTCCTGCGCCACATGCGCGATAGTGATACCCTTGTCGTGATGAAAACTACCGGCATCCTCCTCAATACCGCCTTGCACCAAGGCAAACAGCGATGATTTACCGCAGCCGTTTGCACCGGTTAAACCAACCCGGTGGCCAGCATGAATTGTCATGGTTGCATCACTGAACAATAGCTTATTACCACGGCGCAGGGATATACGGTCAAAATAGAGCATGCGCCATATTAAATCGAAATTGAAAAACTGCATCCATGCATTTTAAAACAGCGCAATGCTTGGCATCATATGGTTCGAAAAATACGTACAGGGAGTCGCAGATGTGGAAACAGCTAGCCATTCAATTACAGCCCAGAAGCAGAGGTTTTCATCTGATCACCAATGAAATCATACAACAACTGCCTGAGCTGGCCGATTTTTCTATAGGGTTGATTCATATCTTCATCCAGCACAGCAGTGCCAGCCTGACCATCAATGAAAACGCCGACCCTGATGTACGCAGTGATATGGAGAAGCATTTCAACCATTTCGTTCCGCAAAATCAGCCCTATTACGATCATGTGCTGGAAGGAGCCGATGATATGCCCGCCCATATCAAAGCCAGCACACTCGGTAGCTCAGTTAGCATACCTATCCGCGCAGGCCGTTTAGATCTGGGGACATGGCAAGGTATCTATCTTGGCGAACACAGGGACTATGGTGGCCCAAGAAAATTAGTTATCACCCTGAACGGAGAATAAAGCGATGAACATCGCAGTCTATATTTCTGGCCATGGTTTTGGTCACCTGGCCCAAATGGCTCCCGTGCTAAATCGGCTGCATCGCATCAGACCTGATATTTCATTCCTCCTGCGTTGCGCATTACCTGAACAAGAGATGCGCTCACGCTTACATTTTCCATTTGAACGGGAAGCTTCCCCTGTCGATGTTGGCGTAGTTCAAAAAAATGCCGTTGAAGAAGATCGCCATGCTTCAATCAAGCTAATGCGTGCATGGATTGAGCAGATGGATGCTCAGATTGATAAGGAAATTGCACTGCTGCGTGCTTTTAACCCTGCTTTGATTCTCTCTGATATTTCTCCATTGGCATTCCCTGTGGCAAAAGCGCTGGGCATTCCCGGCATTGGACTGGCAACACTGGACTGGCATAGCATCTACTCCTATTGGCTGGATGCTGATGACCCCATCATCACAACACTGGCAAGCGCATATGCTCAATGTGATCTGCTACTGACGCCCCCCATGGCTATGCATATGCCGGTGTTTGCAACGCAGCAACAGATCCCGCTGATTTTCACACAGGCCAACAGCGTAGCAAACCCTGTTGCGACAGATACACGTAAAAAAGCACTGGTGCTGTTTGGTGGCTGCGGCAACCCTCCTTATCATTTACACGCCCTTCAAGAAATGCATGAGTGGCTGTTTCTAGTCCCTGATATGGAGCAAGACCCCTCCACTAATCTGCCGGGCAATGTTCAGCCTGTTCGATTTGCCTCTGATCTGCGCCCTGTTGATCTGATGCCGCATGTAGATGTGGTACTATGCAAACCCGGTTACGGCATTCTGTCTGAATGCTGGACAACAGAAACGCCCATTGCCTGGGTGGAACGCCCTGATTTTCCTGAGTTCCCCATGCTTAAAGAATGGTTAGACAATGCATTCCCCGCCTGCGGCATGAGCCGTGCTGATTTTCAACAGGGGCACTGGCAAGTCGCACTCGATGCAGCACGCATTCACCCCACCCCTTTTCCTGAGTATGAAGACGGTGCGATTAAAGCCGCCGATATCATCCTCTCTTACGGATCGTAATGCAGGGCAATCACATGTAGCACATAAGCTGTTCAAAAGGCATTCACCGCAACACCCCAGGGTGGCTTCTCTCGCTTCGCGATTCACCTTCAATACGCTAAGTAGTTATTGAGAGGATTCACTCGGGGGCCGGAGGTGCGGCTTTATCCATACCAAATGGAGAGTCAGGTAGCTACTAAAGCCGATTCCTATCTATTGAACTGAAGTTAGTTTTGTTTTTCCTTTGCGTAACTCTGCGTACTTCGCGGTGAAAGGTTCTTCTGAAAGGTTTTTCTTTCCTAAGCGTCTTCACCGCGATATTGCAGGGCTTCAGCAATATGCGTGGAATTCACGGATTCTGAATCAGCCAGATCGGCAATGGTGCGTGCTACCTTGAGAATACGGTGATAACTGCGTGCAGAGAGTGAAAAATGCTGCATAGCCTGATCAAGCATTTTAGCTGATTCCGCATCAGGTCTGGCGTACTGCTCAATTTCAACATTTATCATACGCGCATTCACACGGCCTTCACCTAAGCGATCATATTGGCGTTGGCGAGCTTTCTGAACGCGCTCTGCAATTACACAAGATGCTTCACCCGGCTGCATATTCGCCAACTCTTCGCGCTCTACCGGTGGCACATGCACGCGTAGATCAAACCTATCCAACAAAGGCCCCGAAATACGTCCTGTGTAACGCCGCACTTCAGAAGGTGAACATTTACACGGTTTAGTGGGGTGGCCCAGATACCCACACGGGCAGGGATTCATTGCAGCAACGAGTTGAAAACGAGCCGGGTATTCTGCCGATTCAGCCGCACGCGCAATGCATACACGCCCCTCCTCTAATGGCTGGCGCAGCGTTTCCAGCACCGCACGTTTATGTTCCTACTGGGAAGATCCAATAATGGTGGAATCTTCCAATAATACCCTAAGAGCCTTCCAATATCGCCGTATGAGCTGCTTTTAAACATAAGCGAACCTCTCTGACAATAATATGTAAGATAGCAGGATTTCTTGTTGTATCAATTACAGATAGCTGGACTACCCTCAAAATAATAGACATAAATCAAGTTCCAAAGTTGATTTTATATAATGTTCTGAATGTCCTAAGTTGGCTGCTTTGAAATCTTAGAGGTCTCCGTAATTTGCGAAGCGTGCGGAATTGCTTTCTCGGAATTAACCAAGCGTACCGAAATAGCCTTTAAGAGATTCAAACAATAGAGTGAATCTCGACGATGGAGGAGGCGTGCACAGCTGACACTCTTCTGAGGTGGCCTTACTATGGAACAAGAATCAATACAGCTCTCCAGAACCCCTGTTTATCTCGACAGTAACGTCATTATTGATATGGCTGATGGCCGAGAGGATGAACTGATTGGACTTATCCTCAGAAGCATATATAACGGGCCATACTGTTACCCGTTTTCAGCTGAGCAAATTTCAGAAATCACCCAGCAGGAAAAACCAGAGAGAAATCAACAAAGACTGGTCTTCCTGGCCGATATAAGCAGAAGCTTATACCTTGAAAACAGCCTGAATTATCTCGGGTTCAAGCTGGAAACTACCGTTTCAGTGCATGCAACATTAAATGAGGCTCCCATGGCTCTGGAGGCAGACACTTTGTTTGCGAACATGGTTACTCATGAACAGCAAAGAGAAGCTAGGAATGCATACGGATTATCATCCGAGAACCTAAACAATCTATCAGCTCAGGATGCCATCAAGGCAATTGAAGCGGCTTTGACCACCAAGGATCATGGTGGACTTCCAGGTAATATCCAGCCACCAAGGTCGCTTACTGACTTTTTGAGACACAGTGCTGAAAACATGAGCGAACATTTCCCTGACCTGACGAATCAACCGAGCGAAAATCCTGAACTGATAGCCAAAAATAATGACTATGTGGGGTTGTTCTCGTTGATCGATACCTTCGGCTTCTGGAGTGACCTGAAAAAGACCTATGTGAAAGGATCAAGACTTGCAGATAGTCGGCATGCATTTATTGCATCGTTTTGTGCCAAGGTTGTCTCAAGAGATAAGAGGTTCTTGAAGAAAGCCGAAGCGGCATACTCATACTTTGGCTTAGCTACAGAGACGATGAGCACCGAGGAATTCAAAAGCAGTCTAAAGACTATTCTCTAATCTCCTTCAGAGGTCAGAGACTGAATCGCAATCGACTCAGTAGACAGCTCTGAGGGACCGCTGTGGCCGCATCCAGCCTGTCGCTAAGGGCAACCATCTGCCAACTTCAGACAGGCAAAAAAGTAAAGTGGTGTTTAGTTTGTTATTTTTCACCCAAAAATGGTTTTAGCCTATTATCTACGAAATGACTTGGCCGCCAACCTTGAAATATTTTATCTGAAAACAGCGAATCAAGAACTGATAGCGCTCCTCCTATAACAGGCTCTACATACGTGACACCACTGCCTAAAATATATCTAAGAATTTTCGAATCAGTTCTGTTTATCCAAGCTTCAGAGTTGATGCTGTTCATATATTCCCTAACTATTTTTTCATCGGGATTAACACCTTGAACCCAATCACGAAACTTCTGAGATTTATCCAGGATTACAAGGAACTCATCAAATGACTTCACTCCAGAATTCAAAGCTTCTCGGACGGAAGGAGCGTCATTAATGACAATTTCGTTAAATTCACCCAACTCGTTCTTTTCGATTCCGATTCTTTTTAAAAGCCCCTTATGTCTTAGCTGAATAAGGTCAGATGAAGTGTTAGATGTGTAAAACTCGCCTCCATAGTGAGCTGCTAAAACTGTATCTGTAGATGCCTCTAGAATCACATTTGCAAGATGCGCTGGGGTAAGGTCTTCATGGGATGGATCTTTTGCTTTTAAGTCAACATTCAATGCATCGAAATCGAAATTAGTAATAATTTGAAACGTAGGCTGACTTGAGATGATTTCAAACTGAAAGTCAGCAGGCACTATTACTTTACCAGATAAGCCAGCAACAGCCCTGCGCATTGCCTCATGGACAAAGTTGCTATCAACAATGTCAGAATTTACTGCATTAATAACGCCACCAGCTATAAAGTAGTCATCCGATAGTTTTTTTAATGGCACTCTGCGGCAAAAGCTTTCTGCCAAACGTTTTGATTGCCTTCTATTGTAACCTTCTCGATTAAGAATAAATTCAATTCGTTTCTTTCGGCTCTTTAATGCACCTGCCTCTTGATTGCCTGCAAGCGTCATAGCAACAAACTTGTGGTAATATTTATTACTTATATTTTCTGTGCTCGTAGCTAGACTTTCCTCACAATAAACTGCTGAGACATTCGGCTTAGATAGCAGTCGTAGAAAATGTGGCATTCCAATTTGCCGAACTAGAATCGCTAAAGTTGAATGATCAAGAATAAGGTGAACATTTTGGTAAAAAAGTAATGCTTCTGCTATCTCACCAACTGACAATGGAAGTCCATTATCAGACCTGCGTAAAACAACTTTCTCAAACATAGATTCTTCTAAAACTAAATAGTAATTGAGACTCCATTGCACCACCACTAATGACTAAAGGTTTCTTGCTAATTATAAACAGCACCTAACCATATACGCTTGCGGTATGAATGTCCGAAATTGGCCCAGACCGTGTGAAAACGCTGATCATTAATGGTATAATTATCTCATAACGTTGGTGGGGTATTTTCATGAAGCGTTTCATTGAAGGCGAGAGCCGCAACCAGAGCACATTGTTTCCTGAGCTGCTGGATGATTATGTTGCTGAAGATAATCCGGTTCGTGTGATCGATGCCTTTGTTGATGAACTTGATCTGGGCGAGCTTGGTTTTAGTCGTGTTGAACCACATGCCACAGGCAGGCCGTCTTATCATCCTGCAATCTTGTTGAAGCTATATATCTACGGATACCTGAATCGTATCCAATCAAGTCGTCGCCTTGAACGGGAAAGCCGGCGCAATGTGGAAGTGATGTGGTTGACCGGCCGCCTGATGCCGGACTTCAAAACAATTGCGGACTTCCGCAAAGATAATCGCAAAGCGATCCGCAGCGTCTGCCGTGAGTTTGTGGTGTTATGCAAAAACCTGAACCTGTTTGCTGACGCTGTTGTTGCGATTGATGGAAGCAAGTTTAAAGCGGTCAATGCTCGCGAAAAGAACTTCACCCAGGCAAAGATGAAGCGCCGTTTGAAACAGGTTGAAGAGAGCATTGATCGGTATTTCAAACAACTCGATACTATTGATCGTCAGCAGTCATCTGAACACAAGGATACGGCGACTCAGCTTCAGGATAAAATAGCAAAACTGAAAGAGACGATGCAAGGCTTAAAGAAAATAGAAGCCGAGATGCTGGCACAGCCGGATAAACAGATATCTCAGACTGATCCAGATTCTCGCTCAATGATGACAGGTGGAAAAGGGATCGTTGGCTACAATGTTCAGACAGCCGTTGATACTAAGCATCATCTTATCGTAGCGCATGAAGTCACCAATGAAGGCAATGACAAAAATCAACTGTTCAGTATGGCCAAGAAGGCTCGACTTAGCATAGGAGAAGCGAATCTTGAGGTGCTTGCTGATCGTGGGTATTTCAAAGGAGAAGAGATTCTTGCTTGTGAAGATGCTGGCATTGCAGTCTTTGTTCCTGAGCCACTGACATCAAGCAGCAAGGTACATGGTCGGTTCACGAAGCAAGACTTTCGCTACCTGAATGATAGCAATGAATATTTATGTCCCGCCAACAAGCACTTACAATGGCATTTTTCGACAGTGGAGCAGGGAAAGACTATGCACTGCTACTGGAACAGAGCTGCCTGCAGAGAGTGCCCAATAAGTTCGCAGTGTACCACTGGCCTGGAACGTCGAATCAAACGTTGGGAACATGAAGAAACCCTTGAAGCCATGAAGCTACGGCTTAATCAGAAGCCAGATGCCATGCAGGTACGCAAAGAGACTGTCGAACATCCTTTTGGAACCATCAAGGCATGGATGGGAGCAACACACTTTCTGACCAAAACTATGAAACGTGTCAGCACAGAAATGAGCTTGCATGTGCTGGCCTATAATTTGAAGCGTGTCATGAATATTATGGGCATCGGGGCGTTAATCGAAGCTATCCGGGCATAGGATGGCTTTTGCCATCTGTTTTCACATTCTGCAGTCGAATACAGATCAATATAAGGCACATAAGTCGACCAAGAGCTTCTTCTGTTTGAATCAAAGCCAAAGACGGTCATAAAATGCAGTTACATAATATTGGCGCAACAGATCGCTGTTTGATTTACGTTTTCACACGACCTGGGCCGACGACCGCCCCTGATGATCGGCAGTAGTCGGCCAACTTCGGTCAGTCGGAAATATAATATTATGAAAGCCTGGCCTCTTCACAATTTCATTCAAACTCCATCAGTTGCAAACAGACCATCTACTGTGATAAAGATTGCAAATTGAAAGTAACTTTTTATGCATGATGACTTTCTTTCGAAGCATCTTTGATTACGGCAACTCCACCTCGAATCACGATTAGTGCAATTGCAAAGCCAATCAACAAATCAGGCAAGTGAGAGTTAAACAAATAAACCAGAAAGCCCCCCAAAACAACCCCCACATTGGCTATCACATCATTCTTGGAAAATATCCAACTGGCTCGCATATGAATTTCACCATGCCTGTGTTTGGCGATAAGCAGCAGACACCAAACATTGGCCAATAATGCAAGCAAGCCAAATCCCATCATCCACATGGATTCAGGTTCACTTCCTAACAGGAACCGTCGAGTTACATCAGCCAAAACACCCAAAGCCAGAATAATTTGAAATACTCCGCTAAAATAAGCGGCTCGGTTTTTTATATGTGCAGACTTTCCCACTGCATACAGACCAACCCCATAAACCAGAGCATCTGCCAGCATATCTACTGCATCGGAGATTAAACCAGTGGACTGACCAATAACGCCAAAGGCAAACTCAACACAGAACATCACACCATTGATAGCTAGTAGCAATATCAGTGTGCGACGCTGTTCCTCGTGTTCGATCTCAATATGGCAATTGCAGTTCCCCATTTATCTACACTAAGCTTAGGGTATACATATTATTTCCTGTTGCAGCCACTTTTATGATCTGCTCTAGCATTATGGTGGTGATCAGGACCATGGCAATTCTCCATGTGTTTATTTTGTGATTCCTGCGCTCCTTCTTCCTGTTTCATAAGCATACAACTAGTCAGACTTAATAATACCAAGAAAAATATAACCCTTATCATGATAATTCACCTCTATCTTTAGTAAATAACTCATACAAACACGGCAGCAAAAACAAGGTTAAAATAGTAGAGGAGACTAGACCTCCGACTACCACCGTTGCCAACGGCTTTTGAATCTCTGAACCAATCCCTGTAGCCAATAGCAAAGGAACCAACCCAAGTCCAGCAATCATGGCTGTCATTAACACCGGTCTTAACCGGCTCTCTGCACCATTGCAGATGGCCTCCTTGAGATCGCTACAGTCATCTCGATGCCGATTGATCGCATCCACGAGCACAACACCATTGAGTACCGCTACACCGAACAGGGCAATGAATCCGATGCTGGAAGGTACGGACAGATACTGATCCGAAGCCCATAAAGCTAGGATTCCACCTATCAATGCCATCGGAACATTCAGCATGATCAAAGTGGCCTGTCCCATCGAGTGGAACATGAAATAGAGCAGAATAAAGATCATCAATAAGGACAATGGTACGACAATCATTAGTTTAGCCTGGGCGCGTTGCTGATTTTCGAATTGCCCACCAAAGACCACGGTATAGCCAGGTGGTAGATCAATCTCGTTCTGGATACGCTGATCAAGTTCGGCGACCAATGAGCCCATATCGCGATCTTCGACATTGCTTTGAATCACCACGCGGCGCTGCACATCATCGCGTTTGATCATCGGTAGCCCTTGCTCCACGCCAATCGATGCAACATCTTCCAGACGAACCCAGGCACCTCCTGGCGCTTGTAAGATAAGACTGCCAATAGCCTCAGCACTATCACGAAAATCTTTAGCTAGGCGGACATAGATATTATAACGTTCATTACCGGAAATCACTTGTCCTGCAACAGCTCCGCCAATGGCGTCTGCAACCAGACTCATGACATCATCAACCGGAATACCATAACGATCCAGCTTGGTGCGATCAGGACGAATCACCAATTGCGCTTCACCTTCAATCTGTTCCATCGCCACATCACGCGTACCGTTAACGCTTTTGGTTAATGTTTCGATCTTTTTACCCATCTCAGCCAACACCTTGAGATCAGGCCCGAACAGCTTAATGGCAAGAGCGGCTTTGACACCGGAGATCAACTCATCAACACGCATGGCAATCGGCTGAGTAAAGGCAATTAACAGACCCGGCATCACTTCCATTTTTTCACGCATAAGTTTTTGCAGTGCCTGTCGATCATGAGCACTTGTCCATTCATCTACCGGTTTGAGGCCGACAAAGAGTTCGACATTAGAGACCGGTTCAGGATCACCACCGATTTCAGATCGTCCGACACGGGCAGACACGTAGGTTACCTCAGGAAAGGCTTCAATTAATAAGCGTTCCAGTTTCTCGCCAGTATCTTTGGCATAAGCCAGAGATGAAGACGGAGCCAGAGTCACCCGAATAGCCAACGTTCCTTCCTCCAGTTCAGGCACAAACTCCGTACCTAAAAACGGAACCACCGCAAGTGTAGATATGAATGCTACCGCAGCTCCCGCAACCACTCGTTTGCGTGCGTTGAGAGCCGAATGAAGCAGCCGATGATAAAGCCGAGCAATAGGTGCCAATACTGGGCTATCTTTATGAACCACACCTTTGGTGAATGCAAAGGTTGCCAGTACCGGCATAACAAATAGAGCTACCAACAATGATGCGAACATTGCAAAACAAATGGACAGAGCCATTGGCGTAAACATTTTACCTTCCACACCTTCAAGGGAGAATAACGGCGTAAAGACAAGCAGAATGATTAACACCGCAAAGAGTACAGGTCGTGCAACTTCTTTGGAGGCTTCGGTGATACGCAGCGCGATGCCATGATCACCTGCCTGTGTCTTCTCCAGGTGTTTGAAGATGTTTTCCACCATCACTACCGAGCCATCGACCATCATGCCGATGGCAATCGCCAAACCACCCAAGCTCATTAAATTGGCTGAAATACCATAATGCTGCATCACAGCCAGAGCTGATAACACTGAAATTGGAACCGACAATAGAACCAGTGTTGCGGCTCGTACGTTCATCAGGAATAAAAACAATACAATGATGATCAGTACAAAGGCTTCGAGCAGTGCCTTTTCAACCGTCCACACGGCTTTATTGATCAAGTCTGACTGATCATAAAACGGTTGAATGGTGACCCCTTTAGGCATGGACTTCTGCACAATTTCCAATCGTGACTTCACATCATCAATGGTATTTTTGGTGTTCGCACCAAAGCGTTTAAGCACAATACCCACGACGACTTCACCAAGCTGCTTGATGTCACCATCAGATGTACGTTCAATCATGGTGACAGAGCCCTGACGAATTTCTCCACCAAAAGCCACATTTGCGACATCACGAACACGAATCGAAGTGCCGTTGACGGTCTTAACGGGAATAGCTGCTATTGCAGCCAAGCCATCTTTTCCACCAGGCACCCAGCCCACGCCACGAATTACCAGTTGCTCGTCACCCTGAGGCAGATACCAGCCACCTGCATTGCGATTGTTGGACTCAATGGCCGTCACAACATCGGCGACATGCAGTTTGTAGGAGAGCAGCTTTTCCGCATTGAGTTGCACCTGATATTGGCGTACCTGTCCACCGTAGGAAAGGATGTCGGTCACCCCTTCTACAGGCATCAGCATTAGCTTCACTACCCAGTCGTTCAAGGCGCGCAGTGTCAATGCATCAAAGCCTGCAGTTGGATCGGATTTAATAATATACTGGAATACCTGACCAAGCCCTGACGTATTCGGCCCGACTTTGGGTGTGCCTGCCCAGGCTGGAACCGTTTGACGGGCATCTTGCAGTTTTTGGAATACCAACTGGCGGGCAAAATATATATCCGTGCTTTCTTTGAATACCACGGTAATTACAGAAAGACCCGTCTTGGAAATTGAGCGCACTTCTTCAACATCAGGCAATGAATACATCACCGCTTCAATCGGATAGGTAATCAGTTGCTCGACTTCTTCGGAAGCCAGCCCTTGCGCTTCAGTATTAATCTGCACCTGCACATTGGTCACATCTGGAAATGCATCGAGATTAAGTTTTGGCACCACAAACATGGCATAAGCCATTGAACCAATTAGCAACATAAGAATCAGTAGACGGTTATTGATCGCTGCATCAATTAATTTTGCAAACATAGTACTTACCTCAATGGTTGTGCACTTCAAAGCCAGCCTTAGCCAACTCTGAAGCAAGCACAAATGCGCCTTTCACTACAACGGATTCACCGGGTTTCACACCTTTGAGTATGGATACCATGCCCATACTGGCCTTGCCTGTTTCTACTTCACGGCGTTCAAAATGACCGGCTTCTTCCTCTACGAACACAATCAATTCGCTGCCCTGTCGTTGAACTGCATGTTCTGAAACCAATAGCGACGGTTGCCCTGAGCTGGTGCCTATTTCAGCGCTAACAAACATACCCGGATGTAGTTGATCACGAATATTATGAATATTCAGACGCACACCGGCAGTGCGTGTAATGGCATCAAGTTGATGATGAATATTGATGACAGCACCTTGATAATGCTCTTTTGTACCCTTTGGATTTACCGAGGCAGTTTGTCCGACATGAATCTGGGATAGCTGAGTTTCAGGTATCTTAACTTCTACCCAAACCTGAGATTCATCGACAATCTGCATCAAACGTGTACCTGCAGATAAATGCTGTCCGATACGGAAATCATCTGCGACAACGGTGCCAGCATGTGGTGCCCGTAGTGTGAGTAATCCGTAAACTTCTTGTTTCAATAAACTAGTAATATCAGCTTTGCTCAAACCATAGGAATACAGTGTGGCCCGGGCAGCAGCAAGATTGGCGTGCATGGCCTGATAGGTGCTCTTCACCTGTTGCAAGCGAGCCTGAGACACAATCTTTTGCTGCGCTAGTTTTTTCAAACGTGCCAATTCCTGTTTGCTGCGAGTGTGTTCAGCATGGGTTTTAATATAGTTTGCTTCAGCCTGTGCCAAGGCTGTACTATTTAACGTAACCAGTTTCTGTCCCTTTTTCACCTGATCACCCAAACGTACATGGCGACCATATACCACTGCATCGACTAGGGTAGTAATGTCAGCTAGTGCATAAGCATTAAAAGCCACAGTACCGGGGGCAGTTACAGTTTTCATTTCCGCCTGCATCTGCAGTGCTTCTGTGACAATGCCAGCTTGTTTGATTTGGGCCTGACTTAATTTGATCAAGCCGCCTTCTTCATGGTCGCCATGAGATTGCCCTTCGGAAGCTTGAACGCCATGGTCTCGGCCATGTTCGGCAGCGTTCACCGTAGAGCTTATAAAAACTAGCATTGTAGTTAATATTATTGTGATTTTTTTCATGATTGAGTTCCTTTAATAATATATTCTGGGTGACCGAATACTTCGGCCAGTCGAATACGGGATAACCATCCCTGATGAATAATTTCAAGCGCTGTCATGCGGGCATCGAGCCCTTGTCTGATGTGTACTACCAGCTCTTCCAGGTCCAGTTCTCCTGCATCATAGGCTTTTTGGGCAAGAGAAATGGTATCTTTGGCACGCTGTTGCATATCTGTTTTGATCATACCCGACAGCGAGGCCATGGCATTGGCATGGTTATCCAATGTGCTCTGAACAGCATAACTCAGTTGCTGTTCTGACCACTTTAAACCGGTACTCACCCGCTCTTTCTCTGCCAGGGCAGCACGATAAGCACCCCGGTGGCTATTCAACACAGGCAGTGGCACCGAGATACCCAGCTTGATCAATTGCTCGCCCGCTTCTCGCCCGCTCATTGCACTGAATGTTATATCGGGAATACGTGCGGCACTGGCCAGATCAGCCTGCGCACCGAATTGCATCTGCTTTGCACGCAAGGCCGCAAGATCGGGGCGTGATAGAAGTGCTACCTCGTAGGCATCTGCCGGTGGCTGCCATGCTGTATCCAGAGCAGGTAGTAACAGTTGCGGTATATTTCCCGCTACTTGTGTTTTGCCCAAAGCAGTCAGGTAGCGTTGTTTTGTTTGCGTTAATACCCGTCTGGCAGCAGTGGTAGCATTTAGTGCGGATGCAAAGGCGGATTGTGCAAGGTTAGCATCGAGCTGACTGGATTCGCCCAGAGCTAATTTCTTTTCCACTGCATGGCTGACTTTTTTAAGCATGTCGCTCTGTTGCCTGCGCAGTTCAAATGCTTGACCTGCAAAATAGTGTGCCACATAAGATCTAGCCGCCTCTACCATCAATTGCTGGCGTGTGCTCTCACGGCTCTGGTTGGCTGCATTCAGTGCGGCCTGAGCCGATTGTTCTCTGAAACCTCGTTTGCCGCCCGTTTCAATACCCTGAGAGAGGGTAACATAATAATCATTGGATGTGCCTCCGCTATTGAGGCGACGGCGTTGGGGTTCCAGCGATATTTCCGGGTTATAGGCATACGCGCCCTGTTCTTCGAGGTTGCCTTTATCTATATCTACTTGTTGCTCTGCCATTTGCAGCATGGGATGCTGTTTGGCAGCACTATCCATAGCCTCCTGCAAACTTTGTGCATGGCTATAAAATGGGTGAATGCATAACAGCATTCCAGTTATGAAAAATCGTGTGCGCACAGTTTCCCCCTGTGATTGAAAAAAATTATTAATTGATGGGGATGCTGATTATTTCTGAAATAGACATTTTAATTTCAGCCCATGATCCATAAACAGATCAAGCAGGCGCTTCAGTCAGAAAAAATCAGCTGTGCAAAAACTTGGGAGGTTGTTCGATTAAGTTGAAAATCTCAGGAAGGTTTAATGAGGCCAAAAGATTGACTGGTTCAATATGCATATCCTGTTGGTTGGGCTGAAATGTTAGCTGGCCAAGGAATGTATGCGCGGCATGGGCGCTACATACTTCAATGGGGGCAGTCTGATGGTCGGTATCCGATTGTGATGGGGATAGCTGAATTTGAGCAGGTGCATCGGCTGCATGACAGACATCAATGCCCGCTCCGCAGACAAACATGCCCAGTTGTAGAGAAAAAACAGCAATTAATGCCAGATACCGCATGTGGGGAACGTTAGATAGTAATCTTGCATTTGCAAGCGCGCATGATTATTCAGACCACTGTTGCATACGATATTTGCCCAGCCCATCACATAAAACTGGTCATTGTAACTTACCGCAACTCCGGCTGGCTCGGATAACTGACCTGTTCGATGAACTGGCCGTTATGATCAAAGTGCTGAATACGGTAGTTGTAGAAATCCACCACGAACAGACTGCCGTCCGTACCTGTTATAATGCCTGAAGCCACACGGAAGCAACTACCCCACAGGCCCATACCACCGGTGCTGCATGAAGTGGGGGCGGGGGAAGTCTTTCATATTATTATATTTCCGACTGACCGAAGTTGGCCGAACTCAGCCTGTCACCATTTACAGCAGGATGTCGTTTTGGGTTGTAATAACCTACAGAATTTAATTACAATGGAGTGAAGGATTCAAGTTGATTTCAGCTAAACGCCAAGTGGTATAATTCTTAGTTTTAAATTACCGCCATAGCCCCTCAAATCTCTTTGCATTAGTTTGTGTATATCGAACTGTATTCTGGATGTTTTTATGCCCAAGGTACTCTTGGATCAGGCGAGTATCACAACCTTTATCAGCTAAATAGTAGCCACATGAATGTTTTAACATGTGCGGGCGAACATTAACTTCCAACCCGGCTTTTTCCCCTGCATCTTTGAAAATTCTCCAGGCAGATTGTCTGGTGATTGGTGTTCCACGTTCTGATACGAATATGAATTCAGAATGCGGGTTTGAATTGACACGTAGCCATCGTTTGATCAAGCGTAGTTCATCTCCTTCCAACGGGTGAATGTTATGAGTTGAACCTTTTAGTCGCCGGCAGTTAATGCGCCCAGATTGCAGATCAATATCTGATAGTCGAAGGTCAACAAGTTCGGAGATACGCAGTCCATGGCGATATGCCAGAAGAATCATGAGATTGTTCCGGACACCGTGCCTTGGTGACTTCTTAGCAGCGGCGATAAGGCGTTCGATTTCAGTTGGGAATAGGTAATCTCGCATAACTTGTTACATTACAGTGTTTAGGTTGCATTTGCAATCGACTCAGAAGTTCAATGATAGCAACAGGTCAGTCTATTAACATATTACAGTATAGTCATATTGTAACAATAGTGATGTGCTATACTTTTAATAAGCATTTTAATTGGCATCAATGGTATAAAAGCATGATAATCCTCCTATATTTACTCGACCCTGAGTGCTCTTGGAGCTTAGATGATAATCGCAAGTCCAATTTCCGACGCTTTGGGTCTTGATTTGTGCCCACTGTTTTTTAACTGGAGTCCAATTATCTATTTTGCTTAGAAGACAGTTTCCTCTATATGGTCTATAGTAGACTCATCCTATCGGGAGAGAGGTGTTAGAAGCATGATTAACTTTCCAGTAATCACGAATTTATCTATCGACAATTATGAGCTATACCCTGGTAAGGATGGCAATGGACTATCTCATTCCTTTATGCCCGGAGTAACTGTAATTGCTGGGGTAAATGGATTAGGTAAAACAACGCTTCTGAATGTATTGTTCAGATTGTTGGTAGGCCCCAGTGACTGGAGAGCAAACAACACGGCCAATGGCATCGGAAACATAAGACATATGCTTACAGGATGGAAAAACAAAAAATACTTTGCTGAACGAGTTATGGATGAAGCTCATAACTCCCGAGTTTCAGCAACGATAAAATTTGGTAAAGATAAAATTGAAATTGTTAGAAAATTAAAAGATCTATCGATTGTAGAGTTTTCACATAATGATGTTCCTCAATCAACAGATCACAACCATTACCAAAATATAGTTTGTGGAATTTCCAATGTAGGCAGTTTTTTTGATTTTTATTTCGTACTCAAGTATCTCGTATTTTTTCTTGAAGACAGAACATCTTCTATATGGGATAAGAAGGCCATGGATGGAATCTTACGAATACTTTTCTATCCAAGAGGCGAGGCTAAAAAGTTCGCTGAGTTAAGAGATAACATTCAAATTGTAGATTCCGATAGACGAAACTTTCAAGCACATGCATCCAAGCTCTCTAAAGAGTTGCTTGAAGCTTTAAAAAAAGAAGGCCAAGGAGATTCTTTTGGCAAAGAGCTTGGCTCGCTCTCAATACAAATAAATGCTCACTTGGAAAGAAAAAAAGAACTGGAAGGTTCTATTGCTCAGGCTGATGTTCATCGAAATGAAGCTCGCCAAAAACATGCTAGGGCCAAGTTGGACTTAGAAGAAAAGCAGAGGAACCACCAAGAGCTGCAGGAAAACTATTTTTCAAACCTATTTCCATCGATTGAAAACATCGCTAATTATGTTTTGGTAAACCTTGATTCAGGTTCTGGTTGTTTGGTTTGTGGAAGTAGAGAAATTGGACTTGTCGAGCATATTCACAGAAAAATAGAAGATGGAAAATGCCCTGTTTGTGATACTTCATCTGAACATCATGAGAACGTAATCCCTACACAAAAAATCGAAGCGGTAAGATTAGATAAAGTCGCGTTGGAAATTGAACACAAACGTGAAACTTTGAAAGGCTTAAATGAGGAAATTTCTAGAATTTCTTCGGATTATGATGCTCTTTTGAAGGAACAGCTTGATGTAAATCAACAACTCCGTTCTGCCCAAGAAAAAGAAGCACTGATGCAATCTAAGATGCCGACCTCAAGTGATAAAATTGAGCGCTTAAAGAGGCAGGTCAAAGATAACACAGAAACCTTAAACGAACGTCTTTCAAACCAGCGTCAGCTCGAAACTGAAAGTAAGGCTATGTTGAAGATTGGGTTTGAAAAGGTAAAAGGTATTGCCAATGAGATCGAAACCAATTTCAACAATTACATTCAAAGCTTCCTAGCTGAAAAATGTGAACTAAGATTTCAGCCTATGATGGATAAAGTAGCCAACGATGCTGAAAGAATAGAGTTCCCAAGATTTACTATTCGAATGACTTCGAATACCTCACCAAAAAGTCCGCAGCCAAGAAGTGATCGCAACAGTGTATCCGAATCTCAAGCTGAATTTATTGACCTTGCCTTTAGAATGGCCCTGATCAAAACAGTTTCTACTCATAGCGCAGCGATGATGATCTTAGAAACCCCCGAAGCCAGCCTCGACTCAATTTTTATTGGTAAAGCTGGAATGTTACTAAATGGCTTCGCAGATGATGGAAAGGGATCTGGAAATCGTCTCATTGTAAGCACAAATCTAAATAAAGAAGATATGATACCTGCATTATTCGGTGTTCCTCCGGAAGATGAGGTTAAGCGCTGGCATGAATCATCTCCATCAAGTCCATTTCCCATGGCACGAAGTGTTATTCCGAGAGATGAAAGAGAAAGAAGAGTAATAAACCTGATAATAGAGGCGCGAGAAAGCGCTTCGATTCAACAATACAGAGCAGATTACGAATATCGATACAAAGAGGAAGTTTTCCCTAGCTGGGAAGCGTTGCTTTCAAGCTTCAATGAAGGCCATGAAAATGAGTAATACTCCAAATTACTTTCAGCGCATCTGGCTATTGCTGCTGATGGATGCAGTAGAAAGAAATGCCATAGCACCAATTGCACAATTACGTTTTCATCGTCTCGTATTTCTAACGAACACTCTTGCCCCTGTGTATGATTTAGACCCATGCAAAGGCTCGTTAGTAAAGGATCAACGTGGTCCGTTTTACCCTGATATTCAGTGGGATATAGACCGTATGGTTATTAGTGGCCTCCTCAGTATGGATACAACTAATAACCGTATTAATAAAAAAGACTATTGGATTGATGCCTCATATGGCCTGACAGATAACGGCTATCAACTTGTCCGGGAGGCGCTTAAACGAGTTGGTTACAAACCTCTTCATAACTTTTTGTGTGAAGTCGTTGCTGCTTACGCTCCTCTTAAGGATGAGGAACAACAACTCGCCGCATTTGCAGATGCTACTTTCTCTGATTCAAATATAAAAAATGATGAAGTTATCGACTTCGGAGAGTGGAGGGATCTTCGTCATAATTACTCATTTCAAGCCACTGAGCTTTTTGATCAGCTAGCACAACGTCCTTTTCCATTTCTGAACCGAGATAAAATTCATTTATACTTCAAATACCTTGCCAGAGTCGCAGATACTTTTCCTAAGAGAGCTGCGTGATGTGTACTGGTGGAATTAACAAGGAAATCTTACAGGACGTTGTAGGGGCTTCAGACTTACTGGAGCTCCCCTCATCAAATGCAACGGCACCGAGTCTTTTACCAATTGAGATTGCTCATTACATTAGAAATTATATGGAAAACCATTCTGTAAATTCGGGTGCTCCTGATTGCTGCGCTTTTGTAAATATTGATCAATTAAGAAAGACCGCATCGAATCTCGACACTAGCAAACACATTAGTTTTAATATTGATTACAACATTGATATTCAGGGGAAAATATTTCTTACAACTCCCAGTCTAGGGGCTGCATATTCAATTAACACAGCCATTACATCTATAGGCGATATTGATCATTATATTCATGAAAACAACCTTGAAGATTCCCCTACGGTAATAGTTTCATTAAGTCAGAACAAAATTCATTGGTATCCAGATGGAATAGAAGATGATTCATCTCTCAAACAATATGAAATACACTATGTTCAATATGCTACTGAAGCTGAAATTGATATTGCCCTTAAACATTTTCATGAAACTCAAGTTTTAACACCAAGCTGTTCAAAAGGAATCTGGTCTAAACCAGAAAAATATATTCCTGGAGAGAATTTAGAGCAAACGATACAAGAGTTGTTAAAAGTCGCCCTTTCTTTCTATTTTGACAAAAGCCTTGTTGCAAAGGAAGGTTCATCCCAAGTTGGACGATATGATCTTCTTATTGAGCAAAAGTTATCCAATCACAATTTTCATCGCTATGCATTACTTGAATTAAAGGCTATCAAATCATATGCATATTCAGAAAGTGATAATCCAACCCAGTATACTGTCAAGTACGCTAAAGAAGCACTAGTAGATGGCGTGGATCAAGCTGATATTTATAGAAACAAATGGGACGCAAAACTTGGGTACCTGTGTTGCTATGATGCAAGAAAAGATGCCTCAAAAGAAATCATGGACGAAGTGTCTGGTGTAGCAGATGATAAAAACGTCATATTAAGGCATTATATTCTGTACAACTCTTCTAAAAATTTCAGACGCTCTCAGCCAGGATCTGCTTATTCGACCGTGGATTAGTAAACCGGTTTATATTTAAGAAGCCATTCACCCAACATTTTCTTTCTCCCTTGCTGGGCGCTAGATCTCATTGATCGAACCTCAAATTTTTCTACCTGAATTAAGCCTGCTCTTGGGGCCAATTCAGATAGAATTCTTGGGACGTCAATGTAGACGTTCGCATAGCAGCTATCTCCTACGATAGCGACGACTTCTCCTTCATCTGATAGACATGCTCTTGATCCAGCCAAGATACGGGCCATGTCGGAGAAATATGAACCAACCATTTCAGGAATGTGCTTACTCCACAGCTCACTTCGAACAGCATTGAGATCCTTTAATGTTTTTAAAAGTGTCTCTGATTCTGGAGCATTTGCCTGCTCCCTTACAATTGAAACGTGTGATCTTAGCGTTGCTTCTCGAAGGTTTCTGTTGTCTTCACCGATTCTAAAATAGCCAAGAGCCCACAATTCAACATTATAAATATCTGTATAGTCGAAGGAATTTGGATATGGAGGTGAAAAGAGGCACAAGTCGGTCATGTTGCACTCTGCGATCCTGTCTCTTGAGTCTCCCCGGAGGAGTTCATAATCCCATTCTGCTCTATGCGGGAATTTACAGATATCAAAAAACACTATTTCAAATTGAGACTGGAATGCATCATCAACATGCATCGCATCCTTACGTCTATTCTCCCACCCCTTTCTGTAACGACGTCCTTTTCCATCAATATGAACATTGCTTAAGCCGATAAGAGTTGCCCCAAGGACTACTTTGAAAAGACGTTTGTGATTTTCATTTAGTTGATTAATTGCCTCTAAATACTGGGCTATACGTTCTATCACCGGTCTATCAAATATCCATCGATCTTTATTCCCTGGTTCAAATAATGTCTTGGGAGCACCTGCATAGATGGTGGTTATATCCACGTGAATCTCTCTGACCACATCACATATATGCGCATAATCATGCCGAAGGTTGCTAATGCTGTATTGAGTCAGTTTAGATTCAATCAAATCGGCCAAAAATGGATTTACCTCTATGGTAGTTGGACGAGCCCCTAAAAATTGTGATGTGACTGCCGTTGTTCCCGATCCGCCAAATGGATCTAAAATATGCCTTGGGCGCGTATCCATAGAGTTCACAACATCTGACACAAGCTTGGGAGAGAAGGCTTCCTTGAAATTATACCAACGCTGAAAGGATACACCTTTGGTCCCTTGGGCTGTGCTTGACGGCTCCTCAAGAGATTGGCTGGAGATAAAGCTGTTCAGATCAAAATTCTGTAAAGTTGTTAATTCATTCGAATCCATATGTTGCCCTCCAGCCTTTATGCGCATATAGTACCATAATTATGCGCATATATAAAGGATTTCATGAACTATAAAAGTATAGGTCAAAAGCTTCGAAAGCACTACGAAGAGATAGGAATGACCCAAACTGATATTGCTATAAAACATAAATGCACTCAGGGGCAAATTAATCGTATTTTTTCAGGTCAGTTCACGAGCAAATCAGAAATTGCTAAAAAGCTATCAAAAGAAGCAATGATTGATTTGAAATCAACAGTTGCAACTGATTCTTTAATTAGCGTTTTTAACGAAGTATATCGCTTATGGGATGGATCTCCAGAAGGAGCAAGAAAGTTAAAAACAATTCTTTCATCAATACGCTCTCTTAAATAATCCAACGCCACAATATGCAATCAGCATAAAAAAAGGCAGCGGATTACCGCTGCCTTAGCTTTCCTGCGAAGCCTTTTACAATAGCCTAGGTTAGCCCTTATCGCCCATTAACCTTTTCACTGAATGCCTTAGCTATATCAATAGAAGCAACGTTGCTTCTTTCGGATTGCGATCACAGCAAGCCACAATGAATAAATTAACCTTGTGGATAAGACTCTTCCAACTTCATTTTCACCTTTTTACCGATTTCATCTGAGAACATATCAAACCATTTTTTTGTATTACCTTCTATTCCACCATCTTGTGAATCAAGTGTTGCACGCGCCAAAGCTGCGCCAAGTGCTGCTGGATCAAAGATATTAGATGCACCTCTCTGATGCCTCGCTGTCATTACTAATTGAACTGAATAGCCGTCTTTATATGGGTAAATACCTGCAACCCAATTCATACTAGTACCTCGTGAAGAATTATCGCTGCCTGAACGAACGGAAACAGTCGCTCCTGGTGTTTGGGGGAACTGCATTGTCACAGGCCCAAAAGCCATATCTTTGATCTGGAAACGACCAGGTTTTTCAGGCATTGGATGAGGTGGTATTCCACTCACTACTTGTGCGTTGTTGTTTAATTCTTTTGCTGCATCAACAACTGCATTTCTTACCTGAGTTAAGTTGTAGTCATTTGATACATGATATATTCGATATCCAGTGTAAGTTTCAGTTGTTGGTGCGACACTAGCACAGCTTGTGATAAGAGCGATTGAGGCAATTGCCAACACTCTCCATAATTTTTTCATAAAATACTCCCTCCAAACTAGTTGTTTGATGGCAGATATTATTACCCCAAAATAGGGTATTACAAGTATAAAGATACCGTGCATTGCATGGATCGAGATAAATGGAGCGCACGACAGGAATTTCTATGGAAATTACTGCGTGATATACGCAAAGAAAGTAATCAAACACAGACTGAATTGGCCTTGAAGTTAAAAAGGCCACAGACGTATGTAAGCAAGTATGAATTGGGCGAGCGCCGGCTAGATATGCTTGAGATCTACGATATTTGTAATGCCTGTGATGTGACATTGGCTGAATTTGTAGAACGGGCCGAACCAAAGCTTCAGAAGTATTCTGCTCTGAAAGGCTGATTATAATAGTTTACATGGGGCTGAATAACTTGTGAGCAAAAGCAATCCTATTTATTCAGTGCGCCGCATTTACAAACGCGGCCCAACCGGAATTACTAGCCCTCGATTTTGCGCTATGAATGCAGTTCTAAAAGCTGATAACGTAGAATCTCCTCAATGTGTGTATAACGAAAAAGTAGCTACAAATCTTGCTCAGACACTACATATACCTAATGCAGCAGGAGTTCTTGCTGACACCTCTGGATCTACTTCATTTGCCAGCTTGGAGATTGCGAGCCCAGGTATATCTCTTCCAAACATACGCAAGTCATGGATCTCAGGAGCTGCAAAACTTTACCCTGATTATGTAGCTGCTCTTATCGTATTCGATATACTAATTGGTAATAATGATCGGTATCAGAACTTAAAAGTCAGCCTTTTCACTCCGCATATGGATATATTCACTGCTTTTGACCACAGCCATGCCCTTCTTCACCCATGGCACGAGCCCCATAAGGCTGTCGAGTTACTTATGTCAGATAGCTTAATCGCTAAGAAGCACACATTTTATGGCCATGTCTCTCATGAAAGGCTACTGCATTGGGGGCGGCGTATTAAAGAAACACGGAACTACCTTATCAAAGAATGCTGCGAGTTTGGGAGGCCAATTAATACTGTCGATGTAGCCATGCAGAAGAAACTTGGGGTTGCGTTGGCATACAGAAAAAAACGACTTCTTCACATTATTGCTGATCATGAGGATGTGATCAGGTGGACTACATAAACATCATGGAATACCGGCTCATCCAGTTTTCTCGCAACCCATTGCGTGAAGAGGGAAAGAATATTGGTGTAATTGCATTTGACGGCTCATGGGCTGGCTTTAAGGCAATTGGAATGCTTGATGGTGTGGAACGAGCTGAGCTTTATGGCTATTCCTCAATTGCAGGCCCCGATTATCGAGAAAGCCTTTGGGTGTTTGGAGAGTGGATTGAGTGGTTTAAGTCTCTTTGCATGGAGTCTGAAGGAAACAGAGAGAGAATTAACGCTGAACTTAGTGAATTAGAGAATCAGACACTTCATTTCATATCCACCAAGGGTGGATACTATGAAACGACTGGAGAGCACCCTGAGACTGCTTTAGCCGAACTTTTTGAAGAACTGGTAGGTAAGCCCCCGAGCGGGCCAAAAGAAGGATTTAAAGAGCTTCTAGAGAAAATTCTGCACAGGGCTGAAATTATCTTTTATCCTGAATTTGATAGAGATGTTGAAGTTACTATTGATCCTGAAAATGGAGCATCACCTATTGTATTCACCCTCGATTATTATCTTGGTGGTGAGAAACGAGTAGGATTTAAAAAAATTCGATTCCAGAATGCTCGAGTTGCAGCATTGGATGCAAAAGTTAACGATGCCATTTATACATTTAGTGAGGCACAGAAAACTGGGTTCCTTGATAAAGAAAGATGTGTTGTGCTTTGTGATACGCCATCGGCGAAGAGAGCTAACTACATAGATCGGTTACAGTCAGTTGCAACCGTAATCGATATCTCAAAACATAGAGCTTATTGGGATATCTCTACCATCTGTTCCTAATGCATTGCACCACTGCCGCTTTTCATAGGGCGTGAGTTTCTTCATGGCCCTTTCAACTCGTATGGCATCTCCATGGGACCCAACTTTTACCTTCGCGATAATTTGGATGGGAGTATTAATTTTGGTAAACAGAGACCCGCGTCCGGATTCATGTACCTTGAACCGCTTTTCAACATCTTTGGCTATGCCAACATAAATACCGCCGCCCCTGCATTCGAGCATATATAGCCACCAGCTATCAGTTTGCGACATACTGCTGTGACCGGCTAGCGGAATCTGCTTCATCGTACATGCGCGGATCCAGCAACTTTAAGTATTTGATGGCAGTAAGTGTCGAGATTCCATAAGCATTTACTAACACTTTTGGGTGTCGCATACCTGATTGATATGCGTTGTAAATTGATGTTGCAAACAACTGGTCTGCGGAAACTCCCATATCTTTTAGAGCGTATGATACGGCTGAAGAAGTCATGTGGCAGCCATATTTCCGCCCTGGGAACAACCATTCATTCTGAAGGTCGTCTTCCATCATGGAAAGTGCATGACGGTGTTCCAAATACCTGTCAAACAAGGCGCTAATTCTTGGATCAAGTTCAAGTTCAGTTGATCCGAAAGCTACGCTATAAATGCCCTTTTCATTTCTTTGGATTTCTGACATGCGAAGTCGTACAAGCTTGCTTGGCTGCTGGGCATACATGAGCATGAATATGCCAATCACTCCTTTCTTGGTTTCTTTTCCCTCAGAGCATAACCAGTTTTTAATTAGCTCATTGCATTTGTCAGGGGCTAAAAACATATCTGTTGGGATGTTTAAATTAACCATCTCAATTTTCAATTTCCTGAACACTTTTCCGTGCCTGTTTAAGTAGGTGACAAGTGTGCGCAGTGGCTGTTTATAGCCGGGGTTTTGGAAAATAAACCCATCAACAATATCCTGATGGATTTGCCTATGGCTAATAATTCCACATGAATCGACATGATTATAAAATCGGATTGCTACCTGCAGAGCACTAGATAAGGTTCTTGGCCTGAACCGAGCATTCTTTCCTTTCCATCCGCGATCAGCATACCGCTTTGCAATGGTTTCAAGGTGCTCTTGAAAGGCGATCATTTCCTTTTCAAACCATTTTCCACGTGCCTGAGTTACATACATATTTTGACGGCGCTTCTCCGCTTCGGCTCGGATTTCATCGCGGGTTAGTGGTGTGAATATCCCAAGACTTGCAAGATAGTCATACGGAGTTGTAAATATACGGAGACCATTCGGCCCAAAGGTTTTTAGTAACTTCTGACCGCAAACTGAGTCACGGCTCGTAAACATAGTATCGACCTTCATGAAAAAAGGGAAATACTGTTCGACTTTCATTGCAGCATAATTGGGAGTCTGCAGCTCCATTAGTGATTGAATGAAATCCGCAAAACATTCTTTGGTCCACTCGTTACTCAATAGGGCTTGGCAGCGGATAACTCGCTTAATTGCGTAGTCGCGCCAGTAGCAGTCTTCGCATCTGGTCTTGCTATGCGCTACTCCTTTCTCTCCGCACTGAGGGCAGATAAATGGATTCGTTCCACGTTCATGGCACTTTTTACATATCTGCCGTCCCTGAGAATCAAGAGCTTCCGGGCTTCGATGTTTGTGGCACCCTGGACATGTAATGCGAGCATTTTTCCTGCAGCTTGGGCAAATAGATTCATGGATACCGGCCGCTGAATCAGCTTGCGTAAACAGGCTGTAAGTACCGCAATGTGCACATGGTTTGGCTTTCTTTACTCTCTCCCTGCAGGACGGGCACATTGGCCGGCTTTCTGGCCAGTCGGCTGTTCCAGTGAAGTCATTGTGACAAATAGCACATGGTCGCTTTACAAGCACCCTGTAAGCACATTTTGCACAAACAGGCTTTCCATCAATCATTCTTCCACCTGAATATGCACTTTCACCACAATGGGTACATATTCGTGATTTGGTTTTACAGCCATGACAAATGAAGTTGTCTTGAGGCATCGTGTTACATTCCTTTCCACAGGTTGAACAAGAAACTTTAGGAAGCTTCTTATAGCACCCTTTGCAGAACCCATTCTTTGGTGCATTCCTGAATGAATAGACGCGCCCTATCATAGGGCGGTCACAGAAATCACACGGAAGAACGGAATTGATACACACTGTTATTTACTGTCCTTTTACAGGCATAGGTCGAGCCTTCCCACCAGTAAGAGATAAAACATTATCTACTTCTCTGGGTTCAGTGTTTTTTTGTCTGGTTTTTGGTTTGGCGGTTGGTATAGCTGCGCCTTTGTCAGCATGTATTCTGCTTACCGGTGCATTTGAGTTCTCAGGCTCATCATGTTCAACAACAATCAGGTCATTGGGATAGCAGTGAAAAATTTCCATTAGCCCACGTAAAACAGTAACACTAATTCTGTCAGGCATCTTGTTAACAATTCTGGTTACTTGAGCGGTGGATATCTCAACGCCCCGTGCATCCAATTGGCGAGCAAGTTCCGTAGCAGATCTAATATCATGCTGTGCCATCATTACTCTAAGGTTCCATATTATTTTCATTTTTCCCCTCCTCCGTTGGTATCTTTACTTTGTAATGCGTTATCGATTTGTGACCTGTTGTATTCATTGAGTTGTTTGTTTACGAACTCATCACCACAATGGGTATAACCCTGTGTGGTTGCCGAGTATTCATGTCCCAATTTGCGCCTGCTGTATTCAACACTATAGCCCGCTTCAGCCGCATGGGTTGTGTATGTGTGTCTAAGGCAGTGTGGAACAAAGCCCAAGCCTTCAAGACCGGCATATTTCAAAATTTTATTGAAACGATAAATAAGGCTCTTTGGACTCAGGTGAGTGCCACGTTCAGTCAAAAAGAATACTTCTGTGTTCGGGTCACAGTGCGGTTTTTCAAGGAATCTGGGGCGAACCTCATCAACATACCATTGAAGAATTGGAGGTAAGTTAACATTGTCTACAGGAACGGTTCGAATTTTGGGACCACTACCATTACTGCCTTTTCCAAATACTGTGGCAAAACCAAAATCACCAAACTCTGGAGTACCAGGATTTTCTCTAAAGGATTTAGTAGTTAGCCCACAGCACTCTGAATTCCTCAATGCTAAAATGTAAAGTGCATAAAACATGGCTTTATCACGCTGCAGTATTAAAAACTCTTTGGATCTGAATCTGTATGCTTCGACTATCTGTTCATCAATAGTATCAAAGAACTGTTCAATCTGTAGATGTGTAAAAGCAGGACGTTCATTCGTATTCTGGTTTTCATTCTTATGGGGGATCTTATTTTCTTCTGTGACGATCTGGCGAGCCTGCACGCCAAAGCTATTCATGATTTCAGCACGAAATTTCACATTGTTGGCGAAGTATCTAAAAAACTGCTGAATAGCTGTCTGATACTTTCTCTGACTTTCAGTTGCGAGCTTCCGTTCGATACCAATGTGGTAGCACCAAGCATCAAAATCGTCTTCATCTGCATTCCAGGGAGCTTTCTGGATGTAAGTCAGGAAATCATTCAGCGTCCTTAAATCACCTTGGACTGCTTTCTCAGTATGATTCAATGCACCGAGTCTGCGCTGCTCATAACCCTTGATGATGGCATTCAGTAGGGCTTGCTCCTTTTCAGGAATATTAAGAGGGTTGGCTTGAGTTTGGACAACCTGCACGTGCTTACGAGGCATGGTTGCCTCCTAATCGACTTAATTCACCAGTGCGGAATCTCCAATATCTAACTTGCATGAGGAGCATGATATCCGCATTAAATGCAATAGTCAATCTTTTAATGCGTGATTCCCGCATGTTGGCATTAAGAGGATAGGTGAACTTTGCATTAAACGTAACCTTTTGAACTGAAAGGTTTTTTAAGTGATAGGTGGAAATTCTAATGCTCAGAACATACTTGCATTTAATGCAATATTCAGAGTGGCAGGCGAACTTTTTTAGGTTGAATATTTTGTTTATAAACGGACACTTAGGGCGTGTATTGACGACCTTGATTTGAATACTGGTAATATTGGAAGGTTGGCAATTCATCAAGAAATAGAATGCCATGATCAGCCTTGGATATTTCACCCGGTTTCGGGTTACTTCCTCCACCAATGATTGCCACATCGGAAGCAGAGTGATGCGGCTGCCGCAATGGCGGCTGTCTGCTCATTGCAGGTCGGGAAGTATCACCGGATACACTATAAATACGTGTAACCTCAAGTGCCTGCTGCATCGTTAAGGGCGGCATTATACCGGGCAATCGATGTGCCAACATGCTTTTACCAACACCCGGCGAACCTGTAAAAAGCATATCGTGGTACATTAGACCAGAATTGTTTGAATGGCTGAAACCGGCCACAAAAGGACAGTCGGCAATCTTTCTGTAAAAGTTTATAGTGTCACCCTGACAGGTAATGTGAAATTCCTTATTTTCGACTTAATATTCAATATCAAGGAAATCAAGGGCGTAGATAGGAGCGTAATACATGGAAAATCAAGTGCACGTATTACCAATTTAGGGGGCAATATGACTGAGCAAATAGCGTACACATTAGTATCGGCAAGTTTCGGCTTCATTGCCGCAATTTGTTTTTGCATTGGATCATCATTTCTCAGTAAAAATAAAATCGTTCTTTTGGCAACAACATTCTGGAGTTACAATGAAGAGCAGGCGAAAGCAATAATTTCTCAATCAGCACAATACTTAACTGGTGCGCTATTTCTTATCGCCGCTTTTGTCTTTCAAGTTGTGGCAACTCAAGCATCCCAAGCCACTGTGCAAATGCTTCATCCAGCTCTTGAATGCGGTTATGCATTCGTAATATTCGTTCTTGTTCCGAGCGGTATTTTTGCTTTTTGCTTATTTCGCGTTCTGATCCTGCGAGAAAAAACAATATTAGAAGAGCTGAAAAAGAATTAAATTATTACCCACGCTAAACCAGACGTTAGTTGAAAATGTGACCGTCTGAAGTTGGCCGACTCTGCCGATCACGACAGGCGACTCACGGCCAGAAGTGGCCATTCAGTGCGCGTCTTTTAATATTTAGCTGTCGAGTTTTTTCCTGATCAGGCGACTCAGACTCTCTATGGAAAACGGCTTACTAAGCACTGTTTCATTCTCCATATCAGATTGGATATTCTGATCGTAACCGGAAATAAAGATGATATGCACATTCGGATTGATATGCCGAATATTCTGCGCAGCTTTGACCCCACTCATCACCGGCATAACAATATCCATGATGCATAGATTAATCTCTTCAGCATGGGCTTTGAACAAATCAACAGCCTGCTGGCCATCTGTTGCGGTCAGCACCTGATAGCCAAGTGATATCAGCACTTCCTTACTTGTCTCAAGAACATTTGCTTCATCATCAACCAGAAGAACCATTTCACCATGTCCTTCAGAAGGCACATTCTCCTGCTCTGATGAGGGAACTACCTCCTCCTGCCCCAGCACTGGCAGGTAAATGTGAAATGTCGCCCCCTCACCTTCAATGCTATCCACTTCAATGAAACCATGGTGGGTTTTGACAGCTCCAAACACCATTGCCAATCCCAGCCCTGTGCCTTTACCCACCTCTTTGGTCGTAAAAAATGGTTCAAACAAATGCTCAATCTGATGCTTAGGAATGCCGCATCCATTATCTTGCACACTTAAGTGGGCATAAGATCCGAGCTTGAAATATGCATGGGTATCAATAAATGACTTATCAGCATGGAATGTTTCAAGTTTAACAGTGATGCATGGGCTTTCTACTTCCTCAAGTGCATCTCGGGCGTTATTGATCAGGTTCATCAGTACCTGATGAAGCTGGGTTGCATCCCCTTCGATTAGCACCGCGTCACTACAAACATTCTGATGTAACTGAATATTTTCAGGCACGGATGTGCGTAGAAATTTAAATGTTTCTTTGACAAATGGAGAGAATGGAAGCTGCTTCACTCTGACTTTGTCTTTGCGAGCATAGGTAAGCAATTGATGAATCATATCTGCAGCACGAAAAGTGATATCTTCCACATTTGATAGCTTATGGATTACATCCGGACTGTCCTGCAACTTCTGCTTAGCCAGATAGAGATTTCCCGTTATGCCTGCCAGCATATTGTTAAAGTCGTGAGCAATACCTCCGACTAGTGTTCCTATAGCCTCCATCTTCTGAGCCTGATGAAACTGCTCTTCAAGGCTTTCATAGGAACTTAAATCCTGCTGGATGCCGACATAGTTAGTGATGTCCCCGGATCTGTTTTTGATGGGGGAAATAGTAAGTATGGCCGGATAAAATTTACCGCTCTTAGTTCTGTCGATCAGCTTATCACACCATACTTTCCCGCTCGTGATTGTGGCCCACATATTTTCATAAAATGCGTCATTTTGATTGCCACTTTTGAGGATTCTGGGTGTTTTACCGATAGTATCTTCGCCGCTGTACCCTGTGAGTTCTGTAAAAGAGGGATTTACATATTCGATAATGCCATTGCAATCGGTTATTGTGATGGATTCGCCAGCCTGTTCAACAGCTTGCGATAGCTTTCTCAGCGACTCTTCTGCATTCTTACGATCAGAAATGTCTTCCACAACAGCAATATGGAAATTCGGTGATTCGCCTGGTTCCCACATCGCCGAAACAGTCAGATTCACCCACACGATCAAATCATCTTTGTTGCAGTAGCGTTTTTCCATCGTAAACTCACGAATCTTACCTGCTTTTAATAGCTCCATATTGGCTAAGTCTTCTGCAAGATCATCTGGATGGGTGATAGTCTGAAAATCTAACTGTTCAATCTCTTCTTTCGGATAGCCTACAATGTCGCAAAATTTCTGATTAACTCGAATAAATTCACCAGTGTGATTGTTAAGTTGAGCAACACCGATAGCGGCTTGTTCAAAGAGCGCCCGGAAGCGCTGCTCGCTATCTTTCAGCTCACCCTCGATGCGCTTGTGCTCAGTAATGTCGTCATAGCAACCCAACACACCAATAATGTTATGATCAACATCAAGCAGCGGCACCTTGGAGGTACGTAACAAGAGCGTATTGCCATCCGGCGTGGCCTGCAGCTCTTCATGAGCCAGCTTGGGAGAGCCTGTGGTCATGACGGCTTGGTCGTCGGCACGGTACAGATCAGCTCGATCTTTCCATACTATTTCATCATCCGTTTTGCCAATCATATCTTCAGGGTTGGAAAACCCGGCATCTTGTGCAAACAGAATGTTGCAGCCCAAATAACGCGAATCACGATCTTTCCAGAACACACGAACAGGGGCTGTCGCAATAACAGTCTGAAGCAGGTCAGCGGTAGCTGCCAGTTTTTCATTGCTTTCAATCAGCCGCCTTTCAGACTGTTTCATGGAGCGGCGCTCCAGCTCCAGCTCCCACACTTTTTTATCCAGCTTACGACTCAGAGCACGCACATGCATCAGCTCCAGTTCATCCTCCGGCTTTAAAGGAGCAACTGGCACGTCCAATCGTTGCTGATCAAATTCGTTCATCACGTCGCGCACGATGTCCATAAACTCCGACCTATCCATCGGCTTGATGATAAATCGTGATCCTCCGGCCGCCATAGCCAGCTCCCGGTCAGCCTCCTCCACGTAGCTTGCTGTATAGAATATGAATGGGATATGGCACAGCGCCGCATCTGTTTTGATCCGCCTGCATAGGTCGAAGCCATCCATCTCCGGCATGAGAATATCCGAAATAATGAGATCCGGTTTATCAGATAGTGCCATCTCCAACGCCTCACGGCCATTTTCAGCGCATGTTACGGTATAACCTGAAGACTCCAGGTTAGCCTGCAGGATCAGGCGGGTATCTTCGTAATCATCTACAATTAGTACTTTCATATTCTACCTCTCTGTTTCACCACTCAGAGTAATTGTTCATCAGGATGATCGCCTCATACTGATTCCCCGATCGCTTCCCGAATTTGCTGGATCACCAGACTGACATCGATGGGTTTTTCAATGTAAGCGTTGCAGCCAGCAGTCAGCAGCAATTCACGGTCGCCAAGCATGGCAAAGGAGGTCATGGCAATGATCGGAATGCGACCATTGGCTTCGGAAGCACGAATGCGCCTGGCCACCTCCAGCCCGTCAATGTCCGGTAACTGGATATCGAGAATGATAAAATCAGGCCGGTGTTCAATCGCCATGGCGACACCCTGTTCGCCGCGCATTGCCTTAAGAACAAGATAGCCATTTTTTTTCATAATAAAGGAGATCAATTCCATATTATCATCATTGTCTTCGATGATCAGCACGGTTTTGCTCATGCCTTACCTCCTGATATTCCCCTGTTTTTTTCATCAATCAGCCTGCGCGGTAAGCGCAGTTTGAAGCAGCTGCCAATACCCGGCTGGCTATCAACGCTTATCGAGCCCGCCAGTACTTCTGTCATCAGTTTTTTGGTAAGATATAGCCCCAGGCCTGTCCCGCCAGCCTTGATCGTCAGTTCAGAATCGAACCGTACGAACGGCTGGAACAGTTTCGATACCTCATCCCCAGACATACCAATGCCGACATCCCTCACCTCGATAATCACCTCTTCACCTAACTGCTCCGTAGTTAAGGTGATTGTTCCCTGCACAGAATATTTCACTGCATTGCTGAGCAGGTTGAGCAGGCATTGCAGCAAACGCTGCCGGTCCGTGGACATCAAAATAGTCGGAGTAGGTGAGTTCAGTACAATGCTGATGTTCTTCTTGCGAGCAGCAATGAGATTGCCCTGCATGGCCTCATCCAGCAACCCATGCAGCTCAAAGTCCTGCCCGGTCGCTTCGATCTTGCCAGCCTCAACCTTGGAGAGGTCGATAATATCCGAAATTAGCAACAGCAGATGTTTGCCAGCACCATGTACCCGCCGCAACTGATCACGTTGCAGTTCGTTAATCTCCCCAGACAGCCCCTGCAAAATAAGATCGGTAAATCCAAGGATGGAATTCATTGGCGTACGCAACTCATGTGACATGGAAGCGATGAACATGCTCTTCAGTTTGTCCAGTTCCTGCAAATGCTCATTGGCCTCAGCCAACTCATGCGTTCGATTATCAACCAGAGCCTCAAGATGATCCCGGTACTTCACAAGTTCAATTTCACTCTGTTTACGCTCAGTGATATCGGTAAAGAAAACCGACAATCCAGATTCAAATGGGTAGATGCGATTTTCAAACCAACGATCAAACGGTTCGTAATGATCCTCGAATATGACCGGGTTTTGGGTTGCCAGCGAACTCTCATAAGCATTGGCAAAGGGTGTTCCTTTCGCTTCAGGGTATTCCTGCCAATAGTTCTTGCCGATTAGATCTTCGGGGTTACGGCCCAGAATCTCGCCACCATTCGCGTTAACATAGGTATAATTCATTTCCGCATCGAATGAGACGAACCCATCACTCATCGTTTCAAAAACATTAATCAGTCGCGCATTCAACTCGCGCATTTGGTCTTCCGCCTGACGGCGCTTAGTGATGTCTACAATGGCGGCGATAAAACCAATAACATGACCGAATTCATCAAGCTCCGGTGAATAGTGAACAGAGACCACCAGTAGATTTTCTGATGCTGGCCGTAACACAAGGTCATAGACTGATGGTTGCCCAGAAAGGGCTGTATCCATGTGAGGGCAGGCTTCGACGAAAGCCTCTGCGCCAAGAATCTCTCGAGCGTGTTTCCCTATCAAGTCAGCCGGATCTAATCCAAATATTTCAGCATAGGACTGATTCACGAACTTATAGCGTTTATCACCATCGCATTGAGCAATAAGAACCGGCGCGTGATCTGTAATAAAGCGAAGCTGCCCCTCTCTCTTGCTTAGCGAGAAGGTCAGATTACGAGCCAACAGTTCTGCCTTGCGCTGGGTGTTGAACAGATTCCATGTAAGCACGATCAGCAGCAAACCGATCAGCAATGCGCCAGCCACCTCCTCATGCGGCGAATAGATACCGATTGAATGTGCGTAGGAAGGCATGGCTTCGAAATTGAGTCGCCAGGTGCGCCCCCAAGCCTGAAGATGCAGATCGCGTTGGATCAGGGGCGTATCAGCCTCTTCCTGTGCGGGAAAACTATCATAGAGCAGGTCCTCAGAGTTTGTGACGCTCTGGTCGTAGATGCGAAGGCGGAAGTCATTAATATGCCGCCCCAGCATGCCTTCAATCAGATCGTTCATACGATAGGGACTATAGATCCAGCCGATCAGAGCCTGTCGCCGCTGTTGCACAGTCTCCAGTGAGTTATCTTTCTGGTACAGTGCTACATAAAGCAGGCTGCCCGCCTGTGGTTCCTCTCTGGTTTCCTGCACCAGTAGCACTTTACCAGTAAGAGCGAGGGTGCCGCTGTCGCGCGCGCGCGCCATTGCTTCGTGGCGGACAGGCTCTGAAAACATATCGTAACCGAAGGCGCGCTGATTCCGCCAGTCAAAAGGCTCCAAATAGACAATTCCGCTATAAAGGTCGCGCTTGCCTTCAGGCCAGATGTGATAGTTATCAAAGCCTTCGCTGTTAATTTCCTTCTCGTGAGCAGCAATACTGGCCGGGTGAATGGTGATGGAGTAGCCGACGCCCTGAATTCCTGGATAATCCTTATTCAGCTCCAGGTTTGAGACATATTCATGCCACTCCTGCCGTGTTACATTTTGCGAGCCCAGAAACAGACTGCGCCCTCCTTTTAATATCTGTCCGTAGGAGGTCATACGCTCGGCGATTTTGGTCTTCACTTCAGTGATATCTGTCTTAAATTCACTCTGTAGACGTTGCTCTTGCTGCTCTTGTAAAAAAAACCATAAATAGAAAATGCTTCCCGAAACCAGCACAGTCACCAACAGCGTCGCAATCAGCGCCTTTTGAGAGGTGATATTATTTAAGTCTGAAGCAATCGACAAGCGGGCCCCTTTTTCTATACCCATTTCGAGTATTCAGTGATTAGTATAGACCATAATCGATTTAATCGAAAGTTATTTACAATAAAGGCCACTAGTTTTGATTAGATTGGATTCCTCCCGAGGCAATAGATACAAATCAACTTCGAATGACTGCTTCTGGCCGGAAACGGCCATTCGCCCCTCTTCGTACTGTGATTTTCTAATCTAACCTTGGGGAGTACACCATTAGCATATGGTGCTACATTAGACCAGAGTTGTTCGACTGACTGAAACCGGCCACTTATGGACACTCGCGCTGTCTATAGATGAGTGGCGATTAAGGCAGGTATGAAACAATCACCCTCCATACCTACCCTAATTATCAACTTTTAAAAATGAGAATTATTATCCACTAAAAATAATCCAGTTTACGTTAGCATTTTTTGGCCTTGTTTCCGGTTCCGTGCCAGCCTCTTTAAGCTGTATGTCAAGTGAGTGCTTTTGTGCTTCCCACCCTCTATCATTAATTATTCCGGCGCCCCCTGTTTCGAAAAAATAATTATTATTATTATAAGTCACTTCATGATTATGCTTTTCAAATGCATCTTCCTGCACTGACCCGACTTGATCACCAGCCAGCCCACCTACATTTGAAGGCAGCCGTTTATTTGAATTAACGTCTCGACCTATTCCGCCATCAACACCTCTAAGAAAGCGCCCCCGGTAGTCAGGCAAGTTGAACGTTTTTACTGCATCACCTCGGCCATGTATATCACCGATCACATCATAAAGTTTATTATATTTCTTTCTATCAACCGCGGCCCCATCACAAAACAGCCAACCACTTTTCTCTAAATCAGCCATTTGTTCGGGCCCCATTGATCCTGCATACGGAAGAACAGAACCAATAGGAAACCGTGATTTGGCCATTCCAACTTTGCCCACATTAGAATCAACCATTAGATTCAACCTCATTATTCAACGCTGGAAATGCCTTGGTTATTTCTATTAAAAGAATATTTTTCATACTTCCTCCCTAAATTGAAATCACATTGTCGATGGATAATAGGTATAACCTTCACCACCTTATCTCAGTATAGACAAAAAAATAGCACATTGCTTAGGTGGTTATATTTTCTCCAGAAGGTTCAATCTGAACGACCGCATTTGGCCG
>NZ_RCFQ01000017.1 GCF_003665155.1 Mariprofundus sp. EBB-1 | reverse complement strand
AAAAAAATCACTTTTTTAACCTTCTGACATTGGTCTCTGGGAAGCGAGAATGTTATATTTCAAAAATGATTGATTCCTTCTTTATGGCTTCTACACCACACATCCATTTTGGTGTAGGAAAACGACATATCCTGCCCGGTATTTCCATGCAATATGGAAAAAAAATATTACTGGTAACCGGTGCTTCATCCTTTGATTCTTCTGAATATTGCCAGGAGATACTATTTTCTTTGCAAGCTGATTGTGATGTTCGTCGTATCAAGGTGGAAAACGAACCATCGCCAGCACTCGTCGATGCTGCAGTCAGCAATCACCATGCTTTTTCACCGGCTTGTGTGATTGCAATTGGTGGCGGTAGCACTGTTGATGCAGCTAAGGCAATTGCAGGTCTGTTGCCCAGTGGCGATTCAGTGATGGAATACCTGGAAGGAGTAGGGCGTGGAAAAACATATACCGGCCCTTCTACACCTTTTATTGCACTGCCTACGACGGCTGGTACCGGTGGTGAAACAAGTAAGAATGCCGTGCTATCTGAGGTAGCCGAAGATGGTTATAAAAAGTCATTTCGTCATGAAGATCTGGTCCCGAAACATATTATTCTTGATCCTGAATTAACGCTTAATTGCCCGGCTGCTGTAACTGCTGCCTGCGGCATGGATGCGTTCACACAATTACTGGAATCGTTTGTATCAAGAAATGCGAATCCGATGACCGATGCACTTGCCCTGAGTGGATTGCAGCACATTCGTAAAGGTTTGCTCAATGCGGTACAGCATGGCGAAAATATAGAAGCGCGTGCATCAATGCTCTATGCATCTTCCATATCAGGTGTAACGTTGGCCAACGCAGGACTTGGTTCCGTGCATGGTCTTGCATCGCCATTGGGAGCCTATTTTCCCATACCGCATGGCGTGGTTTGCGGTAGTCTATTATATGAAGCTACACGAACGAATATCAACGCCATGATGCAGCGTGAGCAGGATAACACAGCATTGAAAAAATATGCCCAGATAGGGCGCCTAATGACATCGCAAGTTGGATTAGATGATCAAACTGCACTTCAGGCTTTGTTGGATCTGCTCAAGTCCTGGAGTGACACATTGAAGATGCCAAGGCTTTCACCGTATGGTGTTACAGCATCAGATATACCTAAAATTATAGCCAATATCAGTGGTGGAAGTATGGCAGGTAATCCGATCACATTGACACCAAAAGAGATTGAAAAACTAATTCAGTCGCGATTGTAGTTCTGCTTATTACTGATTTCCCTGTTGGAGCTTTCTGACCGTGAACCTTATTTAGAAGAGGAGTCTATCGAACCTTCTTTTAATTCAGGCCATGCATCACGAATGTATTCATAACCGGACCAGAGGGTAAGCACAGCCGCCAACCATAATAACACCAGACCCGTTTCATGCATGGAGAATCCCATCACATCAACGTGTAGTAGTAACAGTACAATCGCTAACATCTGAATGGCTGTTTTCCACTTAGCCATTTGCGATACATGTACAATCACAGAGGCTCTCTGAGCAAGCCATTCACGCAGAGCTCCAATCGTAATTTCACGACCAATGATGATCACTGCTAGAATAGCAGGAGCCATATCTGCAGAGACCAGCATCACCAGGGCTGTTGCAACCAATAATTTATCAGCAACGGGATCAAGAAACTTACCGAAGGCCGTTTCTTCACCACGCGTGCGAGCAAGATAACCATCTAACCAATCCGTAAACGCAGCCAATGAGAAGACAATCGCTGATACCCAGTAAGCCAATGGCGTTGCCAGATAAAACACGGCGATTAACACAGGGATAAGCACAACGCGCCCCAAGGTTAACTGATTAGAAATTGTCCACTTCATGTGCTTAAGTATCACTGCTGACTGACGCAGGTAAAGCAGCAATCATTACTTCCTTCAAATATTTCACTAATGTGTCAATTCCTGATCCGGTTTTGTAATAGGTGTTACAGTAGATATTTCTCCAAACACCGCCTCATAACGCGAAACATTTTCAAGCAGTGCAGCAGCAATGCGTTTTGCATGAGCGGGCGTGACCACAACACGCGCGTTCACAACAGCGGCAGGGGGGCTGGTAAGAATAAAATCAAGAATGAATTCCTCAGGTGTATGGCTGGAAATGAAATGATTGGCGTACGTGCCACGCTGTACATCTTCAGGCACCTGAACTTGTAACTCCTGTAGTGTATCACTGTTGTTTCCGTCTTTGCTTGCCATGATGTCATCCCTTATATATAGCGTGTAACTATTTGTTTATATTTAGTAATAAATTGTTTTAGATGTATTTTATTGCATGCTAGCTTTAACTTCTTCATACAATGTTTCCATTGTATCCAGGTCCATATTCGCTAATGAATCACCACGAGAATCGGCCAGTTTTTCCATACCTCTGAATCGAGACGCAAACTTACGGTTGGTTTGCATCAAGCATAACTCGGCGTCGAGATCGAGTTTGCGTGCAAGATTGGCCAACGTAAACAACACATCACCGAACTCATCTTCAATACGCCGGATGTCATTCTGATTCACAACTTCATGTTCGAGTTCATCGAGCTCTTCACGCATTTTCGTCATTACATCTTTCGCTTCAGACCAGTCAAACCCAACACGTGCTGCACGTTGCTGTTGTTTTTGAGCGTATTTCAGCGCAGGCAGAGGAGGGATTTCATCCATCAGGCTTTTACGATCTGCATGTTCGGCTTCCTTAAGGCTATCCCATTGATCCGTCAGATCATCAGGTTTTGCATCTTCAAAGACATGTGGATGCCTATAAATCATTTTATCGATTAAAGTATCGATAACATCGGCAAAGTCGAACTTCTCAGCTTCTTCTGCAATGCGAGCATAAAACAGCACCTGAATTAATAGATCTCCCAATTCAGACTTAAGCGGTTGCCAATTGTCATCAGAGTCGGCCAGTTCAATCGCTTCAATCACTTCGTGTACTTCTTCAAGTGTGTAACGTCGCAGGGAGAGCAGGGTTTGCTCTTTATCCCATGGACACTCCTTACGTAAAACCTCCATAAGGGCATATAGTTTTTCGTAATAATTATCCTTACCTTTAATTCTATCTGGCACCTGATAACTCCATACTTTACATAATATCCATTATGCGACGTTATATATTATTGTGCTGAGGCGATTAAGCTCTCATGTGAATATCGCCCTACAATGCATTATTACACTGATCACCCGCTTAAACGAAAATAAATGAGCAGAGAGCATTCTACATCACCTCTATTCTGAAACTAAATGAAGGAATCCAATCTTATGTAACCATCACCATAATACTACGATGAATTAAACAGAACATTATAATCAGATAACTACTCCAGTGCAGAATGTTGAATGCCGGGAATCCACATGCGCCCATGTACAACATCCAGACCGGGCTGTGTTAATTGCACAAGCCATTGATCGACATTTTCAATATGCACGGCCTGTTGTTCATATAACCATGCGATATCTGTTCTTAGTCGATCAAATGAAATTCTAAACCCATGTTCTTCGAGTTGCTGATGCAGAGCACATTCTTTGATCGCATATGAGTTGCTCTCAGCAATAGCTTTCAGAATCGCCAGACGACGCAGTTCCAACTTCTTCTGCTCAGCCTGATCCAGAACTACAGGCTGTCGATTTGGAACAGGACGGGCTTCATGCACATGCGGTTGTTGATGTGTAGTTGTCGTGTTCTGTTGTACAGCAATTTTTCGTTCCAGTTTCTCTTTTTTCTTAATCAATCCAGGATCAATATTTTGAGCTAGCAGTGCTTTGGCTTCCTCGCGTTTCAGGCGCGCTTCATCGAGACTTACCGATGGATAAACCCCGAACGCCAGCGTCTTCTGTTTGCCATCAAATCGATAAGCAAGCTTCCAATATCGACCAGATGATTTCACTAAAAGATAGAGACCGCCACCATCACTGACCTTAAATTGATTCCTGCCAAAAGGTACTTTGGTTTCACTAATTTCAGATTCAGAAAGCGCCATCAGAAAGCCTCATTGTTGGTTCTTTTAATAATTGTATTTATCTAAAAAGAACCAACAAATCAGTGTTAAAATGATAGTTGGTTCATTTGTTGGTTTATATTGTAATGAATAAGTTTGATATGGCAAGGAATATGCACTCTATGTCTTTTATAGAAATAAATGCAACGCCTCAAAGTTGGTTCTTTATTGACCGGCATTGATGTTGGTTTCTTTTGTGATAATCCAACAAGAACCAACAGATAAAAAAGAACCAACAAATCACCGTGTTGGTTCTTTTGTTAGAGCACACTGCGGTTGTATTATTTTGTTGAACAACCAACAAACGGTTCAATGCAATCCTTTATTCATAGCGCGCTCAAAAATGACCTTATATAACAAACGTCACAGCGATATTGGTGCCCTTCTGGTGTCTTGGTCTGCGAATCATGATGCAAGAGCTCTCAGGTCAATATATGGCTTCAAATGCTGGATTTATCATTTATTACAAGCGTGTTAGATTATTTATTACGAATATTTCTTTATAAATCAATTTAACATGCTGATATATAAGCGTTTTAATGATTCATAGCGCATGTTGTACCCAGACGCATTATTATCAGGCTGCTGCATGTATATTTTTAGTAAAACCGTTAAAATTTCTTCAAGCTAATCAGCTTGAGTTGCTGCTTCGGGATAGTTTCGCTCAACAGTTTCGTTATATATAAAACTGTCATGCCAGCGAAATATGTGCGTGAACGTTCATTACTTCTGGGAAGTGTTTTCTGGATAAAACCTGACCACATCATCTGATGATATTTAAGATCATAAATTAATAACGCAGCGCCCATCTCGCAGCTGGTGATCAGACATAGATCAACACGTATAAGCTCAAAGTAACGCTGCAAGCGATCCTCTTCTGAATGAGCCTCTTTAGTTTTTGTTTCACTCTGTTCCTGATTAATTTTATCCTGTTCATTATTGCAGAGCATCAGATACCTGCTATTCGGAAATGCCGCTTGCTGCTCTGTTACATCCGATGGTGTGCATCGATCATCAACGTATTAGGGCAGCTGAACAGTTAGTACGCCCCCTACTTCTCTTTCACCAATCCAGCGCAGACACATCTTTTTTCTCTTTGATGATGACTTTTTTTGCTCCGCATACCGAACAGTGGAATCTACTCACATTCGCTACAAGTTCGTCGACAGATGTGAGTGGCGTTCTATGCAACACCTTCTCAACGTGTTGGCAGAAGTCACAACTCTCACAGTATAAATAGTAATCAGGTGTATCTGTTGCCATCTATATCTCCATCACGCTTTTACTTTGATAACTTTTACGATCTGTTCGACAAGGCCATCTTCTGCTTCGATCTGTTGTTCAAGGACCCACAGGGGCATATCACAGGGCCAGAGAGGCAGTAGTTTCACCGCATCCTTGGCGGTGGTCACCATGGAGCGATGTGTTTGCAACAGCTGTTGAACATCTTGCCGTGTATAAGCGTGATGATCGGCAAAACGATCATATTGTGCAATATCAAAACCAAGCCGTTGAAGATCGGCGATCACACGTTTAGGCCGCGCAATCCCAGTAATCAGATGAATGGGTTTAGATGCTTCCAGCAGCACATCATCCTGAGCATTCCAGTCCCGAACCAGTCCCGCCGAGGCGGACCAGTGCCACTCTTGCTGGTTTGATAAAGAGATAGCCTCAGCCAGGCCACTCCTTACAATAATATCTGCCCGAGCTAATGCACTTACGGGCTCTCTTAATGGGCCAGCCGGTAACAGACAACCATTACCAACCCCTTCCGCCGGCACCAGTACGATATCACACACACGCGTTAACTGCCGATACTGAAATCCATCATCGAGGATAAGTATATCCCCATGGTCAGCCGCCAGGGCGGCCCCTGCAATGCGATCGCGCCCGGCAATGACCGGACAATCTGTTAAACGATATAAAAGAACAGCCTCATCGCCCACTTCATGGGCTTTGGAGTATTGTGAAATAAGATGTGGTGTTTGGTTGTTGGCACCATCACCGCGCGACAAGAGTACAGGACGGAAACCCTCTCTTTTTAACGCAGTCGCCAACCATGCCACAAAAGGCGTTTTGCCACTGCCACCGACGGTAATATTGCCCACGGATATCATCGGGATAGATGGTGCAACCGCCCTTTTCAGGCGCTGCTGCTGATCAAACCTTGATAGGCCTGCATAGATAAAAGATACAGCACGAAGCAACAGATTCGGGGCGCGCCTGGTATTCCACCACATGTATTCAATGCGCTGATGCAGCATCATCCTCTACCTCAACCTCAGAAAAACTGGCTGTAGAGCACCAGTGCAAGAAACAGGAATGTACCCGTTAGCATCGAATAGATCACCCGTTTACGTTGTTTGGGCAGACTTAAGCCCATCATTGTACCGCTGAGTATCGTTAACATCATCACCACCACCATCGCGATGACAGAATAGTTGAATGAATCCTTTCCATTGCCTTTGTGCAGACTCATGAATCGCCCATACCAGCTTGGTGTATAGACTTTAATCACTGCAACATGCTGATCACGCGTGGAGGGGCGAATTTTGAGCCATCTATTTTCACCGTCCCAAAAGAGATAATAGATATCCAAATCGGAATCCCATTTTAACTTGGCCCTGCCCAACGGCGCACTGATCTCGCGTTTTGCCAGTGCGTCTTTGGCAATCTGCTTTAGTTTATCTGCATTCTGCTGCATGGGTTGATCGAGAGTAATACGAAAGCTATCAGTCGAAGTCTCCGGTTTGATATCGGAGATATAAAGCACACCGGTAATAAAAAACATCACCGTCATTGGAAAAATAACCGAGGCCATCATGATGTGCATTTTTATCAATGTGTATCGTTTAATCATGACCCCTTCTCCAGTGCGTTCATTGCATAACTATCAGCCTATAAGCTGATCATAGCCAGCTCATTATTCCAGTGACACCATACGATTATCTTTGTGAGGAAAATCTTACCGTTTGTTGCGGTGGCGTGATATTTTTGCCGCATATGATGCATCGACTGCCCCAGAAACCGTTGATACACAACAAATCTTATTTTGGCATCTGATATGCTTTATGTTTATTACAATGTTCGTTGCACTGGCATTGTGACTTGTATGTCTGGGCCGATGAATACTGATCGGGAATTTATAGACTCTGGTTGTGCGATTCCCTGCACTGGGAAACCAAATACCAAGGTTGCGATGCCCACCTTTTTGTAAGGGTTCAGTTCATATAGGTCACAACGCCAGTGCAATGCACAAACAACTCCCCAAGGCCTGCCAGCCCCCTCCTCTTTTTCTGGCAGGCCTTTTTGTTTCTCTGTAGCTATTATTTCCCAGAGCCTTATGCGTCGTTTTTTCAGACGTTTAAAAGTAAACAGTGGTGAATACTGGATTCATATCCTCATCAACCCTTAAGTCAGCGTTTTTATTATAAATCAGTCACTTATAAGTGATCTTATCCACCAGGAGCGTGTTGATGTCACAAAAAGTAAAAAGTATTTCATTATTGAATCATAATATTGGCAATATATATCCATAACATACTGTTTTAAAAAGCATATATTATTTATGCATAAATTTTATGCAAACAACCTGTTGTATGTCATAAAGCCTTAAAAAAGCCCCTTTTACGAACTCTATCCACACAGTTATACACAGGTTATGTGCACAACTGAAAAAGCCTTTGTATTATAAGGCATTTGCCCAAAACAGGGCTCTGGAAATCGTGTTTGTCCTCTACATTCCGACACTTTTCCATTCCGGTGTTTTCGCATGTAGCAGTCGATCATTTTCCAATTAATCGGGGAAAGTTTGGAATTTGTTACGATTACCTATCACCTTAGTTCACTTACTAAAGGGGCCACCACCAGAATAATTAAAAGTGCGAACAGGCTTCACTTCTTTCTCGATTGTTGTTGAATACTGTATATTTGTAACGATGCTTTGCAGGCTCATGCTCACAATTGGGGTGTTTTTATATTGCGCATAAATAAGCGTTTCTGATTTGCCTGTATTGGATAACAAAATATCGGTTTTTGTAGGTTGCCCCCAGGATCGAATCACATCTTTTTTGCTCATGCCAACAGCAAGTTGTTTAAACCTGATCAATTTACTTACTTCGGCGGCCGTCAATGTGCCATGCCCTGCTTTTGAAGCATCATGCGCAGAGTAATCATGCATTTTTCGATGGCTGACTTCTTCCCCTGCATTACAAGGTTCATTTTGCCAAACGACTGAATCGAATGCTCCAGGCCCTTTGCATTTATAAATGCTTCCAGCGTATGAAAGTGCAGGGCCCATCAGCAGCAACACCATGCTCCATGACAGCCCTTTCAGAAATTGTATGGTCATCTCATCTCTCCCAACCCTTACCCAATGCTGTATGAGTATAGCAGAAAAATGCGTACTTAATTTTACTTATCAGAGAAATATTAGGTTTTAATTTCAGACTTTTGATTTTTCAAGTTTGTGTAACATTAAAGTCAGAGACTGGATCACTGCCCTGCTCTGGATTTCATGGCGAGCACCTTGTAATTGCAGACAGCGACTCGTTGTACTCTGGCCATCTTGTGCAACGGCTACCCAAACGGTGCCAACCGGCTTTTCTGCGCATCCACCACCGGGGCCTGCGATGCCACTGGTGGCGATGCAGATATGTAATTGATCTGAATCACCGGCATCCACCCCGCCATTGGCCATGGCTATCACAACATCCTGACTGACTGCACCGAACTCTTCGATCAATTCGGGATCAACATCAAGCTCATCCTGCTTAGCCTGGTTGCTATAGGTGACCCAGCTGCGATCCACCACCTCGGATGAACCGGGTACGCGGCATAAGCGTGATACAATGCCACCTGCTGTGCAGGACTCCACAGTGCGAATCGATATTCCTTTTTCTTTCAGGGTGTTTATAACCTGTTCTTCAATCATCAAACCGGCGTTATTCAGGCATGGAATCTGTGCCGGTTTATCCAAACTGGCGCTCATACCGGGCTCTAGTTTAATCGGCAGCGCATCGCTGGCAGCAATATATAACGGCAATAACGGCTCTCCATTATTCAACGCCGCCAGCCAGCTATTGCGTTGATAGGCGATCTCACCGATGGGCAATAACAGTGTTTGATGATGATCATGTTGAAAATGAAGTGCGTGACGTGTTGGATTATCCAGAGTGATCGGCGTGCCCGGAACTTCCTCAATAAAAGGTTCAGCGACAGTATTCAGCTCTGCTTCTGTAGCAAAAAATATCTGAATGTCAGCCTTACTGTTTTTCCATGCACCCGACTCAAGCAAACCAATACTGACATCCGTTGCACCCGCAAATTGTAGCCATGCGCTAAGCCAGCCGGTGGATATACCTGCACTCATCAGGTTTTGCAGGCCGGCATCGCTGATGATCAAGCTAGCCTGAATAGAAGGTTTCAAGGCGGACATTATTAGCTAAGCAGCTGAAACAAGACGGTAACGGCAATGGCCCCCATCACACCTGCAACCAGATCATCGGCAATGATAGACCACCACGGAGCCCCCAGTTTTTCAGCCAGCGAAACAGGCCATGGTTTGAATATATCAAACAGGCGAAATGCGATAAAAGCAAATACCAACGTCTGAACACTATGACCAAGTTCAGGCACAAGCATGGCAAGGCATAGCCATTGACCAGCCCATTCATCAATGACAATCCAGCCGGGATCTTTATCTCCGCTCAGGGTCGGTATTACCTTATAACATACCCAGCAACCAATAATGGTAACAATCAGCGTAGCAACGAGCAGCGTGTCTGTGCCTGCATACTCAATAATCAACCAAGCTGGCAACAGGGATGCAATTGAACCCCAGGTGCCCGGTGCTGAGGGTAACCAGCCGCTGCCAAAACCTGCTGCGATCCAATGATTGATTGTACGCTGATCAGCTGAAGTGGTCATAACCTTTACTCCCGATATCTACTTTCTTGCCATTCAACAACAGAGCTACGCCCGGCTTTTGTCTGCAATGGCCGATCTTCAGTGCCAGTTCATCCGGGAACGCCATATGCGCCGGCGCTGTAAAGAGCAGTGCATAATCTTCACCACCCTGCATAACGTTGTTCAGTGCTGCCGATTCACCCAGTTGATCAGAGAGATAGGCCCAGTCCGGTACCTTGTTGATCTCAAGTTCCATGCCAATCTTTGATGCATGGCAAATGTGTTCTGCATCCTGCAACAAACCATCACTAACATCGATGCAGCAGGCGATACCGCGCTCTCGCAAGGCGATACCAGCTTGCAGTTGCGGCGTGAGTGTTTCGAAATGCTGAATGAATAGACCATCGTACTCTTTATCAAACCACTGCTTTAGCCCGGCAGCATGAAAGCCCAGTTTACCGCATAACCAGACGACATCACCCGTTTTTGCTCCATCCCGGCGCATGGCGCTACCTGCTGGCAGTTCACCTGCAACCGTAACCGATACCGCATTGGTGGCACTTTTGCTCGTGTCTCCACCAGCTAATTCAACATCGTAACGTCTTAGAGCAGCAGTAGCGCCCTGCCCCAATAACTCAACCGCAGTGCTATCAACCGCCATCACATTCAACCAGACGCAGACAGGTTCTGCACCCATGGCAGCCAAATCGGACAGGGCTGAACAGACAGCCCGATCAGCCGCCTTATCGAGTGAGAAATCATCAGGCCAGTGTACGTTCTGTACCGAAGAATCTGTACTGACCACCAGCTCACAAGCTGCTGTCGGTTTGTGAATGGAGCCATCATCACCAATACCAAATGATGTGAATCCTTTTGCACTACCACCAGCACCTTTAAACAGGCGGTTGATGAGTTTAAATTCGCCTTCCGCCATCAGAAGCACTGGCTGACAGATTTATTTTGTTGCACTAGGCGGCACACTTTGTGACGCAGGCATGGAAGAAACCATCATGATCCATGCTTGGAAGCAATCGCGTTTGGTCAGTGATGGTGAGGGTATGCTTCAAGCCATCAAATACTTCTTCATTCTCCTGCGTATGAATCGAACAGACAGCATAGATCATGCTGTTATCGACTTTTAGCACCCTGAGTGATTCGTTCATCATCGCACCCTGAATCTGAGAGAGTCTGTTCACCGCTTCCTGATTTTGAAGGTATTTGGCATCGGGATGACGACGCAAGATACCCGATGCAGAGCAGGCCGCATCCAGGAAGATGGCATCAACACTATTGTCTTCAAAGCTAAGCTCCATCGCATCACCTTGCAGAATCTCAACATGTTCACAGTGCAGGCGTTTCAAATTCTCCTGCAATCTGGGGATACGTTTTTCACTCAGTTCCACTGCCACGATGCGGGCCTTGGGAAAACGATGCGCTAACAGGGCTGTTTTACCACCGGGTGCGGCACAGACATCAAGCAGTAGACCATCAAAGTCATCCGGTAGTTTCAGCGCCATCACTGCCGCCTGTGCAGCCTGGTCCATGACAGTGAATGCACCAGCATCAAAGCCGGGTAGAGCCGTGACATCAGTGCCAGACGGCAATAACACGGCAAATGGCGACAGAGCTCCTGCTTCTACATCAATACCGGATGCTTGAACCTCAGCCATCCAGGTATCCCGACCTACGAACAGGGCTAAAGAGAGTTTTGGTGGTGTTTTTAGAGCGGCACCGAGTGATTGTACCTCTTCAGCGCCAAAGGCATCTCTCCACTGGGCATAGATCCACTTGGGTAGTTCGGCACGCTGATTGGGTTTGAGTTTTTTAGGTACCTGGTTCACGCTCACCTTGCGCAACACCGCATTTACAAACGGGGCGGCTTTAGGGCTGAGCTGCTTGATTGCCGAAACTGTTTCAGAGACAGCGGCATGTACGGGTACACGCATATGCCGCAATTGATAGGTGCCGACTGCGAGTGCGGCATAGGTAAAATCGTCGGGCTTGGTTTTAATAAAGCGGGAAAAATCGGCTTCCAGAGAAAAACTGCGGCGCAATACACCGTAAACACATTCATGCAGTAATTTGCGATCGCGTAGCTCCAGATGCGCTGCGGCACGTTGCATCACAACATCAGCCTTCTGCTCATTATGCAGGACCTGCTTTAAACATTCGATTGCTGCTTTGCGTACCTGCATGGTTGGGTCCCGGTGAAAGAGTATGATAAATCAGAAGATTGGTAATGCGGTAAAGCCTTCACCACTTCTCTTATAAAGAAGTGAATTATGGTGGCCTACAACACTAGAGCAAGTATCAATGCGCTTGGTTAAGGGTAATCACCTCTTCATAGAGCAGATAATCGTTTTTAGCAGTCTGTTCATTGGCCTTGCGAATATGTGCTCCAGCTACAGCAGTCAGATCATCTGATAGCAGGCTCTCATAAATCCCTTTGTAAAAATTATCGGGAATCACCCGTACCCTATAGCGCACACTGCGGGCGTCTGTTGGTAAGGGATTGAGTAAGAACTGGCGTGTTTCACCCGGCATGATGCGGGTATCACGCAACTCTTTCCAACCATCACCCTGGTAAGCAACCTCTCTAATGATCTCCCACTGCTGATGTTGAATGATGCTACCTTTACCGTTCAAGGCTTCTGCTTCAACAATCACTTTGGGTGTGACATACGTTGGAAATGCGTGCCCTATCCATGTGGATGCAATGCTGAAATAGACACTGTTCTTTTGCTGAGTGAGTGAAAAAGTGAGCCCCTTTTTGACCATTTTTGGATCGTGGATACCTCTGAATTCATGGGCTCTATCCGGCATGTGACAGACTTGACATGTTACTCCTTTATCGGGAAAAGAGCTGTTTTTCCATTCTGTTAAGGTGTTTTCTAAAGGTTTTCCATTAATTGCCATATAGTCAGGAAACTGATGGCATGATGCACAAAACTGCGACTGTTCAAAGTCCTTGGTAGCTGTGAACCCGCCATGGGCCGGAGTATCTTGTTTACCTACTGCTCCACTCACTCTGGGTGGTGGCCCGAAACGATCGCCATTACGTACATGACAAACGGCACAACTCACGCCGGTGTGTCTCAGAGGGAGCCGTTTAGCATCTGGATCATTCACATCATAATCGGCATCAGCATCAAATCCTTCGGCATGTTTCAGACGCAAGAGAATCGAATCATCCATGTCTGTTGAATCTGTATAAAGTTGCTCTTTCAAGGGTGCATGGCACACCAGACAATCATTGGCATAGGCAAGCCCCTGGCCCGGAAACTGCCCCACTAGACCTGGTGAGTAGGCGTGCGCATGCAGACTCTTTTTCCAGACATTAAATTGAGCGGCATGGCATTGTGCGCATGCCTCCGGACGCAGATCTTTTTCAAGTTCAGACCAGTTGTGAGAAGATGGAACTTTTGCCGATGGTTGATCCCAGTAGCCAAGTGGCAGACCTGGATCGATGGCTGCAGCCATCAGCATCAATCCGCCAATGATAGAGATCACTGCCAACACGGACTGCTTCAAACTCAAGGGTTTCGTCACTATGACTCCATACTCATTTTATAACTGACTAGTCCAGCTGCGCACCGTATCTTAGTCAGCTTAAACATATTCTTGGCAACAAATACTCCAAATGCATATATAGAGCGTGGTCTATTTCGAGGGTACGGATGTTTGTTTACCTCGGCTTGATTTGAAGCACTGAGTTATCTTTGGCTCTTTTTTTGTGGCGCAAAAAGCAGGATCCGTTTGGACAAGCTTTAGATCGCCCGTAGGGTAAGGTGAGGCTCATCCAATTCAGCCATTGCGCCAAATGCTGATTCAAACAATCCGTGTCCCTCACCCTTCGAGCAATTAAAGCTAATTCAATCAAAAGACCGCTATCACGGTAGCGTCGCTACTTAGCTCCTATTACTTTGCGCGTTGTTCTTTCATGAACTGCATACGATAGGCGCGATAATATGCCGCCATCGCAGTGAGTTCTTTTGAATTTTTTCCAAACTGTTTTCCTTTCATTGGATTAAGCATGCAGTAGTTGATCATCTGATCCAGTGTCACTACATCACCTACCATCTTGACATAATGTGGGAAATTCTGATTACGATCTAAATTCAACAGTTCATGATCTGCATGACATGAGAGACATGCCAATCCTGATGTACCTAAACTTTCATCTTTCCACATTTTGGCACCGAGGGACGCAGCTTCCTGATAGTTTTTGAATGCAGGTTTGCGAATCGGTGTCTTTTGATTAGCAGCATCCTCATCCATCGAGCAAGGGTTCTTCATGGAACAAGGATTGGGTTTCATGCTGCAAGGATTGGAGTGTTTTTTCATGGCGCATGGATTGCATGGGTTCATATGTTTTTTCATGCTGCATGGGTTACACGGATTCATATGTTTTTTCATGCTGCATGGGTTACACGGATTCATATGTTTTTTCATGGCGCATGGGTTACACGGGTTCATATGTTTTTTCATACTGCATGGGTTACATGGGTTCATATGCTTTTGCATCCCGCATGGATTGCATGGGTTCGCATGTGACCCAGCCAGGGCCGGGGTGCTAAACAAACCTATGCTGATAAGCATGGCGTAAATTAATCTTAATATATTATTCATCGATATCTCCTCCATCATAAATGCCGGTACTCCGGTCATGATGTGGAAGTCGGCATTGCCTCCCGCTTCTTACAACAGATGTTAGAAATATCTCCTGCTATTTAGGAGATGGGTTCTATTCGCTTGCGTGTATATAGATTATCCCGCAAGTTGCATGCTCCCCAACAATAACCATAATAATATTATAGTTTGGTTTATTAAAATCCTATGCTATAAATTATATCCATGATGCTGCATGTAATTGATGATAGTGAACTCATTCGCGAAACCACTGACGCCATTCTTTCTGATGCAGGCTATCGCGTATGTTATTTTGAATCAGGTAATCAATACATGCAATATCTGAATTCCGCCAGTTTTGAGTCTCCTATCGCTGTTATTAGCGACATCTCAATGCCCGGTATCAGTGGTTATGATTTGGCATTGGCGATACGTAAAGTCTTACCGTTCCAAATTATCTTTTTTATCTCAGGAAATGCTTATTGCGAACACAACAAAACAGCAGTTCAAGAGACCTGCATGGTTTTAAATAAGCCTATTCATCCAGAAGCCTTACTAGAAAAGGTCAGAGATGTCATTCTACCATGCCACAAACACCTTTCTGAAAAGGCAAACAACCCACGCTCAACATGCGTGAATGCCGGGTTATATGATTGTCCGTTTTGTTCACGTAACTTGCTTACATAACAATCACCTTATCAATGATTGTCCGTTTTCTAAGCGTTGAAAAACACCGTGTGACGTAAATGACCCCCAAGACTCTGCACGTTTTGCACGCAGAGTCTTGGGGGGCAACGATTGAGATAAAGAATTAATGCCCTTTAGAACAAGGATTACACGGATTCATTTTATGTTGCATATCGCATGGGTTGGCATGCTTTTTCATGGCACATGGATTACATGGGTTCATCTTATGTTGCATGGCGCACGGGTTACATGGATTCATCGTTTTTTTCATTGAGCATGGGTTGCACGGGTTCATATCATGATGGCCTGCAAATGCAGGTGCAGCAGACAGACCCAAGGCAAGCAGCAGTGCGATAGCTAATGTTGTCATTGATTTCATATTCATATCCTCTCTTGAATTACTGATGCTTAGACGAGAGTAGACTGTAATCCTTACAGTTCAATAACAGTATTTTGATAAAATAGGCTTAGCCACCCTTTCTCTTTTCTTTCTGTTTGCTGCGAATGGCTAATGATTTTTTTGCCGGCTTCGTATCAACATCATCATGCCATGTCACGCGGATATTTATGCGGTTGCGTCCTTCTTCCTGAGCAGCAGCAAGCTTGAAATGCAGCAACCCTTTTGGAATCATGATAATCTCATCACTGTCATCGCTGAAACTTAATTCACCACTTTCCAGGCCATCGGTAACCGCTTGCATAAGGCTTCGCAGAGATTTTGTATCTTCCAACGATTCATGATGAAAAACTTTCTTACTTTGTTGCATGAAAATCTCCTGCGTCCGCCAAGATGGATTCGGGATGAAACACTTTAATATCGCGATAGTCTGTACTGATTCCTAGAATATAACCGGAGGGTTGAACAAGGGTAACGCCAGCACCTGCACCGCGTAGCCCTTCTTTTCGTCGGGAGTGACGATCCAATGTCACATCACATTCAAAATGAAGCAGTTTTTTTCGCAGAGCAATACGTTGACCTCGATGTAAATTACGGTGTCCATGCACGATGGCATGTATACCCGCATCACGCACTTGTTTGGCACCAATTCCGGACAATGGCATATCTATCGTACGGTATTTGGTACGGATAGTGTTCGCTACAGGTCCGTAATAAAATTCAAAGGGACTCCCCTGAATCTGTTGCTTGAACTGCTGATTCAAAAAGCCGGTATTATTATCACGTAACATCACTGCAATTCGGTCATCGATACCTGCGTGTACGAACAGGAATGAACCCTTGCGATATGCAAGTCGCATACGCTTGAAAAACCAGTAGAATTCCCCTTCTTGTGATAAAAACAACTGCTGCCATTTAACTGCTGCTGCATAGGCTTCACGCAGACTCAGTCCGGCCTGTTCACACAACATCTCGAAGCGCTCAGCCTTATGTTTAATTTTAGCCATCTCCCTGCTGATAGATTCTGGAGGCATCACCCATGAGGCCATCTCTGGAAACTGCTGCCACCAGGCCTCAGTCGGAAACAAACGTTTGATACAGGTTTCTTCATCAGGCATCGCTTTCAGCGCATTGTTGTCAGACAGATACTCATCCCGAATTTCAAGCAGAAAAGGAATCGCTTTGGCTCCCATTCGGATAAAAAAATGACCGTTATGTGGATCTTCTGTCTGGCCTACACTGCGCATACCGAATAAAACACGAATATCATGATTACCTGCTAGGAGTCGCACACGTGCTCCTGTTTTGATAAACATGTGCAATACACGCAACAGACGAAGATTACTCGGACCTTTATCAAAGAAATCACCGCCAAAGATAAAGAGCATGGATCGTCCCTGTTCTGTAAGTTTAAAGTGATAATCATCCTTACCTGTTTTCTTTATACCGCCACTGGCAACCAGAGATGCTAACAGTGCATCACCATCAGCATGTAGATCGGAGATAAAAACGGTCGAACGATGTGGCCACTGCCAATCATGCGATTGCAGTAGTGATTTTACCGTACTTCGGCTTTTCAAACCGCTGGTCTTGCGTTGCCTAAGTCCGTGTTTACTACAATCAAGCCAGTCACGCGTGGTCTCAGGCAAGGCTATAGGTAAAGAATCATCCAGCCATTTGAGGCCATGGTAATCGGGTAGAGAACATTGCTTTTTCTTGTTTGTCATCATTAGTCCGTATAATTTGAATGCTGCGAACGTATTTTCCATTCGCCTGCGCGGTGTTGCCACCCTGTATCTTCATTCAGTGTAAAATAGATTGGTTCAGCGTGAAACATGCTAAGTTTTTTAATATCATCAAAACCCAACATGGATTGATCACAAGCAGCGTGCCGAAATGCTGCCCCGTGACCTATAAATAACTGCATTAAGGATGCATTTTCAGGCAGTGTAGACATTACCTGATTGATGTAGGCCGACACGCGTTCGCCTGCCTGCATCAATGACTCTGAACCCGGATATGGTAGCCGATAATAACTATCAGATTTCCACCCGGAAGGTGGTCTTTCATAACGAGGATCATCCTGCACGACCTGTTCGATTTCGGAGATAGAAAGATTGGCCAGACTACCAACTGATCGCTCACACAACTGCTCTGTTTCGACCAGTGAATAGCTTTCATTCGGAATAATAGTTGCCAGTTTCCGACGAATAATTTCTGCGGTGCTCCAGGCACGCAGCAGAATTGAGCTGTGTAGTGTAGGAGCGATGGTTAAATCATGCTGCTGACTGAATCGAATGAGTTTCGCGATACAGTTTTCCACCTGTTCTTCCCCTTCATTTGTAAGAGGAAAAGGTTGATAGGCTCCCGGTGTGGCGGCTTGATGATGATAATCCCCATGCCGAATAAAGACCGCATAATTGGTACTCATATATCTACCTTATTAAACCGGATATCTTATTTTAGGCCCATCATCGACCCTTACTGTTTCGGAAGCTGATTTTGTGACTGTATTGTATGATGGTGAGATTTCACATAACTGCTGTAGACAAAATTGTTGTACGCATTCAAAATCAACACGACCGCTCACTTCATAGACATGAACCCCTGCAAGCATGCAAATATAGGCATCTCGATTCAGATGCGTATGATCACGATAGAAACTACCATCGGCATATTGATAAAATGGCCCTGAAGATTTCATAATGGCATCGAGCAGTTCGCTTCGTTCTGCCAGATTCACCTCGGTAACCTGTGTTTGAACCTGACTATCGTGTGACCAATTCAGAATCAGAAAGTGTGCCAGTTCAGGCTCAGCGGAAAAACGTGATTCACCATATACCGCGGCAATATCGACATCATACTTTTCTTCCAGATTCCACAATGCTTGCTGTGGTATGTCTTGTAACTCGGCAATGCGCTCTTGGGGTAAGATCTCTTTCAATTGCGGGTTATGCAGCAGCGTACCTGGATTCACACGCGGAAGTTTAGGGATGCCACGCGCACACATGCCCTCTTCATCTGCACGAATAAATAGGCGATCATTCGTGACATAATCAAAACGCGGATCAGACATCAAATGCAGCATCGTGGTCGATTTTCCACCACCGGAAAAACCGGCAATAGCGATAGCTCTATTATTTTCAGCCAATGCTGCTGCATGACAGATTAAGTAACCACGTTGCTGTAATAGGTTTATATATTGGTTATTAATGAAATTAATCACTTGATTGCTATTCGTAATACATGGGCCTGCTGCAATCCGATGCTGCAAACTTTGCAAAAAAGTCATGCCGGTTCGCACCTTATAAATGCAACGTCCGTCATCCAGGTCGAGATATGCATCTTTCTTTCCACGTTTACCTGCTTCACGTGACCAGTCATGCAACGGCAAGTCAAGATTGATGACTGGAGATTCTATCGCTACTACTTCTATCGCAATACCATCATTCACAGATGAAGTACTCTTAATAGGAGACACGATATGTTGGAAATAATGACGCAATATATTCAGCAACTGCATTGAATTGCTTCGAATTAGAATCTGCATTTCTGGTAGCGCCAGCTCTAGTGTCTCTTCACACAGGCTAACATCTGCAAGCATCGTGCTGCGCAGCTCTTCCTTAGTTATTCCGTGACTCATTTTAACCACCTTTCAATGTTTTTACTGCATAGTCAACATAGAGCGTTGCAACATCAATACCGATTCCCTCTTTTGCACCTCGAAAACCTCCAAAAGCTGACACTTCAAAGACTATGGGCCCCGTTTCTGATTCAGCCACATCGACAGTAGTGAAGTCCATATTAAATGGTTTCTGAGCCGCATAGGCCAGATCAATCAACTCCTGTGAAGGCTTATATGCAGCATATTTTCCACCACTGAGGATGGTGGTATTCCAAGTATCCGACTGCGATACCCGCGCATATGTACCCAGATATTCACCACCTAAAAAGACCATACCAAGATCTCGGCCCGGCAGAACTATTTTTTTCTGGATATACATCATCGGGTGCTGCTGCTGAAAGCTGGAAATCTGCTGGCGTTGCACTGTCTCTGAATCAGCGGCATCAATTACCATCATGCCGCGCGCCTTGGTTGAATAAAGTGGTTTGAATACTGCGCTACCAAAGCGGTTTACCATTTCAAGCGCTTTTTCACTATGTTCCGTAATGCAGGTCGGAGGCATCGGGATTGCATGATTATGGAGGGTAACGGTGCAGCTTAATCGGTCAATCAGGCGTAAGATATTCAATGCAGGGCTGAACACGCGTACACCTGCAGCTTCTGCTACACGTAACAACTCCAGTCGATCAAGTGAATTGGGACTATATTCCGAACCTATTTTTTTAACCAATAATCCATCAAAATCGCACAGATTAAGACCTCCGTACCGTAAAGCATTATCGGCCAGATCAAGCCACACATCCTGTATATCAATCACAGGGCATGGTGCCCCGGTGCGCATCATTACCGCTTGGGCAAGCACTTCACTGGACCATTTCCCCGGCAAACCGATGACTCCAATTTTAAGGTTAGTCACTGAATATCTCCTTGATTGGCAATCGGTAACGCTGGGGTTTCTTCATGTCACATTGCGTTACCTGTAACAACAGATAGTGCGCACGCAAAAACATACGCTGTGCCATGGATTCGTCCAGAATAAAACGTGTTGAGGTAGCAAATGAGCGCGCCAGGCCAAGAGCCAGGCGAACCTCAAATGTATGGTCATTGTTCTTTTTTGCATACTTTCGTGCAATAGCATAAAAATCACACACCTGTTTACGAATACGGCGGCGAATAGAGCTATCGAACACCTGCAATCGATAATTTGAGACCATAAATACCGACACATCCTGTACATAATCCATATAGGTTGAGCGATGCAGGTCGATAAAACGAATGCTTTTGCTTTCCGGGTCATACAGGATGTTATCAACATTGAAATCGCCATGGATCAGAACGCTGTTCGGAAGAGACAGCTTTTTCTCAATTTTTTCAGCAGCTACAAGCAACGACTCAAATGTAGATAGCGTCGATGCACAAATCCGTGCATTGCCCTGCCGAAATGATGGGTGCACGGCATAAACATCAGCCAGACGTTTGCGTGTCTGGCGAATAAAACCGGCAGAGACAGGAATATTGGTTCGGCTAGTTTTCCAAACCGAGGTCACTGTTTTACCAAGCGCTTGAATCGCCTGAGTCATCATACGCATCGGTTCATGCAGTACAATTTGCTCCAGCGTCATCCCGTTCAAGTGCTCAATCAATAAGGATGCTCCATCACTGCGTTTGTTGTAAGCCAGTACTTGCGGTGCCAAACCTGGATACACTGCATGCCAGGTTTCCACTCCATGCAGTTCTTCTTTAAGTTTGCGTTTCTCTCCACTTTTATAGATCACCCGAGGCTGATCACTGTCTATCTCTTGAATTGATGAGATACCACTGCCAGAGCGTGTTTCTGCAAGCTGCTGAATATCTATATTGTCCATCATATTTTCGCCCTTCCAGGCGGTGATAGTCTCCTGCATTGCGTGATAACGCTGCATATCCATAGGTTGACCAATATTGTTGGAAATAATCGATTCGCTGATGCGCAACAGTGCATCACCCATCTGGCCAAGGCTATGCGCAACAAACAGACCGGTAACCAGATCTTCTGTATATTTTTTCTGCTTCAACTGAGCTGTAAACGCTTTCAATAACTTTTGAGAGATTCGGTTCAGTTTGTACTCACCGTGACCGATTTTAAGAGCAAGTCGTGTATCACTTCCCATCAAGGCATCTTCAATCAGCACCATACTTTTACAGACCTGTCGCAGTGCCGGCTGATAAGCTTTCAAATCAAGCCGGTGATTATGCCGTAAATCACCAAGTTGCTGTATGCAATCACGAGATAGAATCGTGATATTTGTAAGCTCTGTTGCAATAATACCGACAGTGCGAATGGTCACGCCTTCACCAATCTGGCTATCACTCAGCATTTCTATGCAGCTGTTTTGAATGCGCAGGTTAAGATTATATGCATAACCTCGGCGTTCCATAACACGCTGAATCAGGCTTGCATCTTCCTCTTCGGTATATTGTTGCAATAGCTGTATCTGGGAACCGGATTCCACCAATAAGAAAAGGAGATTATTACGCAGCGTTTTCGCTAAACGCATGAGAAAATCAACCTCACTCTCTTCTTTGTTTATATGAAACTTTCATAGTTGAAAACATACAGGCTAACATACAGAATACCATAGAAATTGCAGGGTTTGAGACCTTAGACTATCAGCAAGAAGCCCCTGAACAGCAACCGCCCGGCTTCTTCGCTTCAATGTAAGCCGATACAACATACGCTTCCACGCCCCGACCGGGTGCCCAGTCACGAATAAATTCGCGCGAACTGTCTTTTGGAATAATACTAATTTGCTCAAAACCGGCATCGGCCATCATGATCTCCAGCACATCAATCATGGATGCACCAGCCATACAGCCTGCATGCAATATCGGATCATTTTTCATCTCATCCGGCATCTCCGCTGTTGCCACCACATCGGAGATGGCCAGGCGTCCACCCGGTTTCAACACACGAAATGCGTCAGCAAATACCAGTTCCTTATGCGGTGAAAGATTAATCACACAGTTAGAAATAATGATGTCGGCAGTGTTATCTGCAATCGGCAGGTATTCAATCTCCGCAAGGCGAAACTCTACATTGCTGAATTTTCCTTTTTCGGCGTTGTTACGCGCTTTGGATAACATGGTGGGGGTCATGTCGATGCCAATCACATGACCGCTTTCACCAACTTCACGGGCCGCCAGAAATGCATCAAAACCACCACCGCTACCAAGATCAATAACCACTTCACCCGGACGCAGTGAAGCAATTGCCCGCGGATTACCACAGCCAAGGCCCATATCGGCACCATCCGGTACATTAGCCAGGTCATCTTCAGAGTAACCCAAGCGTGTGGAGATCAGTGTATTGATCGCCGCATCATCAGAGACGCCGCAGCAACTGGATTCCACACCGCAACAATCACCATCATTACTGGCATCTGCCACTTCCGCATAAGATTTACGCACGTGCTGACGCACATTATCAGCTTTTACACTCATTGTTTTCTCCGTAGTTAAATGGTTTTCAATATTTTTATTATGTCAGATGGTTCCATACGTTTGGTATAATCCACATCTACAAAAGCACTCATCACCTTGCCATCAGGTGCAATAATATAGGTCGCAGGCATAGGTAGTTCAAAATGATCATTGCCGTGACTGGCTGGCAAATCGATGCCAAAACTCTCATAAATAGGCCTCAAGCTTTCAGGTAAGGTGAATACCAAACCATATTGCTTGGCAGTTTCATTGTTCTGATCACTCAACAGCGGAAACGTAAGGTTTCCTTTATCCCGCGTTTGCGCAGCAAATTCCGGCAGTTCGGGAGCTATGGCGATCAATTGAGCGCCCGCAGCTTCAATGTCAGGCAGCGCTTTCTGCAAGGCCTGCATCTCCAAATTACAGTATGGACACCAGCTGCCTCGATAGAATGTGATAACAACCACACCACGCTTTAGCGCTTCAGACAATTTTACTTTCTCCCCATTCAGTTCAGGGAGATCAAAATCAGGAGCATGTTGTTGTCCAGCTTGTAAAGCCCGTTCGGTTAAGCCTGAAGATTGTAGTATCTGCACCGCATCATTCATGGTCCTTACAATATTATCGGGAACCTGGGCTACGAATCCGCGGTTAAACGCTTCAAGTTCATCATGTAGTGCCATCACTCCTCCAATGCTCCGCCGCAACTGGAACCCTGGCCGGCAGTACAGCCATAACAGTGATCCATCACAACAATTGAAGATCCGGAGATCTCCTGTTCAATCAGTTCAGAAAGGTGCGTAGCTAAACCACCCTCTCTGTGTATGGGAAGATTCAGCATTTGATTAAAATCACAATCATAAACATAACCTCTCCAGTCCACGCTTATTAAGCTTTTACACATCAGTCCATCGAGGTTTTTTTCGCTATAAACTTCTTTAAGTAGCTGCATATAAGATGCGAATTTTCCTTGTGAAATAAGTGTACTACCAAAACGTTTTATGGGCATATTGGTGATGGTAAAGAGTTGATTAAAAACAATGCCAAAACGCAAGTGCAGTTCGCGTTTATAAGCAATTTCCAGTTCACTCTGTGAAGGCGGCAGGTTTGCCCCCTGTGGATTATAGACCAGTGTTAATGTTAAACCTGAACCCTCGATACCATACCCAAGTGCATTCAAACGCTGAATGGCTCTAATGCTGCTATCAAACACCCCTTTACCACGCTGAGCATCAACATTATCACTCAAATAACAGGGCAGCGACGCAACGACTTCGACCTTGTATTTCGCAAGAAACTCAGCTGTATCACTATAGTTTTCTTCTTCCAGAATGGTCAGATTACAGCGATCAATGATACGCACGCCCATAGCACTAGCCTGCTCTACGAGGTAAACAAAATGCGGATTCATCTCCGGTGCGCCACCGGTCAAATCAAGTGTTTTGATATCTTGCACACGCAAGTAGTCAAGCACGGTTTGCACCGTTTTTTTATCCATAATTTCGGTGCGACGAGGACCTGCATCCACATGGCAATGTAAACAGGTTTGATTACATAAATAGCCTAAATTAACTTGCAGCGTATTGAGCTTTCCACGAGTGATGGCAGGGAAGTCAGTCTTCTCCAATAATGGCAGTGTTGCATGCATATATACAATATCCTCTGTTAAATTAAATTTGAATCAAAGTGAAGTGTATGCTGAGTCGACTCAAACGCATTTACATTACAGGAAATATCATCACATGATAAAAAACCGTTGGATCAGGAACGATAAGCGATATCACCGGCGATAAAGGCTTTCTTCAATTTCCATTTAGAGATATTTGCACCTGTTCGGTCTGCACGGGTTAAATTAGCACGTTTCAGGTTTGCACCACGAAAATCTGCATCACGAACGTTGGAGAATGAGAGGTTGGCTTCGTTCAATATTGCACCACGAAAATCTGTACCTTCAAGGTTACAACCCTGCATATTGGCATCAGAGAGCTTGGCATTTCTTAAATCCAGACCGGACAAGTCCAGACCTCTTAAGTCCACACCTGTCAATGACCAACCACTGCTGATGCGTGCGCGCAATAGATCCAGGTCAATGCGAATGCCATGCTGATTGGTATTAATTAATACCGCCCCATCAAGACTTACACCTTGAATATTGGCATTTGATAAATTAGCTCCGGAGAAATTACAATTCGAAAGATTGGCTCCTGACAGATCAGCTCCGGATAGATCCTGATTTGAAAAATCCAAGCCGGACAAATCTGCACCAGCTAAGCTATTCCCAGCCTGTATTGCAGCAATTACCTCTGAAACTGTCATATCCCCTCCCATGAAAGATTGTGATGTTAAAAAGCCTGTGTCAAAGCGCAAGCAATAATTACAAATCAGCACCCGATAACTATACTAATCAACCATTGCATACGTTAATGCTTGTCATCAAGCAGTGTTGGATTGATCTGCCATAGGATTGACCAACCAGTTTCTCTGCATTCAAGACATACAACGCCACCATTGCAAAAGTGAACCGCTTCACGCTGTGGATCACCACAGATAAGCAATCCGGCCAAACGCTGCATATATGGAAGATGACCAACCAGCATAACATCATCATTCATACTGGCCAGATGAGCAGACCAGGTAGATGGATCATCATTGGGGCCAAGCTCAAGCGCTTGTTCACAACGGATGCCGCCCCAGACTTGAGAAAATAGATTGGCACTCTGTTCTGCTCTTAAGACACCACTATGCACAATACGAACCGGTTTTGGTTTCTCAAACAGGCTTAAAAATTCAGCAGTACGTGTCACATCGTTATGCCCCTGAACAGACAACGGGCGTTTTGGATCTTCTTGTTTCTCTTTAGCTAAACCATGTTGAACCAGATATAACCGCATGAGTATCCTCCAACAGATGACCTAATCAACAGATTACGTCAGCATACGGCCACCCTACAAGTAATTTCAGGAGTCAGCATGGTTAGCATCAAAACAGAACAAGATATCGAGGCTATGCGGCCAGCATGTCATCATGCTGCGGATACATTAGTCATGATTGAGCCTTATATTAAAGCAGGCATCACCACCGATGATATCAATGATCTGGTACATGATTTCACGATCAAGGCTGGTGGCATCCCTGCCCCGCTCAACTATCACGGTTTCCCCAAATCAGTTTGTACGTCGGTAAACCATGTTGTCTGCCATGGCATCCCCACCAATAAAACACTCACAGATGGTGATATTGTTAACGTCGATGTCACCACCATCATTGATGGCTGGCATGGCGATACGAGTAAAACATTTTACGTCGGGAAACCCAAAGTTAAAGCTGAGAAAGTAGTGGAAACAGCACGCAAAGCACTGGAGCTCGGTATAGCACAAGTGCGTCCTGGCGCAACACTCGGAGATATTGGCCATGCCATTCAAGTCTATGTGGAAGGCGAACGAATGTCGGTTGTACGTGAATATTGCGGGCACGGTATTGGTCGCGTGTTTCACGAAGACCCACAAGTGCTGCACTACGGTAAAGCGGGCACAGGCATGAAACTCAAAGCCGGCATGGTCTTTACCATTGAACCGATGGTGAATATTGGTAAAGCGGCAGTAAAACTCCTGGGCGATAAATGGACCGTGGTCACGCGCGATAAAACACTCTCTGCTCAGTTTGAACATACGCTGGTTGTTACTGAAACGGGCTGTGAAATCCTTACTGTTCCTTCATTATAAACATTCAGTCTTCAAGTATAAGATGATCTTTCTAATGACAGAAAAGAAATCCCTTTGGAGCACAAAGAAAACCTAATCAAACCTTAGAAAACGATTGTTTAAAAAACGTTCACGATGATAAACCTTGATTTTTGTCTGTGCCTTTGTGGCTTCGTGGTAGATATTTTTTTACAACCAACATCTTATTACTTCCAAATAGATGGTAAAACGCTAATATGCGCGCCACTTAGAATTAGAGGTTATTATATATGACACGCAAATTACGTAATATCGCCATCATCGCTCACGTTGACCATGGCAAAACTACACTGGTTGATGAGCTACTGAAGCAATCTGGTACGATGGACAATCTCCGTGCAGACATGGAAACATGTGTTATGGATTCCAATGACCTCGAAAAAGAGCGCGGCATTACCATTACTGCAAAAAATACTGCCATTCGTTTTGGTGACACCCACATCAACATTATTGACACCCCCGGCCATGCCGATTTCGGCGGTGAAGTAGAGCGTGTATTGAACATGGTTGATGGTGTGGTTCTGCTGGTTGATGCCCGTGAAGGCCCAATGCCACAGACCAAATTTGTTACCTCCAAGGCATTGGCTCTTGGCCTCAAACCTATTGTTGTAATCAATAAAATTGACCGTGAAGGATCCGATCCTGATGCCGTAGTTGACCTCACATTTGACTTGTTTGCATCACTTGGTGCAACCGATGAACAGTTAGAATTTCCTGTTGTCTATGCATCTGCTAAAAACGGTTATGGCATGCTTGATCTGAATGAAAAGTCCGACAACCTGCTCTGCCTGTTTGATACAATCCTTGAACATGTTCGCCCGCCTGAATGCGATCCTGATGCACCTCTGCAGATGTTGGCTACGACCCTGGATTGGGATGAATACATCGGACGTGTTGTGATTGGTCGTATTGCTAACGGACGTGTGAAAGTTGGTGAAGAAGTTACCGTTATACACGCCGATTCCAGACAGGAAAATTTCAAAATAAGTAAACTACTTGGTTTCCTCGGTCTGAACCGTGTTGAAATCCAGGAAGCGGAAGCAGGTGAAATTGTTGCCATGGCCGGTATTGAACACATCAATATTGGTGAAACGATTGCATCGAAAGAAACACCTATTGCACTTCCAGTGATCCATGTGGATGAGCCTACCCTCTCTATGGAGATACACGTCAACAAGTCTCCATTGGCTGGTACTGAAGGTAAATTCATTACGACGCGACAGATTCGTGACCGTTTGATGAGAGAGATTCGTACCAACGTGGCGATGCGTGTAGAAGATACTGATTCTGCAGATGTATTTAAAGTATCCGGCCGTGGCGAACTACACATCGGTATTCTTTTAGAAACCATGCGTCGTGAAGGTTTTGAAATGGCTGTATCACGTCCAACCGTGATTATTCGTGTAGAAAATGGTGTAAAAGAAGAACCTTACGAGCATGTAACTGTTGATGTAGAACAGGAATATCAGGGCGCTGTGATTGAAAAGCTTGGTAAACGTGGTGCGGAAATGACCTCCATGGCGACCAATGCAGATGGTTGTACGCGTATTGAGTTCATGTGCCCTACGCGCGGCCTGATTGGTTATACATCTGAGTTTCTAACGGATACCCGTGGTACTGGTATTATGCATCATGTCTTCCATGAATATGGTCCATTCATTGGCACTCTTCCTGGCGGCCGCATCAATGGAGTTTTGATCTCCATGGAAAACGGTTCATCTGTTGCTTTCGGCCTGTGGAAACTTCAGGAACGTGGCAGAATGTTTATTGGTTCCGGTGAAACAGTGTATGAAGGTATGATCATCGGCATCAATAATCGCGATGCAGATATGTGCGTTAACCCGATCAGAGAGAAGAAACTGACCAACGTACGTTCGTCCGGTAAAGATGATGCAATTGATCTGGTTCCACCTTTGAACCTGAGCCTGGAACGCGCTATCGAATTCATCTCTGATGATGAGCTGGTAGAAATCACTCCAAGCTCTATTCGTCTGCGTAAACGTCTGCTGAAAGAACACGAACGCAAACGCGGAACACCTAAAGGGTAAACTTGTAATCACACTAAAGGCCTGTCCCAATGGACGGGCCTTTTTTTTGGTTCACCGTGTATTAGTGAAGATCATCACAATGGCACTGTTCGGTGTTGCTTAGCTATAAAACAGACTTAACTACGGAACGAATTTTTACGCATTGATTACTTCTTTTTCAGTAAAGTAGCTCTGCTTTATAATCAATCGATTCCATCACCATGAAATAATCAGTCCACACCATTCATATTTTTTTAATTCGCCTGCCCTGGATAGCTTATCTATTCTGATATTCGGTAGCAGGTTCTGCCACTTTCTTTGGCTTGATACATTGCAGTATCAGCTCTGCTAACAATGCCTTCCACATCTTGATCGTCTGGGGATGCCAGACAAATACCGATACTTACGCCTATCGAGTACTGTGAGTCATTCAGAGCTAAAGGCTTACCAATGGCAGTAATTATTTTTTCTGCCATCCGGCATGCAAAATTTCGGGAATTGCCATCGAGCAGAATGATACTGAATTCATCGCCGCCAATGCGAGCTACGGTATCTGTCGCACGGGCACATTTCAGTAGGCGCTTGCTAACTTCGACAAGAGCCTTGTCACCCCACTCATGACCCAATGCATCATTGATCGGTTTGAAGTGATCAAGATCCAGCATCAATACAGCTATAAAGTTTTTGTTACGGCGTCCATGAGCAATAGCCTGTTGCATGTGATCAAAAAACAATGCGCGATTGGCTAAACCGGTAAGATGATCATGATAGGCCATATTGTTGATCTTCTCTTCTGCCTGTTTGCGTTCGGTGATATCGAGGTGTAAACCGACATAGTGTGTAGTGACATCATCATCGCCTTTTACCGCAGTGATCATCAGCCACTTGGGATATATTTCTCCACTCTTGCGCCTGTCCCAAACCTCTCCCTGCCATTTCCCGGTGCGCTTGAGAGTCTTCCACATCGACTTATAAAAACTCGCATCATGACGTCCCGACTTAAGTAGGCTCGGGGTCTGGCCAACGGCCTCTTCCATTGTATAGCCAGTGGTCTTTGTGAAAGCATGGTTGACCTTTAGAATCACTCCACTGGCATCAGTGATCACCATGCTTTCTTGTGATTCAAATGCGGCGGTTACGATATGCAGCTCAGCATCTGCCCGTATGCGCTCTGTAATATCATGGATAATTGAAAAGAACAGGCTTTTGCCCCTGAAACTCACCAGTGAAATGTGTGATTCTACCGTACGTATATCACCATTGGCCAAACGATGTTCAAAGGTGAATATATTCTCTTCTCCTACAATGGCTTTCTTTCTGTCGCGATCAATTTCTGACTCATGCTGTGCATTGATCTGGCTTACATGCATGCCACGCAATTTTTTCAGCGGATAGCCATAAAATTCTGCTGCTGCAGGGTTAGCATCCAGAATGATACCGGCTTGATAATCAATTAATAACATGACGTCATGATGTAGCTCAAAAAGCTGGCGAAAATACGCTTCGCTTTCTCGTAAGTTATCATCACTAAGCCGCTGTTGATCTGAGAGAGGTCGTGCTATCCACGCCTCGGGTATGATTCCAGATTTATCCATGGTTTAAAGGGTAATGGAGGTTTAATCGTACTGGGTAACCGCGCATTAGTACCTCCTTTCTATCTTAAGACGAACTGCAGTTATCGACCGGATACTCTAGTTACAAAACATAGATGGCTAGGAAAGTGCTGGATTCTTGCATCTTGCCAAATGCCCTAGCATTCCAAGTAAAAAACTGAGGCGTTATTTTTCTATGTAAATTGAGGATATAGAAAAACAGGGGCAGAAGTCCAATGACTTAATTTATGGGTATTTGATAAAAACGTTATCCTGGAGTGATGTTACGAGACTATTGGTCTTCTAATTCATATCACAAGTTTGGGCATTTATCCGAGTTTTTTTAGAAATAGAACGCTTCATAAGCGCCCACACATCGCAAGCAACAGTGAACCATTTCTTTACGCATTGAACTGCTTCGATATAAACGAATGTGTTTCAATAACCTTTTCACGTAACGACTCAAAATTATCATTATTTAAAATAATATAATCAGCAGATTCCCGGCGTAGCTCATCGCTACATTGACGCGCTACGATGGCATCGAATTGTGTATTGTTGCGATCGCCTCTGGCTATTACACGTGCACGTCTGAGCGCAAGATCAGCCATGACCACAAGCACCGCATCCATACGTGATACACCACCGGATTCCAATAACACCGAAGCTTCGATGATCGCATAACTGCCATGTTGCTGCTGTAACCACACATCTTCCTGATCTCTAATGAGCGGATGCATGATGCTATTCAGTCTGGCTGTTTCTGTTGCATCAGCAAAACAGTGCTCGGCAAGCGATGCCCTGTTAAGTGAGCCGTCGGAATTTAATATGGCATCACCAAAAGCCTTGGTCAATTGCTCTAAACCTGTGGAACCGACCGCCACAACATCGCGCCCGACCTGATCCAAATCCAATACAGGCACGCCCATTTCTGCAAATATTTTAGCAACACTGCTTTTTCCACTACCAATACCGCCGGTCAGGCCAACGCTTGCAATCATGCTTGTGCTATCATCCATTTATTCCGGCAAATTGAAGGTACCAATCAAGAATGATATCCCCCCACACAAACCAGATCATACCGGCTGCGGCAAGGTAGGGGCCAAATGGAATCTCAGTGCGCAAACCACGCTTGGCCAGTACAATGAAAATAAGCCCAACGATAGTACCTACAATAGAAGATGCGAGTACAATGAATGGCAGAGCCTGCCACCCCATAAAGGCTCCTAGCATGGCCAACAGTTTAAAGTCCCCTGCCCCCAAGCCTTCACGCCCGGTCAGCATGAGGAATAGTTTGGCCACAAGCCAGAAAACACCATAGCCAGCCACAACACCAATCAATGATGATTGCCAATCACCCTGCCAATATGAAAAAATCAACCCGATGGCAATGCCCTGATAGGTTAACACATTGGGTAAGAGATAGGTTTCCATGTCAATCGCACTCAATACCCAGAGTAAGAAAAATAGCGTGAGTGCAGCCAGTAGAACCAGCGAGATACCATAGTGATAGGCCAAGCCTGCTGAACCAAGCCCCATTGCCAGTTCCATCAGTGGATAACGCCAGGAAATGGAGTGCGCGCAATGTCGGCATTTCCCCTTCAATATTAACCATGACAACAGAGGGATATTATCATACATCGCTATAGGATGATCACAGTGAGGGCAATGACTGCCAGGAAATGCTATCGATTCATGTAATGGAATACGGTGCACACAGACATTGGCAAAACTACCGACAATTAAACCGACGATACCAAATAAAATAACTAGTTCCATACCCATTATGTTTCATCCTCTGCTGGTAATGGTTTTTTCAGTCGATAGCGCAAGGAGCGGAAACTGATACCTAACTCAGCAGCGGCCTTGGTAATATTGCCATCGGTTTTGGTCAGTGCTTCATCAATTAATTGTTGTTCTGCAGTCGCCATAAAACTGTCCAAATCATTATGTTCTGCCTGCATACTAGCCAATGAAATAGATGTAAGGCTATCAATGCCGGAATACATCTCATCCAATAATGATAGATCCAAATCTCCGGAATCCGACAGTGCCAACATACGTTGCATGATATTCTCCAGTTCCCGCACATTACCCATGAATGGTAATTTGCTGAGATATGGCAAACATTCATCACTCAATCGCGCTTTCCCTTCACTGTATTGATGTATAATACGCTTGGCCAGCATGGGGATATCTTCACTGCGATGGCGAAGTGCAGGCATATGTACAGGTACCACATTGAGTCGAAAAAACAGATCTTCCCGAAAGTTCCCTTGCTCGACTTCAGCTTTCAAATCGCGATTGGACGCAGCAATAATACGTACATTTACATCCCGTTCCTGATCATCACCTACGCGCCGAATACGTTTTTCCTGCAGCGCTCTGAGCAACTTCACCTGAACAGATAGCGGCAATTCCCCCACTTCATCGAGAAACAGTGTGCCGCCATCAGCCGATTCCATCAGTCCCTTACGATCAGAATCAGCACCGGTAAAAGCCCCTTTACGGTGACCGAACAACTCAGATTCAAACAGGCCCTCGGGGATAGCCCCACAATGAACCGGAATAAACATCGCTTTGGCACGAGGGGAATGGGCATGTACTAATCTTGCAGCCAGCTCTTTGCCTGTACCCGATTCTCCAGAAATAAGTACGGTAAATTGAGATTTTGCAGCTCTACACAAACGCTGGCGAACCCGTTGCATTATCACTGAATCACCGATTAACATCTCTGTTTCGTCACTGCTATCAGGACATGGTAAATCTGTAGAAACTGATGTTTGATCTGCATTGGCTTCATCCAGAGCCAGCTCTACAGCCGCAGCCAATTCTTCAACAGAGACGGGCTTGGTTAAATAATCAAAAGCCCCCTCTTTCATCGCCATGACAGCGGTATCCGAACTCGCATAAGCTGTGAGCAATAACACTTTAGCATAAGGTTGAGACTTTCTACTGGCCGCAATTACATCGAGCCCTGCATCACGACCTTGCATGCGTAAATCGGTTAGCACCACATCAAACATATGTTTCTGCAATAACACTTCAGCTTCAATCGATGAACCGCAAGAGATGACTTGGTGCCCTTGTAACTCAAGCCCCAACGATAACACTTTGCGTGCATTCAACTCATCTTCTACCAGCAAAATATCAGCCATGCTTAACCTCCATCCTTGACGTTTCTACCGGAGAAATAGCCAGCAAAGGCCCCTCTACTGTAAAGCAAACTACGCCTGCATTTGAATGCGCTATAATTGTCCAATCATTGACTGAACAGACATGTTTAACCGTGGCCAGGCCCAAACCTATGCCTGCCGAACGCCCACTAACAAAGGGCTCAAATAGATGTTCACGCACAGTATCTGCAATTTCACCTTGATTACTTACGTCCAATTTCCATCTGTTCTCATCACTGCTCAACGTTATCTCTACAGGACTATCTTCTTCAAGACGATTTGCCAGGGCATTCGACAGCAAGTTGTCCAATACCAGCCGAAAATGATCTCTATCAAGGCACACTTCATCTACATCCGTGTTCAGATGTATATATTGACGATCTTTTTCATCAAGCAGTTGCAACGAGGCATGAATCAAATCCGACATGCATGTGAGAGATTCAGATGCGTACAATGGTTTAGAATATTGTAACATCATGCTGACCAGTCGATTCAAGCGTAACATTTCATCATGAAGGATGCCCTGCACCTGTTTGGTATTGGCAGGACTCTCCCCCATGATCTCAAGGCCATAAGCCATGGTTTGAATCGGATTGCGAATTTCATGCGCTAACATCGCAGCCATTTGCCCCAATGCGGCCATTTTCTCTTGTTGAATTAACTGTTCTTTCAATTGTTTCACTTCACTGACATCTACCACCGTTAGTAACCAGATAGCATGATCTTCAACCCATAATCGTCGCACAGCCAACAACAGTGCCTGATCATCTCTGCCATACTCACACTGAAAACTGTTTGCTTTTGAATCTTGCAGAGCCTGATGAAAAAAGTCAGCCAACGGAGGGAATAGTAAAAGTGTTGCGAGCGAATCACGTTTTAATAATGTAGTGGCTGCCATGTTCATATCAATGAAGTGCAGATGTTGATCCAGAAGAATCACGCCTTCACCCATCTCAGCCATAATTCTGTCGTGCAGGTCTTTAAGTTTGCGATGCTGTCGAACGGCTTGATTGCTACTAGCGCTTAAGCTGGCATGACGACGCGCAATAAAGGCCATTACTCCGCCAACAAGTATGAGAGCAGATACCTGCAAAAGCACATGTAATGCCTGTTGGCTGGTTAGAAAGGTATCATGACGCAACCATAATTCGCCATAGACGGCCAATAAATATGTGACACATGCAAAGGTACTAATGATTAATGGTAGCAGGCGCTGTGCATGGACACCTGATGCAATGACTATCAGGCCGAGTAAAATTGCAAAAGGACTTGAGTTGCCACCGGAAGCGAGGACTAACAGGCTGGCAAGAACAGCATCCGAGCCATACTGGAAACACCATTGATTGAAATGTGAAATATGAGAAAAACTTAAAACGGCTTGCATGGTTAATAGAAAAACACTCGCAATGCCGATCAGCATCATCAATGTTTGGTTTGCAGTTGAATACATAGGGTAAAACCATATGGACAGAACCAGTGCAATCACTGATATCGCCAGCGCACGGTAAAAAATCACCTGCATATCATGCCTGTACTGTGTATCCCATTTGCCATATTCGCTTTCCTTGTGTCGCGCATGAGCTCTTGTGCCTGATAATATTTGTGTAGAAACAAATTGTTTTTATGCCATAGCGGATGAAGTCATCAACCTTGAATATGCCGATTAGACGAGAGAGGCCATCTGGAAGATTGGCAGGTACATTGAGACCACCAAGCCACCAATAACCACACCAAGGAATGCCATAATTAACGGTTCCATCAATTGCTGCATATTGTTTACAGCGGTATCAACCTCTTCTTCGTAGAAGTCGGCAATTTTTGCCAGCATATCTTCCAGACTACCTGTCTGTTCACCGATGGATATCATTTGCGTTACCATCAGTGGGAAAATTTTACTGGCTTCTAATGGTGCCGTTAGTGTCTGTCCCTGCGAGATGGAATCTTTGGATGATAGAATAACCTGTTCAATCACTACATTTCCAGATGTCTCAGCCACCGTATCGAGTGCTTCCAGAATGGGTACGCCGGCCGCAGACAAGGTTGAAAACGTGCGGCAAAAACGTGCGACAGATGCTTTGCGCAACACATCCCCCAAGACAGGTAATGCCAGTAATAGTTTATCCAGTTGGTAGCGGCCATTCGGCGTTTGGTACAGTGCTCTAATAGCTAATACCAGCACAATCGGGGTACCGATAATGAGATACCAGAATTCGACAAACACATCGGATATCGACATGGCAATTTGGGTGGGCATGGGCAGCTCCCCACCAAGATCAGCAAACATCTCACTGAAAACAGGAATGACAAAAATCATCAAAATGGATGTTACAATAAAGGATACCACCAGAATCGCGATCGGATAAACCATCGCTGATTTGATTTTAGCTTTCAAGCTCAGGGCCTTTTCTTTGTAAATACACAGGCGGAGTAAAATTGTATCAAGAATACCACCCTGTTCGCCAGCTTCTACCAAGGCACAAGTCAAACGATCAAATTCTTTAGGAAACTTCCGCATAGTTTCACCAAGTGGATTACCGCCCTCCAGATTAACACGCACATCATTCAGCAATTTAACCATGGCCTTTTTTTCAGCACCACGTTCAGCCAGTTCAAAACATTGCACCAATGGTAAACCAGCGTTGATCATGGTCGATAACTGGCGAAAAAATATGGAAATATCCTTGTCATCCACTTTCTCCGGGAAAATCACAATCTCAATGGGTTTTTTCTTAGCTTTGATATCAACCAAGCCTTTACGTCGCAAAATGGCAACTACAATTTCACGATTGGTGGCCTCTAACTCACCACTTTGAGATACACCCTGTTTGTTTTTTGCTGTCCAAGTAAATTCAGGCATCAGTTTAACACCATGTTATCATTAGCTTTATTTATGATCATTATCGCTTTCATTAGCTGGCCACCGTAACCCTTAAGCACTCTTCCAAAGAAATTTCACCGGCGTGTACTTTTTCTAAAGCCGCCATACGCAATGTCTTTACACCTTTGCTTACTGCAATTTTATTGATCTTGTCGGAATTCTCTCCCGCATAAACAGCTTCACGAATTTCATCAAAAACGGGCATCACCTGATAGATCCCTGTGCGCCCTTTGCAGCCAGTACCATTGCAAGCCTTACATCCCTTACCGGTCATCGTTTGAAATCCCGCCAAATCTTCTTCAACAACGCCTGCATCCAGCAATGCAGCAGGTGGTATATCCATCGTAGTTTTGCACTCACTACAAATGCGACGCGCTAATCGCTGCGCTGATATGAGGTTAATAGCCGAGCCAACGAGAAAGGACTCCAACCCCATATTGATCAACCGTGTCATCGTTGAAGGAGCGTCATTGGTATGCAGCGTCGCCAATACCATGTGCCCGGTAAGCGCTGCCTTGATACCAATAGCGGCGGTTTCATAATCGCGTATCTCACCAATCAAAATCACATCTGGATCCTGACGCATAAACGAACGCAATGCGGCAGGGAAATCCAAGCCTATTTCTGCATTAACATTGACCTGATTGATACCCATAAAGTTAAACTCAACAGGATCTTCGGCGGTTGAAATATTTATTCCGGGTTGATTCAATTCAGCCACCGCAGAATAGAGACTGACGGTTTTACCTGAACCGGTAGGGCCAGTCACCAGCACCATGCCATAGGGCTGATGAATCGCATGTTTCAACCATGATAGCGATTGAGGATCATATCCCAGCTTGGTCATATCCAGTTGTAAACTGGAGGGATCAAGCAATCGCATCACCACTTTTTCACCAAATAAGGTCGGCAGTACAGAGACGCGAAAATCAACCGTTTTTGCCCGCGATAAGCGCAATTTAATACGCCCATCCTGAGGCAAGCGCCGCTCTGAAATATCCAGTCGCGCCAGAATTTTTAAGCGCGACACGATGGCATCACGCATTTTCATGCTGGGGCGCATGATCTCATGCAACATGCCATCAATACGATAACGAACCCGTAAAATTTTCTCATACGGTTCTAAGTGAATGTCCGAGGCACCACGTTTGATCGCATCCATCAAGATAAGATTCACCAGTTTTACAACCGGTGCTGCTTCAATTTCTGCCGAAAGTGAAAATGCATCAATATCATCCTCACTGGTATCGACAACCTCTACATCTATCGCTCCAAGATCTGCCATGACCTGTTGCAGTTGTGAATCGTTATCACTCAATTCATCAAGTTTTTTACTGATCTGCTTTTCAGTTGCAATAATGACTTCAACATTGCATCCAGAGATAAAAGAAATCTCATCCAGTCCATTGATATTGTATGGATCGACCACTGCCAGCTTGAGTGCATTTCCAGTACGCTTAAGGGGTAGTACCATATTTTTTCGCAAGACATTAACCGGAATCTTGGTGACATCCGATTTCACCATGACCTTATCCAGGTCAATAACCGGACAGCCAAAAGAGCGAGCCATAAATTTCACCAGCTCAAGTTCATCTATAATATTCTGGCGCACCAGTTGGGATGTTAATGTATCGCCATGTAACTTGGATTCACGTGTGGCTAAATCCAGCTGTTCACGTGTAATACGCTTATGCTTGAGTAATATATCTCCTAATCGAGAATTACTCATTAGCCTATCGCCCAGCCGGAAAGAGGCCTTACCTGGCGTTTTAAATCTTGCTGCATCTGATGAAGTGCCTGCGTAAAGTCCGGCATATCGCAATCATGCCACCATGCAAAAGAAGCGGCTCCTTGCGCAATCAACATCGGCAACCCATCCACACTTAAACGTCCGGCTAAGGCCGCAGCTTCAACAAACGTTGTTTTTCCATCAGGACGATATACAGCATCCATAGCGATACCATCTCCGCACAATACAAATGGAAATTCCTGTCCGGTCTTTAAGCCGATGCTGGTAGTATTGATCAACAAACGTGAATCCCGGCAGACATCACTTACCTCAGATTGTTGCCAGGCAATAGGCTGACAGTGAAGAGTTGGATACGCTTCTTTCGCAAAGCGGAGAAAGCCGGCCAATCGTTCTGGATTGCGATTACAGATATTCACCTTACTGACATTCAGTGCGTTTAATGCATGCAGTACAGCGCGTGATGTACCGCCTGCACCAAACAACAGTGCTTCTTTACCGGCCATGTCGAGACCTGAGGCATCGACAACTGATTTAAATCCACGCCAATCTGTATTGGTAGCAAGCCACCCTTTTGCGTTACGGCGTACTGTGTTTACCGCTCCTATTTTTCTGGCGTCAGCATCAGCGTCAACCATCTGAAAAATAGATTCTTTGTGTGGGACGGTGACATTAAATCCCTCTACGCCCAAGGCCCATAATCCATGCATAGCCTGTGTGAGCAATTCAGGTGCCACACCGAATGGAACATACACCGCATTGATATTATTAGCCTCAATAAAGCGTGATTGAAAGCGTGGTGAAAGAGAATGCTCAACTGGCCAGCCAATGATTCCATATGTCTTGGTAGTACCATTAATATTCATGTTGTCAGCTTATAAACAGAATGATGATGTGTCAAAGTTTGTCACCTCATGAACCGGAACTTATCTTTTTCGTTACCGCTTCGCTTCCGCTTGTTTGATATCAGGGCCTAACAATATAGCGACCCATTGGGTCTCCTGGCGTGATTCCAGCGCCAGTTTGATGATCATCGTCAACGGTACAGACAACAGCATACCAACAGGACCAAGCACCCAACCCCAAAACACCAAGGAGATGAATACTACCAAAGTTGATAAGCCAACGCCGCGCCCCATAAATTTGGGTTCGATCACATTTCCCATGACAACATTGGCAATAATATACCCCAATCCAGCCAATAATGCGTCACCGCCACCGAGCTGTACTAATGCCAGTAACAGCGCCGGAATTGCGGCAATAATGGAACCGATATTGGGTACAAAATTGAATAAAAACGCAACAAGGCCCCATAGCAAAGGATAATCGACTCCGATCACAGCCAGCCAGATAGCAATAAATATACCTGTAGCAAGACTAATCCATGTCTTGATTGAAAAGTATGCTCCAACACTTGAAATAAATGTTTCAAAGCCATGTTTTGATGGAGCATTTTCATCCATAGCAGACCATTTATGTGGTAACGCAGATGCTTCGATCAATAAAAATATTACAGTAAGTACAATCAAAAACGTATTCGCCAAAGCGTTGCCAAGCCCTGATAGTAATTTGCCAGCCATGCCCATCGCCGCAGATGGATCGAGCACATCCAGCATCGATTGTGATGATACAGCCAGCCCCATGCCTGAAAGCCACAAAAGTGCATCGGCAGTCAATGCTTTCAAGCGCTCCTGATAACTTGGTATATTATGAGAGAAGTCGGCCAGTGATGAGCTTACAAATGCAGCAATCAGCAGTCCTATCAATACAATTGCAAGCGTAATGCATAAAACCGCAAGCCCTGCAGGAACCTGTTTATGGATTAGCCAGCTCAGCATCGGCAAGCAAATAATCGCCACGAAAGCGGCCAATAAAAATGGCACCAGCAATGAAGCTGCAGCTTGCATGCCTGCAATCACCACGACAAATGCAGCCGATGAGATCAACAAACTAGCACTGCCTTCAGCGGGTTTATTCATATGCATTCAAACGTGGATCATCAATATCAAATTCGTTTTCGCCGCTAGCAAACATCAATTTTATATAGGGAATACAACCTTCACATTCAGTACCACAATGCGTGGCAGCCTGAGCTGCTTCAAAATTTTCATACTGTTTCAATTGTTCAAACGTTTTATTGACGCATTCACAGCGATTTACTTTGCTATCACACACGGTTCAACCTCTCCGCTTTATTGATTTTTTCAGCATCGGATACTGGCCGATATTACCGCTAAACGGCAAGCGCAGCATAAACCCAATATGATGCGTTGATGCATCCTGTAAATGTTCCAACCCAATCACCATATCAGTATGACCTAGCGTTGGTTGCGCGCGAAACGTGCCAAAAAACCGATCCCAGAGTGACAGATTAAAGCCAAAATTACTATTAGTTTCAGCCTTGATGATAGAGTGATGAATACGATGAACATCAGGTGTAATCACCAACCATCGTAATATCGCATCTAGCCTAAGTGGTAAACGTACATTGGAATGATTAAACATCGCCATTGCATTAAGTATTATTTCAAACATTAATACTGCCAGAACAGGTGCCCCAAGCAGTACGACAGCACTGATTTTAATCAATATTGACAGCATGATTTCAAGCGGATGAAAGCGCAGTCCGGTAGAGACATCAATTTCCTTGTCAGCATGATGCACTATATGCAAACGCCATAACCATGGCACCGCATGAAAAAGCACATGTTGTCCATATACCACTAAATCCAGCAAGATCACTGCGAGAATAACGGATACACTCTCATTCCATCCCAGCCAGTTAAACAGTCCAAAGCTATGACTGTTGGCCCACCATGCAGCCCCTACCGCACCAGCAGGAAATAGTATCCGAACCAGCAACATATCCAACACAATGATGCCAATATTGGCTGGCCAGCGTTTATACCCCATCACCAGGGCTCGACGTGGGTATAAAAATTCAGCACACGCCATGCTTAATAAGACCGTGATAAAAGCAGTCAATCTAAGTAAGGATTCATCCATTGCGCCACTCTGTATAAAAAGTCACCTAGCTGCAAAAAAGTTCACTACCAGTGCGTTTATTCCGCTTGGGTTTATCGCCTATACTATATAAGCTTTGGCTATAGTTAGGTTTCACTGAGAGAAGTATCATTTGGTTTTCGTTGAAGATTAGAATAAATGGAGAATTATCATGAAAAGAATTGTATTCATTGCTATTACTGCAAGCATTGTATTGACCAGTTGTGCCAGCAATCCAGTTGTTGACCCGAATGATCCAAACAAAAACACCAAGCAGAATGCCGCTATAGGTGCTGCTGTAGGTGCACTTGCAGGTGCTGTTATCGGATTTCAAAATGATCATTCCGGTGGTGCATTACGTGGTGCTTTGATTGGTGGTGCTGCAGGTGGAGCACTCGGAGCCGGTACAGGCATGTATATGGATAAACAGGAACAAGAATTTAAACGTGCCCTGGCTGAAGAGCAGCGTAGATCACAGATTGAGATTGAGCGACTTCAAAATGAGAACCTCAAGATCACCATGAATAGTGAAATATCTTTCGCGTCCAACTCAGCAAAATTAACCCCCTCCTTTCATAACACGCTCGATAAAGTAGCTGATATCTTGAGCCGTTATCCACGCACTTCGATCAACATTACCGGTCATACGGATAGCCGTGGCTCAGCCCAGTATAATCAGCAACTATCCGAGCAGCGCGCTCAGGCAGTGAAATGGTATTTAATGGATCGTGGTATGGCATCCAACAGGATTGGCGTGGAAGGCCGTGGTGAATCTCAACCAAGGGCATCCAATGACACACAAGCAGGCATGCAGTTAAACCGCCGTGTTGAAATGCTGATTATTCCAAACAACGATATTCAGTAAGCTGCAATAACAAACTGTCCAACATCAAAGCCCACGGATGAATCCGTGGGCTTTTTTTTGGTTCATCGCGCATGAGCACCATCCTACTAATGAAGAACCCTTTTAAGCCTCGCTAGCAGCTGCAAATCAGAGATATTTTAAACTCACCGGGTCGCTTGATGATAAGCATCGTCTTTTATACGCTAGTGGCTCCGTAAAAGCTGTATATGTTGTAGGCAGTAGCCGTTATGATTCGCTAATGTCTGTATATACTGAACTCACACACGCTGATATCAGCACAATTCTGGCTGATTACAATATTGGCACCCTCTCCTCTTTTGAAGGCATTGCTGCAGGAATTGAAAATAGTAATTTCTTTATCGATACCGATCAGAACAGACGATATGTGCTCACCATCTTTGAACGCCTGGAAGCTGATGAACTGCCGTATTTCATGTATCTGATGAAGCATCTGGCCTCAAATGGTCTGGAGTGTCCGGATGTAATGCAACGCAAAGATGATTCATTATTATTTGAAATAGATGGAAAACAGGGCTGTATTGTATCGTGCTTAAGCGGCCGTACGCTTGATGAACTCAACGAAGCACAATTGACATCATCCGGTCAGGCTATGGCTCAATTGCATCTGGCGGGTTCTGATTTCACTATGCACAGAGACAATCCGACCGGACCGAACTGGTTGGCAGAACACATTGCTGCCGTACTCGATAAAACAGTTGAACTATATGGTAATACCGCAGCTGACCTATTGCGTTCCGAACTAAATTTCCAATCAACCTGTGAACTGCCGGCTCTACCATGCGGCGTTATTCATGGTGATCTGTTTGTAGATAATATTCTATTCGAAGGAGACCATGTATCAGGCATTATCGACTTTTATTATGCCCACGACTCATCGTTTGCAATGGATATTGCCATATCCTTAAATGCTCAGGCTGTACTGTTATGTGATGCAGATGATAGACGCATCAAAGCCTTTATGAATGGTTATCAGTCTGTCAGACCACTTGAGAAAGAAGAATTACATGCGCTACCTCTCTTGTTGAGGCTAGCCGCGTTACGCTTTTGGGTATCACGCCTTTTTGATGCTATTTTCCCACGTGGCGGAGCCATGGTTCAGACCAAAAATCCGGAAGAATATCGCCAGAAATTACAGTTCCATCGAAATTAGAAGCCGCAAAAAAAGGGCGGGGATAGATTTACTATACCCGCCCTTTCTAGCATCAGCCAATATTAATAACTCTCGCTTATGCGTTATTTTTTATTGCGACGAGGTGGCTTTCTGCCACCAGCATTGTCCGAGCGACCACGGCCACCATGCTTGCCACCACGAGATGGACGACGATCACCATCACTACCACGTCCGGGTTTGAACTGTTTATGTGGTGCTCTTTGTGGAGTAGCAGCACTGTCAAGCAGGCTGGCATTGAGGCGTTGCCCGCAGACCTGAATATTTTTCAGCTCATTGAAGATCGCTTTCGGCATACCGTCCGGCAAATCAACGATACTGTAATCATCAAGAATTTGGACACGCCCGATAAACTCACTTTCCAAACCAATTTCATTGGCAATTGCACCAACAATATTGCCTGGCTTCACACCATGAACTTCACCAACATCAAGCCTGAAACGTTCCATACCCTGTTCAAGTTTTGGACCACGGGTAGATTCACGTCTTGGTTTAATATCTTCATCTTCATACTGATTACGTGATGCTTCACGGCTACTTCTGCGTTTATCTTCAGGCGCATCAAAGCGTGGATTTCGCTCTGCGCGTTGTGGGCGCTCTGATCGATCTCTGCGTTGTGGTTCATCCTTAAGTAGCAGCGCCTTATCACCCTGAGCCAACTTCGCTAATGCAGCAGCAATCTCATTGGCAGGTACATCATGTTCTTTTCGATACTGCTCAACAATCTCAGTGTATAAGGTCAGACCTTCACCTGATTCCAATGTTTCAGTGATACGATCCTTAAACTCTTCAATACGTTTATCGTTAATGCTTTCAGTTGTAGGCATTTCAAACTTTTCAATGCTCTTCTTGGTTGCTTTCTCAATGGCATACAATAGGCGCTTTTCACGAGGTGCAACGAACAGAATTGCATCGCCTTCTCGTCCTGCACGACCAGTACGGCCAATACGATGTACATAAGATTCTGTATCCTGTGGAATATCATAGTTGATAACATGCGAAATACGTTGCACATCAAGACCACGCGCAGCTACATCTGTAGCCACCAGAATATCGATTTTACCCTGCTTCAAACGGTTGACCGTATTTTCACGTGTCTTCTGAGCAATATCACCATTAAGTGCTGTTGCTGAATAACCACGAGCAGAAAGCTTTTCAGCCAGTTCTTCGGTAGCTGTTTTGGTGCGCACAAAAATAATCACAGCATCAAATGCTTCGGCTTCTAATACACGGGTCAAGGCATCAACCTTGTTTCTACCACTCACCATCCAGTAACGCTGACGAATAGTTTCGGCCGTTGTTTCTTTCATTTGAATGCTAACATGTATTGGATTAGTCAAATGCTGCTGGGCAATTTTACGGATAACCTGTGGCATGGTGGCTGAAAACAGTGCGATTTGACGCTGCTTAGGTAGCTGCTCAAGCACCCACTTCACATCATCAATAAAGCCCATACGCAACATTTCGTCGGCTTCATCGAGTACCAGTGTTTTTAAATTACTTAAATTCAATGTTTTGCGACGCATGTGATCCATCACACGTCCTGGCGTTCCCACCACAACATGCACACCGCGTTTAAGTTGACGCAACTGAATTTCATAACTTTGACCACCATAAATAGGCAGCACATTGAAACCTTTCAGATGGCGTGCATACGTCTGGAATGCTTCTGCAACCTGAATCGCCAGCTCACGTGTTGGAGCCAACACCAGCACCTGTGGATTTTTTTGGCTTAAATCGATATTGGATAAAAGCGGCAGAGCAAAGGCACCTGTCTTACCAGTACCAGTCTGAGCCTGTCCGATCACATCTTTGCCATCGAGCAGCAGTGGAATGGTTTGCGCCTGAATTGGAGATGGAGTTTCATAACCCAATGCTTCCACGCTTTTAATCAGCGGAGCTATCAAGTTTAAATCTGAAAATTTAACCTGTACGGGTTCATCTAATTTAACTTCAACCTTTTCGATTGTTGTCTTTTCTTCCTGTTCTTTTGTTGTCATTTATATACACCTTCGGATATTACCGGAGGCGAAGGCTGCCTGTATCATGATTAAGAAACCATTAGTAAGTGTTCATACTTTTAAGAGCATTGAATAGATATCCAATTATTTTTTTATCGACAAAACAGAAAACAAGACAAAAACACTAATAAATACTTGTATATCAGCACGTTACAATAAATTATTAAAGTTCTATAGCGGCCAGAGATTGATGCCTTGGAACATGAAAAAAAGCGATGAGACAGCACACAAAATAGAAACTATCACATAAAAAGGTTTAAAACCGACCTGTTGCGTCTGTTTAAAACCGATATATGCACCAATGCCAGTAGCAAAAAAAGCAAACTCACTGATCACCAGAAGCGTAAGCAAAGGCAAGGCAGTGACACCTTCGGCATCCACCTGTTGTCCCATAGTTACGACAACAAAAAACACCAAGCCCAGTGGCAATGCAACAAATGGAAAATGAATCATCTGCATAACGGTTAAAATAAAACCTTATTCGCCATCGTTTTCACCGCGTTTGATACCCATCAATTGAGCCTGAATAAACGCATCAATATCACCATCCAGGAATACCTGTGTATTACCGGTTTCCATACCGGTGCGCAAATCCTTAATGCGAGACTGATCCAATACATACGAACGAATCTGGTGACCCCAACCGATATCGGTTTTGGTATCTTCCAAGGCCTGTTTTTCAGAATTCTGTTTTTCTATTTCCAGTTCGTACAGGCGTGCTTTTAACATTTTCCAGCAAGCTTCACGGTTTTTATGTTGAGAACGGTCATTCTGACATTGAACCGCCACACCTGTTGGAATATGGGTCAATCGAACAGCTGAATCGGTTTTGTTAATGTGCTGACCACCGGAGCCACTGGCACGGTAGGTATCTGTACGTACATCGGCCGGATCAATATCGATATCAATGTCGCGATCAATATCTGGATAAGCAAACACGGATGAGAATGAAGTGTGGCGACGATTACCTGAATCAAATGGTGATTTACGCACCAGACGATGCACACCAATTTCAGCCTTTAAAAAACCATAAGCATATTCGCCCTTGATCGAAACTGTTGCTGACTTAATACCGGCCTCTTCACCATAGGTGCATTCCATCAACTCCGTTTTAAAACCTTTGCGTTCAGCCCAGCGCAAATACATGCGCAATAACATTTCAGCCCAATCCTGTGCTTCTGTACCACCGGAACCGGAATTAACATCAAGAAAGGCGGATTCCATATCGGTTTCACCGCCCAGCATCTGGGCCAGTTCGAGAGCTTCAACCTGGCGCTGTACAGCATCAAGGCCTTCGATCGCTTCAATCTGAGAATCACGATCCTGCTCTTCGATACCCATCTCAAATAACATGGATGCATCTTCGTGCTCACTAAAAGCTCGTTTATAATCCACCAGCACTTTTTCCACACGTGCGCGTTCCTGCATTAATTGTTGCGCTTTTGCCTGATCATCCCACAGAGAGGGATCTTCAATACGTGCGTTTAACTCACGCAGATCCTCTTCTTTGGCATCAACGTCAAAGTGACCTCCGCATAGCATCAAGTCGACTGGCATAATCCTCTGCCCGTGTTCTAAATCCTGCGATCTGATCTTCAATGGTCATTGTCTAACTCCAATGTGTGTTTAAAAGATTGTGCACGTTACCGCTCTTCTGTTTCAAATCAACCAACATTTGAACACAATAAGGTCCTGATGCATCAAGCAGCATGCTTGCGAATACACTCATCTAAGCTCAAACACCATACCGATCTAAATGAATGAATATCGATATTATATGACGTAGTAGCTTATAGCGAATGCATTGCTACCCCAGTAACACTATCCGTTTAAAAATTCCTCAAGCTTCTCTGCTTCTGTCTTCTCAACAACAACTTCGGTCACTTCAGTATCAACAGACACCTCTGAACCATCCTCATTTCTTTTCTCAAGTTTACGCAAGCGCTTCTCTTCATTCTTTTTCTGCTTAGCGAGTTCTTTCTGTCGTTTCTCAAATTTAAAATTAGCTCTGGCCAAGAAGGCACCTCCAAGCGGTAGTGTGTTCGGCCACGGCAATGCCTTTGAAGCGAACAGTCGCCAATGCTGCCGCTCTTTGATGCTGTTGTCTCAAAAATAATCGTACAATTTACTTCATGTTCGCATCATCTACTGATGAAAACGCTAATAAGCAGAAAACAAGTGATTGAATCCATAGGTTTTTTCCATTGTTGCATGCAGGTGAGCAGCATAGCATTTGCTCATGTCTAAACAGATGGTGCGTATCGATAAATGGTTGTGGGCTGCCCGCTTCTTTAAAACGCGCAGTCTGGCCACAGAAATGGTCAATGGTGGCCATGTTCAGTGTAATGGTGATCGTTTAAAACCATCCAAAGGTGTACAGATTGGTGATATGCTGAAAATCGTGCGTGGACAGGAGCTCTATGCCATTACCGTAACGGGCCTGGCTGAAAAAAGAGGTTCAGCGACACAGGCGCAAAGCCTATATCAGGAAGATGAAGAAAGTATCAAAGCCCGACAAGTGCAGCACGAGCTACGTAAACTCAATGTATCCCCTGCCCCGGATAAACGGCCGGATAAAAAAGCACGCCGACAGATCATTCGATTCAGACGAAAAGAGGATTAAACGTTCTCTTAACCCTGTTTCAGAGCCGGATCAAACTGTTGGTTCAAATATGCGACGATCTCGCTGGATTCGTATAACCAGGTGCTACTTTCATCATCGTGATCAATACGCAAACAGGGTACTTTGATAGCCCCGCCCTCTTGTTCTAGCGCATTGCGATGTTTACCACCACGGATTTGAGCATCACGATATTCAAGTGGAATATTCAAACGGTGCACGGTACGACGTGTTTTGATGCAAAACGGACAGGCGAAGTACTGATACATCGACATCGACTCAACCTGCTTGTTGATTTCGCGTTGCTCTTTCACATCCCGTTTGATTTTGCGCGGGCTGGTCAAATAACTGACAAAAGCCATCAGACCACCAACACCTTCACGAAATATCTTTAACAGTAACGCTTTTATCATTAGAACCCCTTTATAAGCTTGAATCGTCGCGCCACGCTAGCAGCAGGGTAATCGCATTAAAACACTCTCTGTTTCAAACTATATTCAGTATTTTTTCACCACAAAGGGCGCAACGTTACGCAAAGTAAAGACAAAAACAGACCTGATTACTTATGAAACTCAGCCATGCCGATAATCGATCACAGACATGCTATGGTAAATTTCCAATTATATTGGGACGTCTAACATTCATAGTAATATAGCTGAGTTTTTGTACGTGATCAGTAAAACCGTAGCCACGAATTTTCACGATTAAAAATCTATGGTTATTGCCTTATTCGCGTCCATTCGTGAGTCGTCCCCTAGAGGAGCTTCTCTTGCTACGCAATTCACCTTATGGCTCGATTGTGTTTTTACTTTAGTTAAAGCCAGCAATCGACCCGGTTTAAGAAACCGTTAGAAACGTGCATGATTCGGAAGATAATGAGGAAACTAAATATATGAATGATATTGATGCCATCAAGCATTTAGAACAATCCGATCAATACAGGGTCATTGAACGCCTGCAAGCGCCTGATCGCTACAGTGCAGGTGAGCCTACAACACCACGTATTGGTATCGTGATTGATACCGAGACCACAGGCCTGGATACCAGCAAAGACGTCATTATCGAGCTCGGTTTTGTTGCGTTCGAATACGATGCAGGAAGCGGCCTTATTTATAGAGTGATGCATACCTATGACGGCTTTGAAGATCCAAACGAACCATTGAGTGATATCGTCAAGCAGATCACCGGCATTACCGATGAGATGGTCGCAGGGCAAAAACTCGATGATGATGAAATCATACAGTGGCTGAACAAATCTGATCTTATTATTGCACATAATGCCGGTTTTGATCGCCAGATGATTGAACGGCGCATGCCTATGGTCAAAGAGACAAACTGGGCCTGCACCTTCAATGATATCCCCTGGCAGGATGAAGACATCTCCAGCCTGAAACTCGATTATATTGCCTATAAGCTGGGTTACTTCTTTGATGGCCACCGCGCGGTGAATGATGCCCAGGCAACCCTTCACCTATTAACAAAAGCCCTGCCCTGTTCCGGCAAACTGGCCATGGCAAGCCTGCTTGCATGTGCCAGGGAGAAGAGCCAGCGTCTGTTTGCGATCGGAGCTCCCTTTGACAAGAAAGATGATCTGAAAGCACGCGGATACCGCTGGCTGGCCGATTTTTCTTATAAAGATCAGTTTGGAAAACCCAAAAAAGGTGTCTGGAGCACCTCAGTATCAGATGCCGATAGTGAGGCAGAACATCAATGGTTAACAGATGATATCTATGCAGGAAAAAAGGCACCGTTTCGTCATATCGATCTTACTGCCCGTAACCGTTATTCACTCAGAGAATTCTGCATAGACTGATGTTAAAGATATCCGAGTCAGTCAGCATTCAGGATGATGAAATTGAGCTTTCAGCCATCCGCGCTCAGGGCGCTGGTGGTCAAAACGTCAACAAAGTATCCAGCGCTATTCATCTGCGTTTTGACATTCATGCATCCTCGTTGCCGCAGTTTTACAAGGAACGGCTATTACAGCTCAGAGACCGCCGTATCAGCAGTGATGGTGTGCTCATCATCAAAGCACAACAGTATCGCAGTCAGGAACAAAACCGCACAGATGCATTGAACCGACTTCAAGAGCTGATTAAAAGTGCCACAGTTGTGCTTAAAAAAAGGCGCCCGACTCGAAAATCTTACAACTCCGTCAAACGTAGGTTAGAGGGTAAGAACAGGCGCAGCCAAACAAAAGCTCTGAGAAAGAAGGTGGATGAATAGTTGTGTGCTTCCTCTACAGATGATCATGGGGGAGCGGATATCACAGATGCCTTATGGTTTGCGAAGTAAGTTTGAGCTAAACCAATTTTCAACCAAATCTAAGGCGTCAGTCTGCTCATAAACAAACTGCCCCCTTATTTATTTAGATGGCTTCCTATAAGATCTGCAAAATATTTTCACATATTAACGGTGGCCAGAACATTAACGTTCAACTAGCGGTCACCCTCATCTCTTTCTAACATGGTATTAAACAAATGAATGATAAAACGATAGTAACCCACAACGGAAACTTTCATGCAGATGATGTATTCAGTGTCGCTGCACTGAAAAGCATATTCCCCTCGTTCACGCTGATTCGCACGCGCGATTCTGAACTGATCGCTAAGGCAGATATTGTGCTTGATGTAGGCGGCGAATATGACCCGGAGAGAGGCCGTTTTGATCATCATCAACGTGGTGGTGCCGGTGAGCGCGATAATGGTATTCCCTACTCCTCGTTTGGTCTGATTTGGCAGAAATATGGCTTGGAACTATGCCAGGGTGATCAGGACATCAGTAATGCAGTTGATAAAGGCTTAGTCTCAACGATTGATGCCATTGATTGTGGTCATGTCGAAGGTGTTCCTCAAGGCATCAGCCTTAGCCAGACAATTGGCATGTTTAACCCTACCTGGCAGGAAGATAGTCACGTTGATGCATGTTTTGATGAAGCGGTTGAATTTGCCTCGCGCATACTGGCACGCTTTATTGCCGCCGCTGGCGGTGGCGTTCATGCCAAAGCGATTGTAGCCAAAGCGATTGATGATGCTGAAGATCCAAGAGTCATTGTATTGGAACAATATACCCCGTGGAAAAGAACAGTTCACACGCTGTCTGAGGAAGCATTATATGTAGTTTACCCATCGCAGACCGGCGAATGGCGCATTCAAACTGTGCCAACTGAGCCGGGGTCCTTTGAAAACAGAAAACCGTTGCCCCAACCATGGGCAGGCCTGTCCGATCAAGAGTTGCAAGCGGTAACAGGAATTGATGATGCGATGTTCTGCCATAATGGACTGTTTATTGCGGGCGCAAAATCATTTGAAAGCACGATGAAAATGGCATCCATTGCCGTTCAAGCATGATAAGGTGTGATCAAAAATAAAAATTATCTGTTCAGTTGCAACGCTACTTGAGTCGCTATTCATGAATCGATGTGATGATCCACGCAGAAAATTTATTTGCCGGAGGAGATGATGAGTAATCGTGTAAAAATGAATACCTTTTATTGCTGGGATGGCGATGTGTTGATTCTCAATATCCTGGGTTCACCGAATGCAAAAACGAACAAGATAGGCAAACCCAAAGGTAACCAATTAAAGGTTAATGTCGCAGCAGTACCCCGCGGTGGCAAGGCAACGGACCATATGGTGAAGTTTTTCGCCAAGGAGTTCGGAGTGAAAATAGCGGATATTGAAGTGGTGTTCGGGCGTATGAATGTAAACAAACAAGTCCGTATCAAAGCACCACAATCACTCCCCTCTGTCATTGCAAGGCATGAACAATAGAGGTTAAGGAAGTGCCAACGACATCTCAGATAACACTAAGACTGGATCCTGAGACATTTCCAACTTGGCGTCGTCGTTACTTTAAGCAGCTAATTTATCTTCAAAAACGACTAGCAAAACTACAAGGTAATGACAGCTTGGGTTGATAATCGACGACAAAGCTCCCTCTCTGCCATTGTAATGCACCGTTATATAACCGTATGTAAGAGGTATGAAGAATTCAATGGATATCAAAGGAACCTGTATCGCATCAACAGCCGATGAGCACGGCCAGATTCATGTTTACCAAACACGCAACAGCCGGATTCTCAGTTTTGACGGGAAAATCTATCAAAGTTGCATGAAACTCAATAACGTCAATGGATTACATCTCGCTTACACCCGAGCCATGATGGCAGGTCTGTTTTTTATCCCCAGCGTTAAAACAGCAACCATCATGGGGCTTGGTGCAGGCTCGATGGTAAAGAAACTACTGAGTAGTTTCCCCGCATTGAACGTACACGCGATTGAGTACAGAGCAGCCGTGGTGAATACCGCAAAAGAACATTTTCACCTACCCGCTAGTGATCATCTGTTCATTCATATCGACGATGCTGTGAACCACATAAAAAACACCGACATCAAAAGCGATATTATATTTTCAGATCTGTTCAACCCGGAAGGCATGGAGCCCCGGCAAGTGCAGTCGTCTTACTTGCGTGATTGTAAAAATGCACTCACCGAGCAAGGTGTGCTCGTGCTCAATATATGCAACACCTCTTTTCAATTGCGCGAAGTCTTAGATCAACTGCTCATACAAGAGTTTAACAACCAACTGCTTAGATTCGACGTTGATGATGGAAACACCATTATATTCGCATTTAAAAATGACATCCCATTGATCGAAAGAGAAGCACTGCTCACCAAAGCTCAAGCCTTGCAAGAAAAAATGAACATTCCGATGCAACAATATGCTGAGTTGCTTCTGCGCACACAGGGTAATCGCATTATAAAAAGCAAAGACCTTTAAAAGGTTTCCACCGCAACACCCCAGGGTGGCTACTCTCGCTTCGCGATTCACCTTCAGTACGCAGCATAAAGGAAACCCTTTATTGTAAGCGCCGGCATCCCGGTACGTGAGAGCTGCTTATGAACGATATATAAAAGGAAATTAAAACGCTCAAATGTATGGGATAACATGCGCGGCACCCTATCCCTCCATTCTGTTTGTTAATTTTTCGCTTTTCCTCTGCGTAACTTTGCGTACTCCGCGGTGAAACGCTTTTGACCTTGGGCTACTCCACTTCCATGCAGCGCATTCCATAGTTATCAATGCCTTTACTCACCCAATATACACAGTTCATGATGCTCTAGCCATAAGGGGTATTTGAACATCGCCCTGGCATAGAGTCGGCTTTGTAAATGTTGATTTAACCAGCGCTGCAGATGCATGTACGGGCCGTTCAAATACAGCTGTCGATTGACGCGGGAAAACTGCCGGACAAAAGGCAGTAGTGCATAATCAAGCAGGCTGGGTGTAGCGCCCATGAAAAAATCATGCTGCGTCAGGCGATATTCCAGCCCTTGAATAAACGGTTCACACAGCAAGCGACACTGTTCTTCATCGTCACCGTGAAAACGTTTGGCGCGTTTGTACTGTTCCAGCTGCGGTTTAAAAACGGCATCATTTTCATGGATGACAGCCAACATTTCCGCAAGCGCTCCCCCATCGCCATTCCCTTCCTGTGCATAGAGCAAATTCCCGGGATCATTGCGTTCCAGCGCCCATAACATAATTCCCAGACTTTCATCGATGACCCTGTTGTTATCTGTATCATCTAACACCAGAACAGGCACGGTTCCTTTAGGCGATGCGGCCAACATTTCAGGTGGTTTATCCTGCATCACAATGGCACGCAGCATGACCGGTTGTTCCGCCAGTAACAGAGCGAGCCTTGCACGCATGGCGTAGGGGCAATGTTGCAGAGAATAGAGGATTGGCAAAGTCATAAGATGAGAACTTTCCATACGTCAGTGGTGACGATGCCAGCCTCCACGCTACAAGCCCTGACTATATTGTGCGTTCGTAGATTCGCTAACCATTTGGTTTAATTGCTCTGCTGCCTGACCATCACCACTTAATAGCCGTTCAAAGTGCGCAATCAACGCCGCCTTGTCCAACTCAGGCTTGGAGCCCGCGCCAATATTGGTCAGATCAATAAAAAACTCATCAAACAGATCACCAAGGTCGTGAACGATATCAGCGTTTAAAAACTGTTCGTGATTATAGATGCTGGGGTAGCCGCCTTTTTGTTTATCAACGGCAAACGAAACCCCTTTCACATTCGTGATCGTGGTCGCTTTTGTGCAACTGAGCATACACCCATCCTCAATAGTGGGCTTTTTACAGCCTACAGTTTGCTGGAAAAAACACTGCCGGCTGGTCATCAATAAAATCGGATGATAAATACTGTATAGCAGCTTGAAGTTGCTTGGGCGGGCAATGTTTTTGATTTGCATACGGTTGATTTCGTTGGATATAAAGGCTCCGGCACAATTCAACTCCTCTTTCAGGGTTAACAGTGCATAGGAGTTGGTGGTATTTAAGAATGGACCGGCAATCCACTCGATACCCATTTCAAAGGCTTTATAGGCTACACCCGTGTTATTACTGACGATACGTTCAGGGCGAACCTGCTCCAGCAGTCGCACGGATTCATCGTAATCCTTACCAATTAAAATGGCAGGAAACCATGGAATCAGGCGTGGATGACGTAAGAACAGTTCGATGTGTTTATTACAGCCTTTTTTCAGGCTCTCTGGCACTTTGAAATAGACATCGGCATTTGTCCGTTCACATAGGTGAACATCTTTCTCATCGGCAATCAATATCGACATTGTTGTTCTTTTAGACGTTTTTGCATGTTTCTCTAACGGCGGAACATCGGCAAAGGGAACCCTGTCGATGGAATGATTTAACAGTGACGCAGCCTCATTTTTTAATGTCGTGAGCTCTTTAAACGGCAGCGTTAATCCATCATCCAGATCCGAGCATTCAAAGCCTTCAATGCGGTAATCATTGCCGGCAACGTTTTTAAAGCGTTTTTCCAATGTTGCCTGATGGATAGCCGATTCACTGGCAGCCCTGAGCAGTGATGGCGTTTGCACCTGATAAACCTTGTCTTGATCACCTATGGTCAGCGTCAAACAAAGCGGTGCGCCCAACTGACCTGAAAAAGCCAATACCAACGGCTGCTTGGCAATGCTGAGGTACTTAATCTTTTCTTTGAGCTCTGCCCCAAGTTCATTTTTCTTAGAGTACAGCTCCACTTTAATCTGCTCAATAGCATCAGGTGTGACAGCGTCACTTTGTTCAATGGCATGGTTCACGCTGTAATCGCGCGGGTTATCGATAAACATCTCTTTGCTGAGGTGCCCCTGTAAAAAAGAGTTGGTAAAATCCCGGTTAAATACGCGGTGCAGGTTCGAATCGTCGGCCAACAATTGTCCCGTATCCACAAACGCATCGACCTGCTTTCTCCATGTATCGACCACAGTATACACATAATGTGCATTTTTAATGCGGCCTTCTATCTTCAATGAATCCACTTGCGCATCAACCAGCTCGGGCAGATCAAAATAAGCAGAGTTATCTTTCAAATTCAGCGGGAAACGATTGCCCGCATCCGTGATTTCATACTCATCACGACAGGCCTGGCTACAACTGCCACGATTGCCTGAGTTGCCCACGCTAACGGAGCTTGAGTAACACTGGCCGGAAAATGCAATACAGAGTGCGCCATGCACAAACACTTCGGTGAGTACGTTGTGTTTGTGCGCGAGTGCCGTTAATGATTTTATTTCGCCAATATTTAATTCGCGCGACAGGTTAAGGCGTGATGCGCCGATTTTTGCCAGAAACAGTATCTGGCCTTCGTTATGTGTCGTCAGCTGCGTTGAGGCGTGAATATCCAGCGATGGAAAATGTTTTTTGACCAGATTAAAAATGCCAAGATCCTGTACAATAATGCCATCGATACCCGTGTTCACCAGCTTGTTCAGCAGCTTGATCAAACTGCGCAGTTCATGTTCCAGGATGACCACATTGACGGTTAAAAACACCTCGCAATCGTATTTGTGTGCCAACCGTAAAATACCGGAAAGATCTTCAAACGAAAGGTTGGCGGCGCGATTGCGGGCGTTAAAGTTATCCAGCCCACAATACACAGCATTTGCCCCGGCAATCACTGCGGCCTTAATCGCTTCAACATCGCCACCGGGCGCTAGTAGTTCTATGTTTCTTTTCATATTGCGGTTATTCACTCACTTTTGCATGATTAAAGCTGTCTGAATACCAGGACGATGGTGTCTTGATAAACGAGCCATGACGAGACGATAAGGCTGACCAATTAAAGGTCAATGAATCAGATCTATCGCCTTTTCCGCGCCTTACAGTTTTCCTATTTACGATTCATCTGTTTTTTGGTTTTGCTAGTTGCCTGTGCGGTGAATGGATCATCCGGCCAGTAGTGGCGTTTATATTTTCCACGTAGCTCTTTTTTTACATCGTGATAGGTAGTGTTCCAGAAGCTGTTTAAATCTTGTGTGACCTGCATTGGCTTACGTGCTGGTGATAACAGATGCATCATCAGTTTACAGTGACCATTGAGTATCGTGGGTGTGTCGTACAGACCAAATACCTCCTGCAATCTGACAGCAAGGATGGGTTGCTCCGGATCGCTATAATCCACTGACACGGAGGAACCACTGGGTACGCTGATTCGCTCTGGCGCCAGTTGCTTGATCAGTTGCTGTTGTTGCCAGCTGAGCTGATTTAAAAGCAGGCTATACAGATCCAGTTTAAAACACTGCTTGAGGCTGTTTTCATGGCTTAAGTGCGGTTGCATCCATACAACCAAGGTGTCGCTCAAATTCTGTTCTGAAAAATCGGGTAGAGATTCATCAAGCTGCTTTTTAACAGCAGGATTGTTTAGACGATGGTGGTTAATACATTGTACCCGCTGTTTAAGGTTCTCAGCCTTAACATTCCAGTTCAGGCACGCAAGTCCCCTATTCCTGATAGCCTGCATCAGGCACTGTTGTACCGCCTCTTGGTTTTTTCTGTTTTTTGCATCGTGCAGGATAGATTCTTGCAATACTACTTTTCCAATACTACTGGTCTGTTTGACCTCGACGCGTTGTGCGCTCTCATTCCATTCAACACGTTCTTCGTGTTGAATATACGCACTAAAATATTCCTGTAATTGTTCAGCACTGATATCCGCAGCCAGATAGATGCAGGCTTCGCCCTGTTTGGCATCAAGGTTGGCGACCACAAGATATTCATGCAGATGATGCTGCAAAAAGTGCGGAATAACCGCGCCCTTGCCGTTACTGAGCAGATAACGCGCCTCGTTGGGGTTACGCTGTTTGGCGATTCTATCGGGATAGGCGTAGGCCAAAAGCACCCCGCTACAGTGATTATCCGGTCTCTCTTTATTGACTCTCGCTTTGCTGCACTTTTTCACACGCCTGAAAAAATCATCGGCACTTTGTATGATGCGTTTGCATTGCTGGTGATCGATACCGGGATGCTTTGATCCTGCATGCACAAGCACATTCAGCCTGTCATGAATGTCAGCACTTTTTTCAGCGTTTTTATCTGAACGAGCGGCCTGAAACAAATCTTTCTCGGTGAGCAGGCTAGCGATTAAACAGGCATGATAAGCCTGATCCAGTTGAATGGCGGCCAACATCATGTGCGCTAAGCGTGGATGCGTACCCAGTTTCAACATGTCACGTCCGTGCGTTGTAATGTTGCCCGCCTCATCTAGAGCGCCGAGTTGTTGCAGCAGTGTCTTTGCCTGGTCGATGGCTCCTATTGGAGGCAGATCCATCCACTGTAATTCATTAACCTGAGTCACGCCCCAGTTTGCCAGTTCCAGCACCAGCGTTGATAGGTCGCTGTGCAGGATTTCAGGTGCTGCATGTTTGGCTAAACGTGGTTGTTGCGTGACAGTCCACATACGGTAACAGACACCAGCGGATAATCTGCCGGCACGACCGCTGCGTTGTTCTGCTGAATCCTGTGAAATGGAACGGGTATTCAGTTTGTTCATGCCCGAGGCTGGGCTGTAATCCATCATGCGCTCTAAGCCTGAATCAATCACGCAGCTAATACCTTCAATGGTGATACTGGTTTCTGCGATATTGGTGGCCAGAACAATTTTCCGCATGCCTTTATCACTGGGTACTGCGATAGCCAAATCTTGCTGCTGTTTGCTTAGGCTGCCATGCAGCGGTGCAATGATCATGTTCGTGATCGATGCGTGATCAAGTGTCTGTTTGATCTGTCTGGAGAGCTGGTTGATCTCTTTGACACCAGGTAGAAATACCAGGCAGTTACCCTCATGTTCATGAATGAATGTTTTGACCGTGTTGGTCAAATTGATCATCAGTTGCTGCTGAGGCCGTGTATTGTGTTGCCTGATCACGTTACCGAGATATCTATTCTCGACAGGAAAACTGCGCCCTTCACTCTGAATGATCGGCGCCTTATCCAACAATGTAGCCACAGCATCCGTATTGAGGGTTGCCGACATCACCAGAATTTTCAGATCTTCGCGTAAAATTTGCTGGCTTTGTAAGCACAGCGCCAGTGATAAATCGGCATGCAGGCTGCGTTCATGAAATTCATCAAAAATAACCAGTGCAGAGTTTTTAAGTTCCGGATCAGCCTGTAACTTACGTGTTAAAATACCTTCGGTGACCACCAGTATTTTTGTTCTGTCACTAAAACAGTTGTCCTGCCGGATTTGATAACCCACGCTTTCACCAACTTTTTCACCGAGCAAAAATGCCATGCGTGCCGCCGCATTGCGTGCAGCAAGCCTGCGCGGTTCCAGCATGATGATCTGCTTATCACCCAACCAGCTTTCACCTAGCAAAGCGATGGGGACAGCCGTGGTTTTACCTGCACCCGGTGGTGCTTGCAGTACAAGACGATTGTGCGTTGTTAATGTCTCTTTGATGTCGGGTAGCACATCATTGATCGGCAGACTTGGCATGGGACGGGTTGGCATGGTGAGACTATAGCTGAAGGCAAATCAAAATCACTTGCAGTGTGGCACCCCTTACATTTTGAGGCCGTCAGATAGCTGATTTTTTTTACGAGATAAAGAAAACCTTAGCCACTGATGGCCTAGCTCACCCTCTCTGGCACCTCACCATTTACCTTGTGCACACGACAGACACTGATAAAAAACATAAACCCTCAGCTGTTGAACTATTCGTGTTTATTCGTGTGTCGTCCCCCCAAGGAGCTTCTCTTGCTACGCAATTCACCTTCTGGCTTGCTTAAATTTTTGTCTATTCGATTCTTTTCAGCCTTTATCTAGCCCATGGATCAATCTTCTTTTTCGAGGGCTTCTCATCCCTCTTCTCTCTCGCAGGTGATCTGCTTGCACACTTTTCACGCAAGTATTCAGCAGACTTTTCTGCACGCTCTTCGCGTAAGCGATCAGCACCTTCTAAGCTCAGTTTTTTAGGCTCCCTCGACACTTGCTCTTCTGGAAAAACCCGCTCCCTTGGAGGTAATAAATACTCTTCATAAGATGCTCTCGGTAAGTTTTTATAGTCATACAGATAGAATGCTTCAACTTTTATACGCGCCCAATCTGTCTTCTTTAAAAACTTCACACTGGAATCAATGCTTGGATTCATCTTAAAGCAATTGATATTCAAATAGGCAAAAAGTATCTCAAAACCATAATGATCTACTATTTCAGTCAACAAGCTTTTCGTTCCAAGCCCGTGTAAGGGGTTGTTCGTGTAATCGATCTCATTGTTCATGAATATCATCCCCGTTTAGTAAATAACGATAATGTACCCCTAACAGCAGAGATAACACAGCATCAAACTACTGAAAGTGGGCAGCCCCCGTCAAAAT
>NZ_RCFQ01000016.1 GCF_003665155.1 Mariprofundus sp. EBB-1 | reverse complement strand
AGAAGGATACGGCAGGGTAATAACGTGCGGAACATCTGATAAACATCATAAAAACCAAGCTTCTTTAACAACGAGTAAAACTAGAAAATGTACCCTAGTACAATAAAATTCACAAACTACGCTGATTAATATTCGTTCCCCAAGATAGCATCTCTTGCTTCGCAATTCTCTTTCTGTGTATTCGTCGCCCAGTGGATACTCTCTTTACCTAATGGCCGGTTTTTTTAATTAAATAACGACGAACAGTTTCCATAAGTTGATGATCACGGCGCTGCGATCAGCAGCATTTCGCGCACACATTTGGCAGCAAGGACGGATGAGCAGCCAGATGTATCCAGTTGCGGTGCCAACTCAACCGCATCAAGGCCGACAATATCACAATCCTGCATTACTTTAATAAAGCGCTGGAAAGTCCACCAATCAATGCCGCCCGGCTCTGGTGTGCCGGTACCCGGAAAACAAGCTGGATCGAACACATCAAGATCCACCGTCAAATAGACCGGACGATCAGCAATCCAGCCGATCAAGGCATCGAGATCGTCCTCACGGAATGTGCTTAGAGTCGCAAAATTTTTCATCAGGTCATATTCATCTTTGGTGCCGGATCGAATACCCAACTGACGTATATTCTCATCACCCAGAAATTCAGACACACGCCGCATGACACAAGCATGTGAAAGCTTCACACCCAGGTAATCTTCACGCTGATCGGCATGTGCATCCAGCTGCACCACCACCAGATCAGGGTATTTTTCAAACACTGATTCAATCGCCGGCAGACTAACCAGATGTTCACCACCCAGCATAAATGGAATCACTCCATCGGCCATACACTCATCAACAGCCTCCCGAATAATGGAGAGTACCGCTTCACTATTGCCCATCGGCAGTTCCAGATCACCTGCATCGGCATAGTGCACCGATTCAAGATCAGCATCGAGATATGGCGAATAGGTTTCAATGCCATCAGAAGCATCTCGCATGGCCGCCGGGCCAAAACGAGCACCGGGACGAAACGAAACCGTGCCATCAAAGGGCACGCCAATGATGCGAATATCGTGATGCTCATTCAGATCGAGATTGGTTAAGTCATACATGGCCCTAGTGTAACGCCTTAGCCCTACAGACGGAATATCACTTTTTAATTCCCAGCCTTGTTGACTGCTATTACACTCTCCGGCCCGGCTGAATCCGGAAATCAACATATTGAGGTCTATCATGAGTAGAGTTCTGATTATTGGCGCCGGCGGCGTTGGACGCGTGGTGACACATAAATGTGCACAAAATGAAAGTGTGTTTTCAGACATCTGGCTGGCCAGCCGCACTAAGTCCAAGTGCGATCAGATTGCACTGGAAGTGCATGAGAAAACAGGTCGCCGTATTGAAACAGCAGCCGTTGATGCCGATAACGTGCCTGAACTGATTGCGTTAATTAAGCGCGTGAAGCCGTTTATGATCATCAATGTGGCACTGCCATATCAGGATCTGACTATCATGGATGCCTGTCTTGAAACTGGCACCCATTATCTGGATACCGCCAACTATGAACCACTGGATGAAGCAAAATTCGAATACAGCTGGCAGTGGGCTTACCGCCAGCGTTTTGAAGATGCTGGCCTGATGGCACTGCTCGGTTCCGGTTTTGATCCGGGTGTTACCAATGTCTTTTCGGCCCATATGCAGAAACACCATTTTGATACGATGGATTATGTTGATATTCTCGACTGCAATGGTGGTGATCACGGTTACGCCTTTGCCACCAACTTCAATCCTGAAATCAATATCCGCGAAGTCACCTCCAACGGTCGTTATTTTGAAAATGGCGCGTGGATAGAGACCACGCCTATGCAGTATAAAAAACAGTTCAATTTTGAGCAGGTCGGCCCGAAAAATATGTACCTGCTCTACCATGAAGAGATGGAATCATTATCTGTAAACCTGAACGGTGTAAAACGCATGCGTTTCTGGATGACCTTTGGTGATGCCTATCTCACACATCTGGAGGTGTTCCGTAATATCGGTCTTGATTCGATTGAACCGATTGAATTTCAAGGCCAGCAAATCGTACCGATTCAGTTTCTGAAAGCGCTACTGCCTGATCCAGCCAGCCTTGGCCCGCGCACCGTTGGTAAAACCAATATCGGTGTGATCTGCAAGGGTTTTAAAGATGGCAAACCTGTTTCACGTTATGTCTATAATATCTGTGATCATCAGGAGTGTTTTAAAGAGACCAATGCTCAGGGTGTCTCCTACACCACCGGTGTACCGGCCATGATCGGTGCCATGATGATGATTCAGGGCCACTGGATGAAACCGGGCGTTTACAATATGGAAGAGTTTGATCCCGATCCATTTATGGCAGCTCTCAACGAACATGGCCTGCCCTGGACCGATATCGCAACCGATATTGATGTGGATGCACTACCAGTATGAATACTCACCGCAATCCCCCAGGAGAGTCTCTCTTGTGTAAACACACTCACCTTCAGGACGCAGAGTTCACCCCAGGGTGCATTCTCTTGCGTAAACGCAATTCACCTTGGCGCAAAGTAAGGCACAAGGCATTTTTAACAGGCCGTATGAACACTGATGTTGTTCTATTCAATAAGCACATACGAGCAGTCGGTGCACCCCATTTAAGTTTCTACTCTGCGAAACTTTGCGTACTCTGCGGTAAAAGTCTTTGAGCTTGGATATCACTCAGGTGCCTTCGCCATGCTATGTACTGGAAGAAGAGAAGCTGATTGCAAACCTCGAACTGCTTAAACGTGTTCAGGAGGAGTCCGGCTGCAAGATTATTCTGGCACTAAAAGGTTTTGCCATGTGGTCCACATTTGATCTTATCAAAGATTACTTGCCGGGCTGTACGGCCAGTTCACTATATGAACTAAAGCTTTCTAATGAGCAGTTCGGGCGCGAGAATCACATCTATTCGGCGGCTTTTCGCGAGGATGAGTTTGATGAGATCTGTTGCATGGCTGGGCATATCGTATTCAACTCGATGAACCAGTGGCATCAGTTCAGTCAGCGCGCCATAGATTCAGGTATATCCTGTGGACTACGGGTGAACCCGGGCATCTCGGAAGTAAAAACCGACCTCTACAACCCATGTTTTTCTGGCTCTCGTCTGGGTGTACGCCCTGAACATATCGATAGTGCAGCGCTCTCCGGAATCGAAGGTATGCATGTGCATGCCCTATGCGAAAACATGGCGGATTCTTCCATTGCCCTGATTGATGCCTTTGAAAAGAAATTCGCCACCTACATTCCCGGCCTGCAATGGGTCAATTTCGGTGGTGGTCATCTGATGACCCACAAAGATTATGATGTTGACCTACTGATTGAGCGCATTAAGGCCTTTAAAAACAAGTGGAATAAAGAGGTCTATCTGGAACCTGGCGGTGCTATTGCTTGGCGTACCGGCCCGCTTATCGCCTCTGTGCTCGATATTGTACCGACCGATGGGCTCGACGTAGCCATTCTCGATATCTCCGCCACAGCCCACATGCCCGATGTACTGGAGATGCCCTACCGCCCTGCGATCACAAACGCGGGTGTGGCTAAAGAGAAACCACACACCTACAAACTCGGTGGCACCTCTTGCCTTGCCGGCGATGTCATTGGAGATTATTCCTTCGATGAAAAACTGAGTGTTGGTTCACGACTGGTATTTGAGGATATGATTCACTACACCATGGTAAAAACCACCATGTTCAATGGTGTCTGTCATCCTGATATCGGCATCTGGCACAGCAACGACAGCTTCGAACTGGTACGTCGTTTTACCTATGAGGATTTCCGCGACCGTCTCTCCTGATGATGTGAACGGTTCAACACAGATATGCCAGACAATCCAGCGTATATTGCCAAGCCCAGAAAGTTTTACTGCTATTCAAGTGATCGGAGTAAAACCTGAAATACTTTCAGCCGCTTTTTTATTCTCAGTCAGAACCACACCGATACCCTGCATACCTTCCAGCAGTTTAATGACAAATTGATTGCCACCTACGGAATTCAACAGGTCACCAATATCATCCGGATTGTGGGAAAACCCGGTTACCGGCAGGCCGATACCTTTGCGCGCCAACAGCTGGGTGGAACGCAACTTGTCACGCGAACGCGAGATGGCGACCGACTCATTGAATGGATAGCCCCCCATCATTTCAAACTGGCGCAGAACCGCAGTACCATAAAAGGTGACGGATGCACCGATACGTGAAATAACCGCATCAAAACCTTCTACTTTTACACCTTTATAACGAATGGATGGACGCATCGATGTGATATTCATATAACACCGCAGGTGATCAAACACGTGCACCTCATGGCCTCGTTCTTTAGCCGCTTCAACCAGTCGCTTCGTTGAATAGAGTTTTGGATTTCCTTACATAATTGCAATTATCATATTTAACTTCCGTTGTTCAATTCATTCGTCCGGTTGCCTAATAGATAGGAACGTCTGGGATCTACAATGCAGTCTCCCGCCATAGCTGTTCGACCCAGTAGCATTCTAAATTTCATATTTTCACGGTTGGTCAGTGTGATCTCAATATTTTTACGCAGACCACCCAATACCAACGACGTTAATATCACCGCACGCTGCTCGGTGTGACCACCTGAGTCGGTGACATTACGTTCATCCAGCAGCGGGGCAACGCATGTCTTTACTATCGACGCATCATGCTGATAAGGATGAACAGAAAACCGTACCATGGCAATGCCAGCTTCACTGAAAGGTTCCATTTCAAATGTGTGCAGTGCAGAACTGCGAGCGCCGGTGTCCACTTTTACCTTGATGGCCACAATGCCCAATCCAGGCAGTGAGGCCCATTCTCGCCAACCGAGCACTAATCTATTCATTATGTGCATCCTTTTGCTGTAATCCAGTATCATTAGCATAGCTGATGTGAACATCACGCTGTGGATACGGAATAGTGATGCCTGCCTTTTTAAAGGCCCGCCAGATAGCAAGATTCACTTCTGATCTAACACCACCCAATCCATTTTCGGGATCAAGTATCCAGATTCGCAGTTCCAGTACAATCCCATTGTCACCGAACTCCATCAGTCGTGTTAATGGCACCGGATCATGCTGAACACGGGGGGAAGCGTTGGCGCATTCAAGCATCAGCTGCATCGCTTCTTCCGGATCATCATGATAACTGATCTGCACACGTATCTTCATGCGAATATTTGAATCAGTATAACTCCAGTTGATGACTTCAGAAGTCACCAGATTTTCATTCGGTATCAGCGTTTCCACACCATCGCGGTCACGCACAACAATATAGCGGGCACACAACTCCTGCACCCAGCCAAATTTATCGCGTACGGTAATCACATCACCCGGTTTAATGGAGCGATCAAACAATAGAATAAAACCACTGATGAAATTACTTGAGATACGTTGCAAACCAAAACCGATACCCACACCAACCGCACCACTGAACACTGTCAGTGCGGTCAAATCAATGCCTGCGGCATCCAGTGCCACGAAAATAGCGATGGCAAACAGCACAAATTTACTGAGCTTAGCCAGTGCAACCTGAGTACTGCCGCTAAAATTCTCAGACTGTTTTACCCGTTGTTCGATCCATTTGGTCAGCCATTGCGCCAGCATCCAGAAGAAAGCAATCGTCAAAATCAGTTTAATTACCAGCAATAGAGATATATGGCTTTCGCCAAGATTGAATGCGAATGCATCAAGTGCTGAAATAACGCTGGGAAGCCAGCCGAGCAGATGCAGGACAACCATCAGCCAGATCATTGTACTGATGATACTCTCCCAAGCTTTGACCAAGCGACCACTGGAAAACCCTTTACGCAACATATATATAAGAATGCGAATGGCGGCCAGCGAAAGCAGCAACGGTGTGGCAATCGTTAACAATGGCGTCTGTATATCAAGATTCTGGAGAATAGCTTTACCGATCAACGTCACCAACAACATCGAAATCGGAAATTGTATGCGATGCAGACCCTTGCGAGACATCTTTCGCAGTCTGCTTTCTGCTGTCTCCCGCCCTTCACCCTCCGAGCGTAAAATGAAGCTACGCACCGAACTGGCGAGAATCACGGCGAATGCCAATATGATCACCTGCCACCAGAAGTCAGATTGCATGATATGGTTTATTATTGTTTCATAATTACTTTGAAAGCGTTCTAACATAAAACTCCCTGTAACATCTGTTCTACACCTTCTGCCCCGTCACTTGGTAGGAAAAATAACTTGATTGCTGTATTCAAACAGATGATCACATCATATGCCTTTGCATGCTTTCGACAACCGATTGCAGACAATGGCACACCGTACAGTGCGTAAAATCCCCCCTAACACTGATATTATTTTATTGTCAGCAAAATCAATCCAGTTGATGATGCGACAGTCTCAGTACCATAGTTCAGATGGCTGATAACAGGTGGACGTATCATGTATTGGTGGATAGCAGTAATTAAATCTACAAATAACCACATCTTAGCCCTTCAGACAATCGTACTGGGTCTGCTGCTGACGTATTCGCCACCTGTTTTAGCTGGTGATGCAGGCCATATTCTGGACAGCCCCATTACCGCTCCTGATTCCCTGTTAAAAAAAATGGACACCTTGCGTCTTAAAGCATCCGCCGGCTCAGCCATCGTTGGCTACGTCGCGAAACAGGACTCTTTGTTAATTCGGCAATGGTTGCGTAGTGAAGGCTACCTGGATGCCAAGGTGGCAGTCCTCATTGAGGAAGGAAAAGCGATCTGGCGCGTAAACGCAGGCAAACTGTGGCACATTCGTCTCATCAATATTAAACCTGAACCCGACAGCCGGATGCCCGTTCCGCTCAGTGGCGAAGCTTTTGTCAGTGCGAATTATGAAAACGCCAAAACTGCATTGCACTGGTCTTGGCGTGATCGCGGTTATCTGAAGGCAGAATTTAGTAAAGCTGTCGTCATCCCCGATGCACAGAATAAGCAAGTTGATATTATCTGGGAGATTAATCCCGGGCCACTATTTTATATATCAGATATTCATGTTGAAGGTGCCCGTCAGTATGCAGCTGAACTGGCCGTGAAGATCAGTCGCTTGAAACCTGGTCTGGTGCCCGCCCAACAACGGCTGCACGAAGCAATGCAGCACCTGGCTGATGATTCCCGTTATCAACATGCGATGATTGTGCCAGATCTTCAGCATGCGACCGGCAATCAGGTCCCGGTTCGCATCACCGTCACCGAGGCCGGTTGGAGAAAACTTAGCGGTGATGCCGGTTTCTCAACGGACGCCGGTTTCGGGCTCGCTGCCGCCTGGGTAGATCGCAGTCTGATGCAGGGCAATATTGAATACGCACTGCGTGGTGAAGCTTCGCGTACTGCATCCGGGATTGGCGGCACATTAAAGCGCCCGGCCTGGCCTGCCGCCAACCAGCAGGTCGGCATGAATATCGACTACTACAGAGCTGACAGTGATGGACGGCGTTATGACTCCGTCAGTGGTGGCCCCTTCTGGCAATGGAATTTCCATCACACCGATTACCTGCGCCTGTCGCTGCAGGCCGAAAATGTACGCGAGGAAGGAATCGGACTGATCACCCTTGGCCCTCGTGTTGATGTCCATTTTTCCCGTGAGAGTGGTGGCATGCTGCCTTCACGTGGCTGGCGCGTGAATGCAGGGGTTGGTTTGCCGTTACGCGTGAATAGCACCGGACTATGGACAGTGATGAATGTGTCCGGGCGACTGTTTTATCAACCTGTTGATTGGGCTCTCCTCTCTCCCCGCGTCGGTTACGGGCGCACGCTTAATTTGCAGGGTACGGTGCCGAAAACATATCGTCAGTTTGCCGGTGGAGCGACCAGTGTACGCGGATTTGCACTCGACTCGCTGGGGTCTACTGGCATTGACGGACTGGCAACAGGTGGACTAATGAAGGCCTTTGGCGGCGTGGACCTGGTCTTGATGCCATCAGCCGAAAGGTTTTCACCGGTACTGTTCGGGGATGTAGCTAAAATATGGCAGGCCATCGGCAGCAAAACTCAACCTGTCTGGTCGGTTGGTGCAGGTATGATTATACAAACCCCGGCTGGCCCTTTACGCCTTGATCTGGCTCTGCCATTGAACAGGCGCACACAGGATGCCCGCTTTCAGTTCTACCTTACCCTTGGAGATATATTTTGATGCGACGGGCTTCGATTGTTATCGCAGCAATCACAATGCTCGGCCTGACTGCCTCTACCGGTCTGTGGTTCTGGCTGGATAGCAGTGCAGGACGCCAATGGGTTTCCGACTCGGTACATACACTGAGCCATGGCAGCGTAACCATTCGCGGTTTAAGCGGACATCCCTTATCACAAGCCACTGCTGATGCAGTGCTATTGACCAGCCCCACGCTGGCAATGACCGCAGAAACGGTGATATTGGACTGGTCACCATGGCGTTTGTTAAGCGGAAAACTGAGCATCGCCACGCTGGATAGTGACAAGGTACATCTACGCATGATCGAGGCTGCTCAAGCGAATGACGATTCCCCGGCCACCTTACCGGCCATCACCATCGGATTGGAGTCGATGCATGTCGGCGAATTGATCGTAGAAAAAAGTGATTCCAGCACAACCCGGCTCACCGACATCCGGATAGAGAGAGCAAATTTCGGCACAACCCTTTCCGGTGCATTGCAGGCGCGCCTGCCCGATGCGGATCTGAAATTGCATGTAGTCGGTTCAATGGCTGATTGGAAGCTTGATGGCCATTTGATACGGGGTAACAACCTCAAACGGGATGATACAAACACACTCGACATCACGCTAGCAGGTCACTTTCTAAATAGCGGCAAAGCCGAACTAGCCATGATCTCCGGTGATACCGATGGCCATCTGGAAGCACGCTGGCAGTACGACAACAGCACCTTGAAGGCTAGTGGCACACTAATAACGCAAGCAGGCACATCCAAACTGACAGGAGACTGGACACTCAGCACGCCAACCGACTTCTCCCAAGTCAATCTGAACATGCGAACTGCAGCGATGAGCCCTTTGCTCATCAGGTCAATACCACTGGATATCAGCGCCAGTTTGAACGAAAGCGGTTTATCCGCCGTGATCGAAGAACGTGGAGCATCACTCAAGCTGCATCTCACCTACAAACAAGCGCAATTAGAAGGAGAGATGACACTGGCAGAATGGATATCTCCGTTGAAAAATGCCGTTGGCCGACTGAGCGGCCGCATCCACGGATCATGGCAGCAGGATAATCAAACATGGCAACTACATGGCGATATCGACAAGGGTGAACTGGCCGGTTTAATAGCCCGCTTAAAGATCGATGGTGAGGGAGATGCAGCACACTGGAAGATACACAGGGCTGATTTGCGCGCGCTCGGACTGATTTTAAAGGCCAGCGGTCAGGGCGATCATGATCAATTCACAGCCTCTGGAGAACTCGCAGGCAAGAGCATCACACCTGCACTTACCTTTGCGGGTTTAGCGCAAGCCTCCGGCAGTCTTACGGCAGATATAAAACTGCAAGGCAGCTACAAAGACCCACACCTGCAACTCACAGCAAAAACAGCCGGGATCTCACTGGAATCTATTCACATTGATACACTCACGCTTAGTGCTCAACACAACCTCACACATGGAAGTGCTCAACTGACAGCCACAGGTATGTCGGTCTCTGGCAGGCGTGAGATGAAGAGGTTGAGTGTAACAAGCAATCTGAAGTCCAATCAGCTGAGCGTAAGCATGGCTTCACAAGGCAGGCTACAGAGTCGCGCCAAGGTTCAGGTCGATATCAGCGATCTTGAGCATCTCGATTTTGCTATCACCGGCGCAGACCTGAACTACGCATCTGCCCGATTATTGAAGGCAGACAAACTGGTATTGCACATTGATGGCCCAAACATCCTTTTATCCGATGCCGACCTGCACATACTTGATGCCAAAGCCAAGGCTGCTTTTGCAATTACAAATGGACAGGTCAAGGGCACCTTGCATATGGCAGGTCTGATTATCAGCGGCAATGAGCCATGGTTGAGCGGCATGAAATATCATCTCTCAGGCAAGGGTGATCTATCACTCGAACTAGCAGGCCAATCAACATCACCTACTGCTCAATTTCATCTCACAGCACCTGCATTCAATATCAAGCATGCCATGTTCACAGGAAAGAATGGTCGCGCACTAACACTTGCCGATGTCAGTCTTAAACTCGATTATCAACAGCCTTGGCTAGCCTGGCAGCTCAACGCAAAAGCTTCTGCAGAAGGATCATTAGCAAGTCATGGTCGCTTCTCGATGCGGTTTAGCATGCAGCCGTGGCAACTGGAATTACCTGAGCAATTAAATGGTTCGGGATCGCTTGCGCTCAAACTGGCCCGCCTGTCTGATTTTCAACCACTGCTTCCACGCATCGACCCCTTTGAAGGTAAGGCGAACCTCGATTTAAGCTGGAGCATGCCGATGCGTTTGAGTGCTATCAGTGGCAATAGCAACATCAGCTTTGATGCCCTCGGCATACCTGAATTTGGTCTGGATATGAAAGGTGATATCAACACCACCATCACGGAGGGGAAACCCCATACTGATCTGCGCCTGCACAGCGGTAGCGGCGAATTGAGCATGCGCGGCCTGATCGACATCAATAAGCGCACTATCCCGGAGATTCGGTTCAATCAATTTTCTCTGATCGATCTGCCTGATCAACAACTGGCAGTCAGCGGCACCATTGCCACTTCCGAGCAGCAAGACATCAGCATCATCAAGGGTGATCTTGAAGTCACCCGTATGCGTCTGGAAATACCCGATCCGGTTCCCGGTCCTACTACTGATCTTCAATGGCCAGATGAAACAAAGATGGTAACAAGTAATAAAAAAACGCCATTAACGAAAATCGACTTGAATCTGGTGTTAAACGACGACTCCGAAATATATGGCAGAGGCATGCAGCTTAAACCAAAAGGACGATTACATCTTGGCAGCAGTCTTTCTCAACCGCTGCTAACCGGTGTACTGGATCTGGCCAGTGGTAAAATTGAGTTCCGCAGTGTCAAACTCGATATTCAACCGGGCAGCCGCGTTGTCTTTTCCGGTGATCCCAAACGACCATCCATCCATGTCATCGCAGCCCGAAAAATCGGAGATATTTCAGCCGGAGTCATCGTTGATGGCCCTGCCGATCAACTGAATTCTCAGCTCTTCTCTGACCCTGCGATGTCCAATGCCGAAATATTCTCCTACATTGCCACTGGTCGCCCGCTTGCCTCGCTTGGCAGCGATACTGTTAGCGATCTGATGACCGCATCTGAATTTATTCTCGGCCCCGGCACCATGATGCAGGAGGTGCAGGGTAAGGTAAAACAGGTCACTGGACTCGATGTGTTCGAGATTGGTGGCGATACTTCAGGCGGTAAGTTGAAGGCAGGACGCAGACTCTCCGAGGAGATGACGTTGACGGTAGAACAGACTATTTCCAAAGAGCCCAGCTCTGCGTTAACCCTGGAGTACATGCTAACCAAAAGCGTCTCGCTGTTTGCCCGTCAGGCTCTGGACATGGCTCCTAAGGTTGGCTTGCGTTATAGCAAAGAGTGGTTCGGTTCACCGAAAAAAACGACGGCGCGTGGCATAACACCTTAAACACACGCTCAAGCATTATCAGGCGGGATTACTTCGCTATGTGCTCTCGTTTCTGCATCTCATGCAGTCTTTGCCCACGCAGTAACCAACCTATAGCTACGCCAATCAGGATGAGAAAGATAAACATCAATGCCCGCGACATGGCGATCTTCCAGAACAAGAAGTGCAACTCGACAATATCAGCGTTCTGAACGATAAAAATCGAGCCCAGTGCAATCAAACATAGCGTGATAGATAATTTCAGATTCATTGAGACTCCATGCTCAAATCATTCCTTTGTTTGTTCTGCATGAGTATCTGCTAGCACGACACCTACACGGACTACATCTTCCTTGTCGGCAACGCCGGGTTTTACAGCCACCTTACCGCTACCACCACTTCTTGAACCTGAAGAAAGCAGCCAGCATTGCGCCCAACAACAACATACCCCAAACCGACAAGGCGAAACCATTGGGATAAGCCAGCACATCCATATGTGTGAAATTCATGCCAAACACACCTGCAATAATACCCATCGGAGTCAAAACCACCGTGATCACAGCCAGGAAGGTCATCACCTCATTCAGTCGCTGGCTAAGGAGTGACTGCGCCGCCTGCATCACATTCAGTGCATGTTCCGCCTTGGATTCAGCAATTGCAGTCGCCCTTTCCATATGCTCATGCGCATCAATCAATCGCAAATTACCCTTATAAACAGGGTCATCCATCAGCTTTTCAATGGCAATTCCATTGGTTCGTGCATGCCGAGCCAGTGTCGCCATCTCCTTACGCATATTGAGTAATCTGCCTAGATCGGCACGGTTTACATCTGCCAGACACTCCTCTTCAAACTCATCCATCTCCTCACGCAAGATATACACACGAGAAAGCAGATAATCCACCAGCATATGAATAATCATGCTAGCGCACTCATTAACATTTAAACCCTTGAAATCCGCATTGGTGAATCGATGAAACCGCTTGCCGGGCCAAACCAAAGCACACATATCTCGATCCACGAGAATAGATACACTGGTCACTTCACTGAATGGATCCTCTGTCTCTTTTTCAACAGGGAAACGCAAAATAATATGCATGGCTGCATTTTCAAGACGCGTGAAATGGGGCGGATGAATAAGGTTGCGAATATCCTTGATATGCAACGCATCCAGAGCAAAGCGTTCACTTAGCATATCCAGCATCTCAGGCGCATGCTCCACAATGTATGTTCAGGCGTTGCCAGCGCTTCTTGCAGGTCAATTTCCCGCATGTCTTCCAGCAGGTGAACATGCACCGATGATTTTATTTCAATGGTTTCATTGGCTGGCGGCATATTGTATCCTCTTGCAATACTATATGTTTAATAAATCCAAATAGCGATTATTAAGCTTCGGCATCAAACTCAGAAACCATGAAGCTTTTACCCTTGCTTTGACTCGCTACAACCCTCCGAATTCTTTACTCATGTTTTCGCATCAATATTCAAACAGCTTAGAAATAGAAAAGAATTGCTATACATACATGAAGTTTCACCACGCTTCTGCCCTCTTCCAGCATGACCATAGATCCGTTATGAGGTCGGTATGCACTATCCTAAGGATGTTAGATTCCTGTGCCGGGCATCTGCTCTTCGAGATAGGTGTAACCGGCTAAACCGTCTTTGTAGAAACGTAGAAATTTATTGGACTGAGCCGCAGTCAGGCGACCTTCCGAACGGGCCTGAGTGAGCTGGCGGCGCATGCGATCAAGCAACACCTTCTCATTGAACTGCACATAATCAAGGACATCGGCTACCGATTCCCCCTCCACGATCTGCTCTAGTTCGTACTGATCACCATCCATGCGTATATGCACAGCATGTGTATCACCGAAGAGATTATGCAAATCACCCAAAATTTCCTGATAAGCACCGGTCAGAAATACGCCAATCAGATAGTCATCTCCGTTTGCTATTCCATGCAGCGGCAGCGTGGGTGAATGACCTGATGCAAGTGGAAAGTTCTTAATAGTGCCATCGGAATCGCAGGTGATATCCACCAGAATACCCTGCCGGTCCGGCTCTTCATCCAGACGGTGAATAGGCACCACAGGAAAGACCTGATCAATAGCCCATGCATCGGGCAGCGACTGAAACAGGGAAAAATTACAGAAGTATCGATCAGCCATCTGGCTGCGAATGCCCGGTACCAGCTCGGCAGCCTCATCCTCATCAAGTAGTTCCAGCAAGCGAATCAGCATATGCCAGTATAACTCATCGGCTTGGGCGCGCTCCATCAGCGTGCAGTGGCCAAGCACAAAAAGGCGATTGATATCTTCGCGCAGAGATACCACATCATGCAGTGCTTCACGCGGTGAGATTTGTTCAAAAGCACTATATGTATCCCACAATTGACGCAACTGCATCGGGGCATGTTCATCCGGTTCATTGAGCGAAAGATTACTGGCGCGTTTGGTAACTCCGAGCACATCAATCACCATCACCGAATGATGTGCCACCAGAGCACGGCCGGATTCAGAGATAATATTAGGATGCGGCAGCTCTTCATCGTCACAGACAGCTTTCAGCGTCCAGACAATATCGTTGGCATACTCTTGCAATGAATAATCCACCGAGGTGTGCGAACCGGAAATAGAACCATCGTAATTCACGCCGAGGCCACCACCGACATCCATGAACTCAATCGGTGCACCGAGCTTGTGCAGCTCAACATAAAATCGGGCAGCTTCCTGCATGGCCTGCTTGATACGACGGATACGCGGCACCTGCGAACCGATATGGAAATGTAGCAATCTGAGCGTATTGAGCTTGTCAGCAGCTTTTAGTTTTTCGACTACCTCCATCAACTCATGGGCAGAGAGACCGAACTTGGAATTATCACCGCCGGAATCCTCCCATTTACCATCAGAGGTGGCCGCCAATCGACAGCGCAGGCCGATCAGTGGCTCAACATCCAACCGTTCCGATGCTTCCAGAATCATATCCAGCTCACCGAGTTTCTCGACCACGATAAAGACTCGTTTACCCATCTTGCGACCGATCATGGCCAGTTCGATAAATTCACGATCCTTATAGCCATTACACACAATCAATCCTTCAACATCTTCAAGCATAGCCAGTGTGGCGTGCAGTTCAGGTTTGGAACCAGCCTCCAGCCCCCAGTTGAACTCAGCACCGAATTCAACAATTTCTTCTACTACCTGACGCTGCTGATTGACCTTGATCGGATAAACACCGTAATAGCGCCCCTCATAGGCAGCATCTTTGCGGGCAATGGAAAAGCGATCATGAATCTGGCCCATGCGCTGTTTAAGGATATCGGAGAAACGCAGCAGAAACGGCGGATATAAATCCTTTTCAGCCAGTTCATCACATAGCTGCTTCAGATCAACCTGATGTTCACCATCGGGAATGGCCACCATATTGCCCGCTTTGTTAATATCAAAGAAACCGTTACCCCAGCCTTCAACCTGATAGAGCTCTGCAGCATCGTCTGTTGTCCAACTTATTTCACCCATCATCTGACCTCAGACCCAAATCTCTTTTATTCGCAGCCAGCGGAAACTACCACATACCATCTATACCCTGACAAGTATTTTCATCGGCCAACGGCTACTTACTAAGGAGAAGTTTATTTATTACACCCTGCAACAAGAGCCTGGCTTGATTATTTTTATAGTGACTTCGACACTTGGATATTTTTTATATAGGTTGAGAAGTCCATTCTTTCTGTTTGATCCGCTTAAACGCATAGCGAATTTTTCAAAAAGATTGAGAAAACAAACGTAGTTGAGGATATTTCATGTATAAACATATACTTGCGGCTTTGTTAGTACTGATATTCAGTGCGGCCATGACTGGCTGTTATTTCGATCCACTGCATGATTTTGGTTACCGCAATGGTCATTATAACAACGGTAATTATGAAGGTGAACGAAATCATGGTGAAGATCACAACGATCACGACTAAATCATTCTAAAGCAGCAGAAAGAAGATCTTTGGATCGACTGTTTGTCACATTGAACGGCCGTAGATTAAGCAAGGCCCTATTAGCATGGCTTACAGACAGTCATTAGCCCAAATATTATTCAGGTTAGATATCCATATATCTGCATAAAATTGTACGGTGGCCGTATCAATTGACAAGTCACAAACCAACCCAAAGAGTGTAGCTATGCTGTTTTCATTTTTGCCATGAATCTACTCGGAATGTAAGCACTAGTGGCTGGAGGTATGCATGCCCGATGATCAAAATAGAGCGTTTCAGCGCACCACTATTTCCCTGCCTGCACAAATCACCCCTGCAGATGGAGATCCCTTTGATGCCGTCATCAAGGATTTAAGTCTTCACGGGACTTGGGCTAAGGCCAAGCATGATCTTAAAATTGGTCAAGCGTGTAAAATCACCATCCAATTTGAGAACCATGAAGATGAACTGCCCATTCATGCGGAGGGGGCGATCACAAGAGTTGAAGATCATCATTTTGGTATTAAATTTGATACCATCGGTTTTGAATCACATGAAGAACTGGAGAGCATGATTCTTCAACACTCGAACAACAAAGAACAATGCCTCAAAGAGTTTACCAAAGAGTCTTTTTTCTTCGACCCGCTATCCGCTTTCGACTTTGATCCGATGAAACCACGCTGAAAAAGGCCTATTTTTTTATTCCTATCTCTGTTTATGCTCTAGGTGTTAGTAACGCTGTGGCAACCGCGTTGAAGCTTTATCTTTATGGGCGCACATGCACATTGAACAGGCGCTCGTGTTCTTCCAGTGCATAACGATCGGTCATGCCGGCAATATAATCGGCTATAATCCTTGCCTGACGTTGCTTACTCAGTCCATCCGAAGCTTTAGCTTCGAGCATCTCATGTTGCTGATTCTCAGGTAACATGGATGGATTCTGAATATAAACATCAAAAATTTCACATAATACCCGTTCAGCTTTATTGGCCATGCGAGCAACGCGGTAATGGCGATACATATTTTTATAAAGGAATTTTTTCATCTCTCCATTGATCCGACGCACAGGTTTTGAAAACCCGACAAGGGTGGAGCCTGCGGCACGTACATCAGCAAAGCTTTTGATGCCCTCAGCTTTAATGCGTTGACTTGTTTCTTCAACCACATCACCGATAAGAAAATTGATCATCATACGCACGGTTTCATTGACTTTTAAACGTTCAATTACATCTGGGAATTCGCGTTCTGCCTGTTCATAAAAACGGCCAAACAACTCCAACCCCATCAAGTCATCAATGGATAACATACCAGCGCGATATCCATCATCGATATCGTGATTATTGTAAGCAATTTCATCTGCCAAGTTACCAATCTGGGCTTCCAGTGCCGGCTGCTCATGCAGGTTAAAATGGCTCAAATCACTATTTTGTGGTGTATCATAGGTGGAGTGATGTTTCACAATACCTTCGCGTGTCTCATAACTCAGATTCAAGCCAGTGAAAGCGGCATATTTATGTTCCAGGCTCTCTACAATGCGCAGTGACTGACGATTATGTTCAAAACCACCATAAGGCTTCATCACAGAATTCAAAGCATCCTGCCCGGAGTGCCCGAATGGCGTGTGTCCCAAATCATGAGCCAACGCTACAGCCTCAGCCAAATCTTCATGCAGACGCATGGATCGACAAATAGAGCGGGCAATCTGAGCCACTTCGATAGAGTGGGTCAAACGGGTACGGTAGTGATCCCCTTCATGGTTAACAAACACCTGTGTTTTATATTCAAGGCGGCGAAACGCGGTGGAATGAATAATACGATCACGATCACGCTGATAAGGGTTTCGATATGGTGATTCAGGTTCATCATGCACGCGCCCTCGCGAATGGCATGTTTTACAGGCATAAGAGGCCAGTGTTGTTTCATACGCCTGTTCCGTCATCTTACCAACCTTATAACTTAAGCGGAACGCATCAGAGACAATGCTTCCAGCGCTGCCTGACGAGGATCTAAAGCGTGTAGAATGGGACGACCAACCACTAAAAAGTCGGAACCGCCAGCAATTGCAGAAGCCGGATCAGCGACACGTTTCTGATCCTGCACATCTTGCCCCCCCCAACGAATACCGGGGGTAACCGTGATAAAATCACTACCACAAGCCGTTTTAATCGCCGCAGCCTCAAACACACTGCAAACTACTCCATCCAAGCCTGCATCCTGCGCCATTTTGGCACGTTCAAGCGCTACAACCCTGGCTTGCTCTTTTGGCATCGCATCACTGGTTAACACAGTGACTGCAATCAGACGCATATCCGGAAATGCCACCGCAGCCTGAGCTGCCGCATTGAGCATTTCAGAACCACCTCCAGCGTGGACATTGATCATATTCACGCCCAAACCACCCGCACTTTCAACCGCCTGCGCCACTGTATTGGGAATATCATGAAATTTCAGATCAAGAAACACACGATGCGACTGATTCAAATCACGTACCAAGGCAGGTCCTTCTGCTACAAACAAGCGCAGTCCCACTTTTAACCAACCAACCGAATCACCCAATCTATCCCGCATTTGCAATGCAGCATCGCTACTGTCCACATCAAGTGCCACCATCAAACGATTCAACATATCATCGTTCTGATTTGCTACTCCAGTCATAACATCATTCGACATTACACGTTCTCCTCAGCTTTAGGATGCAACGTGCCCCAAGAATGGCATTGCGGGCACTGCCAACGCACTTCTACCACTTCGACACCGCACTGTTCACAAACATAATTCTTGGCTGTTTTGCGCCACTGGCGTGCAAAACCGGTGTGTACATCTGAATCTTCTCCCAACGTAGCATTTAAACGTAAGGATTCACGCAGAGAGTGTGGGACAAATGATAACTCATTACATAAATTTCGAGCTTCTGTAATGCCTCGCTTCTCGGTCAGTGATTCAATCCAGGCCAGGATCAACTCCGCATCTTGTCCATCCAACCACAATTCACGTAACAGATTCAGACCACGGGTTTGATAAAATGTTTCATGCTGTAACAACGAAGGGATCACCAGCGGAAAATGTTCGCGTGCCTGCTTCCACAACGTCCGAACACCAGTTTCAGCAGCATCAAGATCCTGTCGATGCAAAGCCAGATCGATTTCAACAATACGCGCAGGTGCACATCTAACATCAAGCTCAAGTGCCCGGGCTGCATCCGCCTGTGCACCTTCCTCATCATGCTGCTCAAAACGCTGCCGCGCCACTTCAGCAAACAAATACGCACGATGAGAACCGTATGATTCATTGCGCACACGTTCCAGGCGGGATAACAACTCCTCAGCCAGTAACCACTCTTTACTCTGCTCACGAATTCTTAAACTTGCTTCTAAAGCAGCGGCATGATCAGACTGGATATTCAAAGCTTTCTGATACTGTACAAGAGCCCGATCCAGCAAACCACCTGTCTGAAAATCGATGGCCAGAGCCACATGCGCCTGCAGATGAATATCCTGAGACAAATCAGGACGCGCTAATAGGTTCTGATGGATACGAACAGCACGGCCAATTTCACCACGGGCACGAAACATTTCACCAAGTGCCATATAGACATCAGCTGCTTCAGAACGTAAACGCGCCACCTGCACCATCTCTTGCAATGCACGATCCGGCTCATCAGAGAGCAGATAATTGATGCCACGTAAAAGTGGAGAAATACGCTCATCTTCTTCATGATTGGATTCGACATCTTCTTGGACCGGACGTAAGACCAACGCCACCAAGACCACCAGTGCAAAGGCTGTAATAGCCAACAACAGTGTATTCATACGTCGTCTTGCAAGGGAATATTTCTGAGATTATCCACTTCTCGTTGTAAGCGTGCATGCTCGGCTTTCAGCCAGGCAATCTCTTGTTTGTGTTTGCGCCTGGAGAAGGTCAAGGCCAACACTCCGCCAGTAAAACCAAGCATAAATGCCAAAAAAACCGGGATATAAATAGGAACTTCAGAGCTAGTAACACCAAGAAAATGTACTTGTACCGGCAATAGGTTTGCCATGGCAAACATGGTGGCAAACGAGGTCAAGACAATGACCAGTAGAACGTTTATCCAGTTCACCGAGTTAAAACTTTGCATAAAATGATTATTCAGCGGAGCTATCCACGCGCTCACGCAGCTCTTTACCGGGTTTGAAATGTGGAACACTTTTAGCTGGAACCATAACAGAGTCACCAGACTTTGGATTTCTGCCCAAGCGTGCATTACGCTGTTTGGTGGTAAAACTACCAAAACCACGCAATTCAACATGATCCCCTGTTGCCAGAGCATCACCAATCACAGTGAAAATCGTATTCACTACCACTTCAGCTTCGCGGCGAGTAATGCCTTCCTGCTTTTCAGTAATCATTTCAATCAATTCAGATTTTGTCATTTCACTCTCCAAGCATGGCAAGACTAGATACTCCCCGCCAATCCACAAGTCCTTCGCAAAAACAGAACCAACTCAAGAGTCTTGTAAAAGCCCGGGTGGAGAATGATACCCCCACCCAAGCTTTACAAGTCACCTTTTCATATCTGCTTATTACAGCTGTTTATCTAAAAATTTACGTTGCAATTCCAACGCCAATGCAGATGGCGTTGACTCTGAAGCATTTTTCTGTGAATAGTTACGTACTGCATCCCGTTCTTCATCACGCAATTGCTGGCTAATAGACAAACTTACCTGTCTGCGCTTGCGATTGACTTCAATAATTTTTGCTTCAACCGTATCACCAACTTTCAGGTCTGCATCTTCACGGGGTACTTCGCGACGGGCCAGAAAAGCCTGCACACCATCGGCAACTTCAACCACAGAACCACCCTGATTAAGCTCAATCACCTTGCCATTAACGCTATCGCCACGCTTCACACCCGACATAAATACTTCAAACGGATCTCCGGAAAGCTGTTTAATGCCAAGCGATATACGCTGTTGTGCAACATCCACACCCAATACGACAGCTTCAATTTCCTGACCCTTGCTGTATTCAGGTAGTACTTCCGCACCTTTTTTATCCCATGACAGATTTTCCAGGTGAACCAGTCCATCCATACCACCAGCAACCGGCACAAAGAAACCAAAATCAGTAACATTTTTGATTTTACCAGTCACATGTGAACCGATGGGATGATCAGCCAACCAAGACTGCCATGGGTTTTCACTCACTGCTTTCAAACTCAAACGGATACGACGTGCTTCAGCATCTACTTCCAAAACAGAGACATCAACCACATCCCCTTCTGCTAACACAGAGGCAGGTTTCACATCATGCTTGATCCAGCTTAGTTCTGAGCGATGGATCATGCCTTCAATACCCGGTTCAATTTCAATCACTGCACCAAAGTCCAGCAAACGGCGTACCGTACCGGTTAAACGCATACCTGTTTCGTAATTTGCAGCCACATTATCCCATGGGTCAGACTGTAATGCCTTCATAGATACAGATACTTTTCCAGTTTCTGCATTTAATTTCACAATCTCAACAGTCACACTCTGGCCAGCAGCCAACATTTCAGATGGATGTTTAATGCGTCTCCATGAGATATCTGATACGTGTAAAAGTGCATCGACACCACCCAAGTCAACAAAAGCACCAAAGTCGGCCATGCGTTTGACTACACCGGTAAGTTTATCACCAACGGCTTTTCCTTCGAAGAAAACAGCACGCTGCGCATCACGCTCAGCAGCCATTGGTTTCTTACGCGATACCACCACATTTTCAGGTTTACGACGTGCTTCCAGCACTGCCACCTTACACGTTTTTCCTATGATATCTTCAGCATTAATGTGCATATCCGTATCAGCTTCTGAGCGTGGCATAAATGCGTTTAAACCAGACAGGCTAACGCGATAACCACCCTTCACAGCCGCCGTTACAACAGCTTCAACCGCTTCACCACTTTCAGCGGCTGCAGCAACTGCTGTCCATGCCTCACGTTGTTTCACTTCCAGAACAGACAACTTCACGCCACCGCTAGTGGACTGAACCAACGCATCAATTTCATCGCCAACAGCAGGTAATGCGATACCAGCCTGAACAAACTCAGCCGCAGGGATCGTACCCTCATCTTTGGCACCCACATCAATAGTTACAGTATCAGCGGTTACGCTCACCACCATACCTGTGATCATTTCTCCGCGTTTAACAATTGGCTTCTCTTTCAAGGAAGCTTCAAACATCAGTTTGAACGACTCTTCCTCTTCAGCCTCAACTGTTGATGACACAGTTTTCTCTTCTGTCACCTCAACATCCTGTTTCACTTCGATATTTGGTGTCAATGTCACTTCAGCCTCTTGTTTCACTTCGGCGTCTTGTGTCACTGCAGCGGTCTTCTCTTGCTGTGTGCTTTCCAAGCTGTTGGTTTCGCTCATGTTGTACCATCCCGGTTACTCAATTCATCAAGAATTGTTATTCAGTATTGTGTATTTTTTATCTCGTTTTCTATTGCTTTATTACGACACTGACCTTGCAATCAGTTTTCTACGTTCTAACACACCAAGCATGCGATCGATGACTTCATCAACACGCAAAGTAGTTGAATCTATGCCAATTGCATCATTAGCCTGTTTCAGTGGCGCATGCTGACGTTCAGCGTCGCGTTGGTCACGCATTTTCAACTCTGCCAGCACGCCTTCAAGGCTACTATCGCTATCATCTTTGAGCTGAGCCCAACGCCTGCGAGCTCGTTCACGCACTGAGGCGGTCAAAAAGAACTTGGCTGGCGCGTTGGGTAAGACAACCGTACCAATATCACGACCATCCATAATACAGCCTTTTTCAGCCAGAAGATGTTGTAATCCTAATAATTTCTCACGTACTGAGAGCATCGCTGCAACCTGTGATGCTGCCGCACCTACCTGCTCATTACGCAACTGAGATGTCACATTTTCACCTGCAAAAAAAACACCATCTACTGTCCAGTCAATGTCTGTCAGTAAATCATCCACCAGTGCAGCCACATCGGATTCACAATCTAATGACACATCACGTTGCAACGCCACTGAACCTGTCAGACGATATAACAGACCGGTATCCAATACCGGCAAAGCCAGTTCATCAGCCAACATTTTAGCAACGGTGCCTTTGCCTGAGCCCGATGGCCCATCAATCGCAATCGTTAAGCCCTCGACAGGATTCCAGTCACTCACGCCTGACTCCTCACTCATCAGGCATTCTCCCAGCGTACATTCATACCAATACGCTGTGCTAAAGATACAAAATTTGGAAAACTGGTCGCAATAGCTGCTGCATTATGGATACGAATTTCAGATTTAGCCCGTTGTGCTGCCACTACCATGGCCATCGCAATGCGATGATCACCATGCGCATCGACATCGGTGCCACCAGCCAGACTAGCTAAGCCCTGAATCACCGCACCATCAGGTTTCTCAGCAATATCAGCTCCTGCTGCACGCAGTGCATCTGCCATCACAGCAATGCGATCTGACTCTTTTACCCGCAACTCTTCAGCATCACGCAATACAAACTCACCATCAGCCAACGATGCCGCTGCAAAAATCACCGGAAATTCATCAATGGCATCCGGCACATCATTCGGATCAACCAGCAGAGCATGCAACCCACCCGACCTGACACGCACATCAGCAACAGGTTCTTTACCCACCATACTCTCATTCAACAATGTTACATTCGCGCCCATACCATGCATCACACGGCGCCAACCATCTCTGCGCGCATTGATACCAATACTTTTCAGCGTGATATCTGAGCCTTCAACCAAACTGGCGGCTACCGCAAAGAAGCAGGCCGATGAAGGATCAGCAGGAATATGCACTGCATCCTTAGGTGCCGTAAGTTGATCACATGGTGAGAGCGAAATAGTACCATCATCAGCCACATCCACCGGCTGACCGAATAGCGGTAACATGCGCTCAGTATGATCACGGGTTGGTTTGGGTTCATTCAAGGTGGTCACACCATCAGCATAGAGACCTGCCAGTAACACACATGATTTCACCTGCGCACTGGCCACTTCAGAGACATGATGGATGGCTTTTAATTTACCACCGCGAATGGTGAGCGGTAACAGATTGCCTCCATCACCACCTTCCACCTTGGCTCCCATACGGCGTACAGGTGCTACTACCCGCTGCATCGGACGCTTACATAACGAAGCATCTCCAGAAATCGTTGATGCAAAGTCTTGACCGGCCAACACACCAGTCATCAAACGCACACAAGTACCCGCATTACCGGCATCGAGCACCCCTATCGGCGCTTTCAGACCATGCAGACCTACGCCGTGAATACGTAACGAAGTCTTCTTATCATTGAGCCACTCGATGTTGACGCCCATGTCGATAAACATCTGAGCGGTTGAAATATTATCTTCACCGGGTAAAAAGCCGTGCACTTCTGTCACACCATCAGCCAGTGATGCCAGCATCACCGAACGATGCGACATGGATTTATCACCGGGTACGACAATATCCCCTTTCAATGGCCCGCTAGCAGGGCCTGCAATTAGTGTTCCACCAACATTCATAGCATTTTTCCCATCATAACGATTTCCCATACGTGTTAAGCCATGCATCACGTGCCTGTTTGGCTGAACTGAAATGTTCCAACAACTGCTCGCCGTCATCTGACCTTAAAGCATCTTTCAAACTATTTAATTCATCCTGTAATGCATCGACTTGGCGAATCACAGCATCGCGATTACACAGGGCAATATCACGCCACATCTGCGGAGAAGATGAAGCGATACGTGTAAAATCACGAAAGCCTCCGGCAGCAAATTCAAACGGATCATGCTCTTCATTACCCTGTTTGCGCACGGCATTGACCAATGCAAACGCAGCCAAATGAGGTAAATGACTGACTGCCGCCAAAAAATCATCATGCTCTGCCGGCGCCATACACATCACACGACTACCAACCACTTTCCACATCTCTTGCACGCGCTGCACAGCATCAGCTCTGGTATCGGCATCCGGGGTCAAAATACACAGACGCCCATCAAACAGCTCGGCAAACGCCGCTCCTGCACCGGATTGTTCTGTACCGGCAATCGGATGCCCTGCCACAAATCGAGAACTATCAGATAGATAAGAGCGTGCTTCGATCATCGCAGACTGTTTGGTACTACCAACATCCGTGATTATTGTCGTTGCTGAGAGGTGGGGTGCCATCGTTTTGAATACCGACGCATACGCAGACATCGGTACAGCCACAACCACCATATCTGCACCACGCACGGCTTCAGCAATATCATGTGTCCAGTCATCAACTATTCCCAGTTCTTTAGCCAGCTCCAGATTGGCACGACTACGCCCTACTCCGGTAACGCGCTCAACAAGGGCTGCTTTTCTCAAAGCCAAACTAAGCGAGCCTCCAATGAGACCCGTGCCAATTACGACCATATGTTGTATTGGATTCATGGGCTTAAATCTCTCCTGCAATATGATTTAACGCCGCTAGAAATGCGGCATTTTCCTCAGCACTACCCACCGATATACGCAAATATTCAGGCATTCCATATCCAGCTAAGGGACGAGGAATGATGCCCTGATCTTCCAATCGTCTCAAAATATCTGCACTTCTACTGTGCCTCAGCAATACAAAATTCGCAAAACAGCGGCCTCCCAATACTCCCATAGCATCGAGTTCAGCTTCAAGTTTATCACGCTCAATTGCCGTTTTAGCCACTTTGTCCTTTACCCAGTCATGATCATCCAGAGCAGCCATGGCTGCTACTTGCGCCAACAGATTCACATTAAAGGGTTCCCGAAAACGATTCACTACAGCAACAAGCTCAGCATCAGCTACAGCATAACCAACACGACAACCGGCCAGCCCATAAGCCTTGGAAAAGGTCCGGCTAATCACCAAACCAGGATGTTTCAATGTGTGTACGGAATCACCCAGTTGATGCGCCACAAAATCATAATAGGCTTCATCAATAATCACGACGACATTTCGTGGTAACTGATCGAGGAATAACTGCATCGCATCATTACCTAACAATGTGCCGGTTGGATTATTCGGATTAGCAATGCACACGACTTTGGTTTTATCTGTAACAGCAATAGCCATTGCATCCAGATCATGTGTTAAACCATCGGATTCCGGCACGGCAATGCCAGTTGCGCCTGCCGCTTGTGTCGCCAGCGCATAGACAATAAAAGCACGCTGCGCATAAATCACTTCATCACCGGAACCGGCAAAGCTGCGAATCAACAGTTCCAACACTTCATTAGACCCATTACCAACCAGCACTTGTTCTTTCTTTACAGTATGAAATTCAGCCAGTTTCAACTTCAAAGCATTGGCATCACCATCAGGGTAGCGGTGCACCTCACTCGCAGCCTTTTGCATCGCTACAATCGCTTTTGGTGATGGCCCATATGGATTCTCATTTGAAGCCAGTTTTACTGCATGTGAAAGCCCTTTCTCACGCAACAGTTGCTCTATCGGTTTACCCGGCACATAAGGGTAAAGGCCAGCAGTTTGGGCAACGGCCCGTGCCATCCAATCAATACCCATCATTACTCACCACAGAGAGCACGAAGGGCACGAAGACGTTTATTGTCCAATAGTCTTTATTCACTGTTTCCATCCTGATATCGTGTTATAAAACAAAACGCTGAATCCCATCCTTCAGCATACGTACATTAAAATTCATTAGCAGACCTGTCTCTACTTGTGTCAGCTTCATATATGTGAGCAACTGCGCCTGATGAATGCTCGATAGCTTATCGACGCTCTTCAGTTCGATAATCAACCGTTCATCTACCAGCATATCAATACGATAACCACACTCCATGTGAACGCCTTTGTAATCGACAGGAACAGGAACTTGCAAGGCATATCTAATCCCGTTGCATCCCAGCTCATAAGCCAAGCATTTTTCGTAGGCCGATTCAAGCAGTCCCGGACCAAGATTACGATGCACCTCAATAGCGCAACCGATCACCCTGTTTGACAACTCATCAAATTTCATTCCCTTCGTGCCCTCTGTGTTCTTCGTGGTAAAAACTTTTGACTAAAGCGGTCTGGAAACAGGGTATGAACCCAGCACTTTGATAAAACCACCCAATTTTGATTGAATCTCAGCAATCGCATTGGCGACATCAACATCATCACGATGACCCTCAATGTCTGCAAAGAACACATACTGCCAAAGCTGTTTTTTGGATGGGCGGGATTCGATGCGTGTCAAACCAATACCACGTTCGGCAAATGAGGTAATCAGCTTATGCAGTGCGCCCGGTTCATCTTTAATCGACATCACCAATGATGTCTTATCTTCACCGGAAGCTGGAGAATCATGCTGGCCGATCACAAAGAAACGGGTGGTATTATCATGAAAATCTTCAATATTACGTTGCATTAAAGGTAGCTCTGACTGATCCACAATAGAATATGGGCCAACCACAGCACACTTTTTCCAATCCAGAGCACTTACACTACTGTTTCTGGCTTCATCCACGATTTGAGCCGCCCTGATCGTGGATGACGATTCCATCAAACCGGCATTGGGCAGATGTGATGCAATCCAGTTTCGACACTGGCCCAATGGCTGCGGATGCGAAATAACCGTTTCAATCTCATGAAGATTATCAGCATAAGAGAACAGATGGTGATGAATCGATAGCTGCACTTCAGCACAAATAAAGACATTGCGCTCCATATCTGCAAACAGATCCAAAGTCGGCGTCACAGCCCCTTCAAAGGCATTTTCCACCGGCACAACACCATAGGTTGCACGTCCGGACTCCACTTCATCAAAGACCATGGCCAATGAACCACAAGCCATATAAGTCGGCGTTGCACCAAATTGCCGTGTGGATGCGGTATGGCTAAACGTTCCTTCAGGCCCCAGATATGCAATAGTCATCGGATGTTCAAGCGCCAGACAGGCACCAATAATTTCACGATAAATACCGTGAATCGCAGCATCAGGAATTTTGGTTTCATGCGAACATTCAGCCGCCGCATCATTTTGCGATAGCAATCTGCGAATAATGGAGGCCTCACGGCTCGGCACATAAAATGGTGCATCACCGGTATTCTGTTTGGCTTCACCCACCTGCGTAGCCAACTGCGCCCGCTTGCGAATCAAGCCCAGAATTTCATCATCAACTGCATCAATCGACACGCGTAGTTTGTTTAATTTTGTTTCCAAATCACCCATGCCAGCACGCTAGCAGCACTCTAATTGTCATTCCATGATCAGACGTCATGCTGTCCAGAAAAACAACGAACCTCATGTATGTTCGCTTGATATATCTCCACTAGAATCAGACAAACCAACACCTAACAATAAGGCCGCCAACAGGCCAGAAAAGTGTTCCTCCATCGATGGCGCAAATAAACCATGGCTGGCAAGCGCTACTGCCGAAAGGCAAATCAATGGTGCTGTGCCGGATCCACCCCAGTCTTGCCCCCTGCTTTCCCGCACCCAAACTACAAAGAGAAACAGCAATAAACCAAGCCCTATAGGCCCCCATCGGACAAGATCAAGCAGATATTGATTATGGGGGTGTGCAAACGTGATGCGCTGCGTATGCCCTTGCAGTTCCGATATGTTTTTCACAGCTTGCGGTAAACCGCCGGTTCCTACGCCCAGCAGAGGATATTGTTTCCAGATATCAACACTCACGGCTAGCATATAAAAACGCTGATCTGTTGAAGTTCCCGTGTACGCCGACTTACTGACGACACCAGTCGATATATTGTCTATTACACCTTGCCAGGCCATTTGCCACCGATCTTTATTCGGACCAATCAACAGACTCAAGATAATCAGCACAACAAACAGACCGGCACCAATCATCAATCGGCGTATATTCACCTTGCGAAGATGATAAATAGCAATAACCATCATCAATAAGGTCGCCACCAACAGCCCTGCTCGCCCCTGAGCCAGCAAAATCATCAGATAAGCCCAAGAGGTCAGAACCCACAACCATATACGTTGCGAGCCACTATAAATCCAACCCAGATGCAACAACCATGCGCCCCACAGCCCGTACACCACACCAAATCCAATATGTCCGATATGACCGGTTGCATCAATAGCATTAGAACCTTGTACAGTGACTTCAACCAAGCCAAACATTTGCATCACACAATAAAACAGATTCAAGGTAAGCCCGGCAGATAAAGCGACAAGAAAACGCCTACGCCACTGCGCATCTGCGAGCACGGCGATTACTACCGGAATTAATAACCAGAACCATTGACGTCCTAAGACATGTACTCCCCACGCCACATCCAGACTCCAAATCAACCCCATGACCATCAAAAGAAAATAGGCAATAAATGCGATCAACAGCAGCCTGTTATCTTGCCAAAAGCGGACCAACCCTTGCCACCATTGACCTGATAACACCGCCACACCTAGTGCAACCCCCAATGCCACATTGGTTGCCCCTACCGAAAATGGAAATGCGAGCGCTCCAATACAGAGAAAGAAAGGGCTCAGCTGAGAGATCCATTTCATTCTCACTGTTGTGCCTCCATACGGTGAACCTGTATAGCCAGCAGAATGTACAACAGCACCCAACCCAAGAGCACTGCGTAAGTCAGCACGCTGTTATGCAAGAGAACTAGCAGGAGCGCAGATGAACCAGCCAGCACCATCAACACATATTCGGCTAAGACCGTTTTTTTATGCCCCCAACCCAATTGAACCAAACGTTGATAATAATGCGAACGATGCGCTTCCCAAATCCGCTCTTTGTTCATGATTCGGCGAATCAGAGTCACCGTTGCATCTACAACGAAGGGCGAAAAGACAAGCAACGGAAACCACCAGACAAAAAAGCCATCATGAATACCCCACAAGCTAAAAGCAGCAGCCAACAACCCCAGCGTAGCCGAACCTGCATCGCCCATGAATATTCTGGCAGGTGGAAAGTTCACACCGAGAAAACCAAGTGCTGCCGTTGCTACAACGCCAGCATACAAGGCATATTCAGATCCTCCCTGCAACCAACCCCCTAAAGCAAGGAAGCCGAAACCAAGCAAAGTCATACCACCAGCGAATCCATCCATACCATCCATAAAATTATACAGATTAAGCATCCAGACAATGGCAAACCAGGTAAATATCGCTCCAAACCATCCATCGAACAAAATCATTTCACCAACAATCAATATAGCAGCAGCAATGCCATGCACCAGAATACGATGTAAGGGACTGAGTTCACACAGGTCATCTAATAATGATATTGTAGCGATCAATGCCGCTGCAACAGCAATCCAGCTCATCGCTTCAGGCCACGACTCAGTAAATGTCAAAATCAACCACGTTACGCTGATGGCAATTAATATGGCCACTCCACCACTGCGAGGTGTGGGCTGTTCATGCAAAGAACGTTCATTAGGCGTATCCATAATGGTCAAAGGGGATTTATCAGAAATTAACCACAGCGTAAGCAAAAGTGCTAATACAGCTGAAACCATCAATACGATCATAATATTGATACCTCCAGCGCATCCTGATCCAAGCAATCATCCTGTATCATTAACTGTTCTTCCCCTTTTTTTATCAACTTTAATATTTCATTTCGACTAACACGCTTTTCATTCACCACGACGCACTTCAAAACAAAGATTATACTAAAAACTACTACAATCTCACATCTCAATTCATTATCTTTTCAAGAGCATCTGATAAAACTCCACCCATAAATGGGTCACGCGTGCACTGGAAAACAACCTATGGACTCGATCCATTGCACGCTTACCAAGCTGCTCGCGTAATAGATCATCATCTAGCATCTGCTGCATAGCATCGCTTAACGACTGCGGTTGCCCGACATTAAACAACACACCTGTTTCATTTTCTTTCACTGCATCAGTAATGCCATAAATACGTGAACCAACCGTTGGCACCCCACATGCAGCCGCCTCCAGAATAGCCACGCCAAAACTCTCACGGTAACTTGGCAGACAAAATAGATCAGCTGCTGCGAAATACTGTTGAGAATTTCGCGTATAACCCTCTATACGCAAACGATTACTACGCGAGCCACAGGCAGCTTCAATCTCTTTTCCTAATCCATCTTCATCCGGGCCAACAACCCATAGCCATACCGTCTCATTCGGATCTTCCAACAAGGCGAAAGCACGCGCCAAATCCAAAACACCCTTATCTCTTTTCAGTCTGCCAAGAAACAACACTACCTTTGCTGACTCAGGCGTATTCATCTTCTGTCGCATGGCATGTTTCATCTGCAGATCAGGCTTAAAGCGGTCAATATTGACCCCGGCAACAGAACCATCACCCAGCACACGACATTTACTCCGGCCAACCAATTTACCGGCCACCAAAAAGTCAATCTGAGACTGACTATCTGATAATAAATGTGTAGCGAACTTCATCGTCATGCGGTCAATATTTTTAAGCAACAATCGAGACAATCCATCTCTTGTCACCCACACCTGACCACTAAGGTTATGGATTCGCACGGCATGCGAGGTGAGCTTTGCAGCTAACATCGCCAGCAGCCCCGCTTTGGGCGTAATCGAATGGACAACATCAAATGATTCCGCTCGAAACAAACGAATAAGTCGAGATAAGGCCCGCAAATCAGCCAGAGGCTTGATCTCTCTTTCAATCGCAACAGGGATCACACGCACATCACTCAAACCATAATCATCAAGAAAATGGCAATTATCAGTATTCACCACAAGCGTAACATCATATTCCCGGCTCAATACACGTAACGGTTCTATAAGAAAAAAGTGCACCACGATTTCCGCAGATGCAACCAGACATATCTTTTTCACACCCTTTCACCCGCCTGAATACACTTCAATTTCTGTAAAATATCGCACCACTCGGCTCGCGTTTTTTCATCAAGAGGAAGTAAAGCGTTGCGTAAAGCATGCAAACCCAACCCATGCCTCAGCATATCAGCAAATATTTTTGCCATTTGAACGGATAAAATTTTCACCGCATCCACATAAAAACCTGACACCAATGCTTCACGCCCCAATGAACGCAACACCACCATGCGGGCACGAAACATTTTTTTCAGCACTCTGGCTTCCCGGTAGGCCAATAAAGGTTCCGATAAACAGGCAAAGTGGCTATGCCTAAAACTTCGATATAGCAGATCCTGATCTTCTGCACCATCTGCACATGTACGATAGCGATAATGACGAAACCAATGCAAACGTCCCATCCATGTTGGATGAGCCATATAAAATCCACGCCACGGATGCCTGCAGATATATTCATGCGTACCGCTACCCACATCCCACTGTCCCAGAACCTCATCAACCCCTTCAAATACAACAACATTAGCGGATAACAGATCCACATCAGGATGCGACTGTAGATAAGCCAACTGCTTCTCTAATCGCTGAGGAAAACTGATATCATCCTGATCCATTCTGGCAAAGTACTCTCCTCTAGCCATATCCATAGCCATATTCAAACGCGCAGAAAGACCGATATTTTCCTCGCCCTCCACCAGCCGAATTCTTGAATCATCAAAGGAACGCATAACAGCCAAACTGTCATCAGTCGATGCATCATTCAGAATGATTAACTCCCAGTCACTAAAGCTCTGCATCAGAATTGAATGCACAGCGACAGACAAGGTCGCAGCGCCGTTATAAACAGGCAGTGCAATAGTCACCAACGGCTGTTTATCGGAGCCAGTTCCCCCTCTAACATCTAACGATTTCACTGATCGCGTAACCATTCTAAATGGTTAAGAATGCCATCAGACAACGACACTTCAGGTGACCAGTTAAATGCTTCAATAGCTTTAGAAATATCCAACACCACCTCTTGAACATCACATGCACGACCTTGACGATAGTCGATCTGTAACTCTTCATCCGCCAGATTACGGATCAAATCAACAATCTGATTAATCGAATTTCCCTCTCCACTACCCGCGTTGAAGACACCACACGTTTCACTTTCCAGGGCACTTACACATAAACGTGACAGATCGCTGACATGCATATAATCACGCACAACAGAGCCATCGCCCCAGATTTCCAGACGTTCGCCGGCCAATATCCGAGCCAGAAAAGTACCAATCAGACCCTGCACACCAACATGCCCCTGTCTTGGCCCATAAGGATTTGAAGGGCGCAAAATAATAGGCTTAAAACCATAAAGTTGCTGATACATCAGAAGATATTTCTCAATCGAGACTTTCACCACACCATATGAACTAATCGGGTTCAAAGGCTGATCTTCACCAATAGGTGAAGTCACCGTATTCCCATATACCGCCCCTCCAGAGGAGAGATATAATATCCGATGCAGATTTTTTTTTCTCATCTGCTCTAACAACTTCAATGTATTCACAAGATTGCTTTCAACATCCACAACCGGATCCAAATTGGATGTACCTGGCACCGTCGAACTAATTAGATGACAAACAGCATCCATACCATCAAGCGCTTCTGCAACCTGAAATGTATCGTCAAATCGTCCGAACCTGTATTCGACATGCTTAAGAGGCTCTCGATAAAGCTCAACACTCCGATCAAACACACGGACTTTATGCCCTGCCGCAACCAAATGATCTACAACATGAGAACCAATAAAACCATTGCCACCTAGAACTAAAACTCTCAAGCAAACCCCCACATCAATAACAAAATACTAATCATTTAACTCTGTTTGTAAAAAATACGTCCAACCCAATTTGTTACTGAATAGGTTTTTTTACCCAGATAACGCCAGCTGAATTCATATAATAACCTTCGAGCAGCTCTGGGCCCTCGCCGCTTCCCCCATATCAAGATACAAGGCAGCAACAGTATATATTTCAGAAAACAAAGCAGTAAGTGCGGTTGATATGCTCGCGCAAGTTTATCGAAAGCAGTGAAATCAACACCATGATCAGCGGTGCACCGTAGAAGCCTCTTTGCGAGTGCCTCTTCAATAATGCATCCAAAGCGCGACTCGTACGTATGTTCATTTTTGGTGCGCTCAAATCCAGCTAACGCGATAGTATCGCGTTTCTCTGGATGCGCTAACAGTTCACGAATATGATTGGCTAATTCATCAATATTCTCAAACACAACCATCTCTTTTCCCAACTCAAAAAACTCATCCAAATGCTCTGCAGGCTCAGTTGCCAATAAACCTCCGGCTCCCGGCACCTCAAACACACGCGCCTTGATCTGCCGACTACGCACATGTTTTCCATCTTCGATCACCACACCCGAATCTCCAAAATTAAGGCTGATCTGAGAGGCGCGCATAATTTCGGTAATTTTTTCAGCAGCTACGGGTCCGGCCGGCCAGCCATAGCCAAATGTATCAACATGGATACCTCTATCTTTTAATGATTCCACCCACTCAGCACGATTGCCATAATTTGAACCAATAAAGCTCACTTGATATTGACATTCTTTCGACATCAGCGGGGGTAACATGTGCGATGAATCAGCAGCCCACTGCGACAATGTGAAGTTATTCAATCCATCAGCGATACTTTTCTTCAATGCTGACGGATAAGTAGTCACATAAAGATCAAAAAATGGCGCGATAAATTTAGAAAACTGTTCGTATTTCCATGAATCATCCGCCGCCCAGTGAATCAATGCCGCATGACTACCATCCCGAATCAACTGCAGCGTTTCCATCCAGATTTCATACGTCATAAACACACAAAAAATAAGGTCAGGCTGTTCAGAATCTACCAACTGCAATAATTGACGATTCATATCTGCAAAATCATGATAGGATGATTTATTCAAACTTTCGAAAAACACCACCTCATGACCAAGGTTTTCCAGGGCCGGAATAAAATTAGAGTATTCGTAACCTAGACCTCGAGCGGGATCACCATAATTGTGTTTGCCAAATACGCAAAGCACTTTCATGCTTAATGATCGCTATTCAGATCTTCTGGCTTTCGTGCCACCGCCATCATAGAGCGGGTCCAGATACGCGGAGGTCTAAGTCCAAGCCCCATACAAAACATATTGGCAACCAGCCGTGTTGGAAAAAAGACCAACCAACGAACGGTATCAACTAACCCGGTTGGTTGTGGACGCTCATCCAAAAGCTCTATATTTTGAAAACCGTTCAGTTCCAGGATCGTACGTAACACATTCGATGTCAGCCCCCACTCATGCGTCATATCATTCCAGGCATCATGTGCACCAAAAGGGCCATCTGCACAGGGCGCTCTCAAAATCAATCGTCCACCAGGTCGCAACGCTTGCATACATAATTCAATCAGTGCCAAAGCATCATCTTTGCTAAGGTGTTCAATAAAATCCAATGATGAAATCAGATCATACTGATTCGGTTTGCTTTGCAGGTGAAGCAATGCATCCCCTTCCTCAGCAGGAAGATTTAGCAATCGGGCAAGCCTCACCTGCTCAGCATCGAGATCCAGACCAAGCGTGTTTTTGTAACCACGACCCTCCAGAAAATAGAGAAAGTTACCAAATCCGCATGGCAGATCCAAACAGTGAGCATCGGGGTTTTCCGGCAAAAAAGGACTCAGACGGCAAGCATACCATTTTGCCATTTTTTCGAACTGCAAGCGCAAGCTATGCTCATCTAACAAGCCACGAGCTTTGGTCTGATAGCCATAATAAATACTTTTATAATCAGCCATAAACTCACTCCTATCTGGCGAACGTAAATTTGAGAACAAACCTGATATGACGCAAAAAATTTTTCATACTGCGCGGTCGATAGTGCATTGCGGCACGGATCACATCACGCTTAAACGTCCAGAAACCACGATTCGGCACAGGGACGCTCTTCAAAGACTGAATCTGACTCAATACAGTTTGCGAAAACCCTTTAGAAGTGAATCTCTGATAATCAGACGAGTCAATAAATGCCTTCACCGCATCCAGATATACCTGATATTCTTCCTCAGTCATTTTCACCATGAAATCATAGAGACGCTCATAATTGATGAATTCCCTGAAATCGATATAGCACTCAGAAGGAATGTAATCCTGAATATTAGGTGCTCCATAATAAATCGGCACCGTTCCCGCTGCAAAACAGTCAAATATTTTCTCAGTAATCAAACCAGCATCATCTCGTGTGTTCTCAAAACATAATGAAAATTTATACTGTTTTAACACATCTCTTTTTCGAACGCACTTGCCCTTATATGACTTTCGGACAGCTTGAAGTGAAGAAGACTCCCAACCAATTCCATACAGATCCATTTTCTCTTCTTGCCCGGAAAAGAATTCTATAGCACGAATACGATCACCATATAAGCTATTTTCATCTTTGGATGACTTATTCGAATAAACACACCCCATAAAATATTTATCAGCGTATTTCACACGCGGAATGCTTTCCAAATGTATCACAGGCTCACCGATGTTTGCCTTCACAAAGGGAAGTCCTTTGGTAACCAATCTGTCATTCCACGTTAGCACCCGATCAAATGGCATATGTTGTAACACACAATCAAAATGCAACGGAGCCACCATGGACGGTTCAATCGGAATATTTAACAAATATACACAGGGATTCGCTTTTACCACAGAGAGTATGTCTTCAAATTCCAAGGCCAGATTATAAAATAGTAACACATCAATTTGATTTGCATGCAATGTATCCGAAGTCTGACAAATCATACCCTGATCTTCCAAAAGAGATTGCGTCTCTACAAACCGTTCAAGAGCATTATCCCTTGCAGATTCAATATCAAACATCCTATTTTCAGTGAATGCAGGACTACAAGGAACCATCCCTACGACCAATTTATTCATCATTGTTCTCGTTTACGTTCCCAGCTCTCCCAAATAAATGGAAAGTCCCACATTAATTGGTGCGTTTCTGATAAACGCTGGCGAATATTTTCTCGTTTTGATACTGCATCAGGAACAAAATCATGAAACTGAATCTGTAAATATTCAATATGCTCTATCAACTCAGGTCGATCCAACAAAGCAATTAAAAGCTCATACTCCCCGCCCTCTATATTAATCTTCAACAAATCTACTTTCTCATAAGATTTAGCCTGTAAATAACCGACTACAGAAACCAATTTTATTTTCTCAATATCATCTTTTCTGATATTATCCGGAGCATCAAACACGCTTGAGCCTAAACCCGTCACATGGATATTCTCCTCTCTGTCTGCAGCAGCTAAACCAGCTTTAAGCACCTCAATGCAATCGTTGTATTTAAAGCGTTCTTTTATCTTCTCTGCGTAAACGGCTATTGGCTCAAACACATCCACATGGCACCCGAACTTGCAAAAGATACTCGATGCGAAATCTCCGACATAACCGCCAGCATCAATAACGATAGCATTTTTATTCAAGGGATAATCAAGACGTAACATTTCACCATGTTGATCATAATAATTGTAGCATGCCATCCGTTTTGAATCCTTCCGGATTCGCACATCATAAAAACGTTTTAAATTTCGAATCATTTGCAACATATTTTCCCTCAACTCAACCTATTCATTTCACATGTTAAAGTGTCTTACAGCCTTTTAGCGGTAATATTCAAGCTCATTAATCTACCTTGTTCAAAATCCATATGAGGAAGATATGATCTGCTATAGTCATCAAAATTTTCAGAAGGTAAGAAATCACGCCAGTCATAACGCTCTGGTTTGGAAAAACCCGCTTCGCGTAACATTGATTGAACCGAAATAAAATCAAAGGCCACATGATGAAAATTATAATCATAGGTTTGTCCGCCATAGAGCAAACCCTGCATATTCATTAAATCCCGATTTTCCAGGTACTCGGTCGCAACGGCCTCAAAATCAGGCACAGCCAAGCGCAACACCCCTCCGGGGTGCAATACTCTCGCCCACTCTCTCAAAACCCCGACCACTTCACCACGCTCTACATGCTCCAATATATGACATGCATAAATCTCGGAGACGCTATTATCTTCAATTTTTTCCAGACGCCTGGCATCACACACAAAATCAACATGATCAAAAGCAATCACATCAACATGTTTAAAACCCGGTAAATATTTTTTTCCACAACCAATGTGTAACTTCATATCATCTCCCCCCGTTTCAACCTTAACTCTCGGGGCTCCAATTTTTTTATTTCACGGGCAGGTACTCCGCCAACAACACAATCAGGTAATACATCCTTTGAAACCACAGCTCCTGCTGCAACAACAGCACCATCTTGAACTGTTACCCCGGGCAGAATAATTGCCCCTGTTCCAATCCACACATCCTTACCAATAACGATAGGTTTATTAATACCCACACTTGAAACGGGCAACACATTATAATCATGTGTTGGCGTGACAAACCTTACTCCTGCAGCGATAGCGCAGCGATCACCAATATGAATTGAACCCTGACTTGATGCTCCAAGATGTACCCCGGGAGCGATCGACACACTATCACCAATAAAAATGTGTGACGGATAGGTAATTTTATAGCCTGAATAAATAACCGACGCCTTTCCAAGCCCGCCTAAAATAAGCCTTAGATAAAGCATATTCAATCGCCTTAACGCAGCCGTAAACAGATCATATAATTTTCGCAGAACACTCATAATACACCTTTCTTAAGATAGGCCATACACATTCTATAATTCAATGAGCCCATCAACACCATTAACGTCCCGAATAAAAGCACAGCACACATCACAAACATGCCCCATGATTCACTAATAAATATGCTTTGGGAAATCAGTAATGCACTGCCAAATAAAACTACTACCGTAAACAGAGCATTTATCATAAATCTCATATCAACGTTTACGTACAATGTTTTCTTTAACCTTAGACCAAGAAAAACCAGCGACAACAAACAAGACAACAGTAGCGCACAAGGAACGCCAACCACGCCAAAAGCACTCAAGCCGATAAACATCAGAGCAATTCGACTGACTCCTTCTCCAACAATAATGCTTGATGTATATACAAAATCACCTAAACCGTTCAGCAATTGCCACACCATCGCCCGTAAGGAACAGACAAAAAAAGCACAACCAATGAGAAACACAATAGTATGATCAAGTGCAAATTCCTTCCCTACCCACAACCCCACGAAAGATTCATTTAATCCGACATAAGTAGCAAAGCCAAGAAGCGATGACGCAAAGGTAATAAGTAGCAATTTTGATGCGATAGCCCAGGTTTTTTCAAGGTTTTCTTCTCCGGCCAGATGGGAGAATGAACTATGACTAGCTCCATACAACACGCCCAATACCTGAAACACCATATCTGCGGCCTTGCGGGTTATCATATATGCAGCAGTTACTTCGGGGCTAAGGAACACTGTTATTAACAAGGGTTCAGACTCTCTTGATAGCACATCTCCCATCCTGGCCATCAACAAAGCCGGACTAGTTCTCACATATTCTCTTATAATTTGATAATCGGCCCTGATTTTGACTTTCAGTTGACGAAATAATAATGCCGCATGAAAGCAACTCACTATACCTATGATACATTCACCAACCACAGTACCTATAGGGATCGACCACAAAGCAAACCCATCATAGAGCATCCAAATTGTCACGGCTATGCCTATAATGCGACCTATCGCCATTGCAATCATGGGAACAACAGGGCGCAGCAAGGCCTGACTGAAGCTTCTTAAACACTCATTCAAAATAGCAACAACCATCGCTACGACAGCAAGCAAAAAACACCCTTGCAAAACTGCCGCATCATCACCAGCCACCTTCAAAATCAACGGAATAGCTTCTGAAACAGCCCAACCTACCAGACCGAACAACAAACAAATGACAAGATAGACAATCATACCATTGAAAAAGTATGCACCTGTTCGTTCGAAATCTTTCTCACTATATGAACGGGACACGCGCTGAATAAGCATCGAACTTATGCCAAAGTTCATCATCGCCAACATGCCCAGAATTCCACCAGACGCTAACCACAAGCCATAAGTATGTGCGCCAATATAGTAAAGATAAAGCGGAATAAGCAGCAATGTCTGCAGCATCACAATAGCCGTATTCACATAACCACCAGCAGCAAGAAACAGCGTTGCACGCTTACGGCTTGGAGCTGTGAACAAGTCGGTTTTGAGTTTTTTCACCATATAAATACGAGTTCAGTCATAAAATTTAATGGGAACAATGCAACCCCCTATAAAAAATTCGACATTCATCTCTCATCAACGCTAAATAGCATTCACCAGAAACTGTTGCGCTTTTCTGCTCACAACTTGAATTAATGAGTGTAAAAACATGCACTACACACTATCTGAGTGAACAACATTCTTCATAGAGTTATTTCTTTTTCACTTCTTCAGGACGCAGTTGTTTAGCGAGGTTATCCAGTACACCGTTGATGAAGCCACGTGGTGGTTCACCTGCATAGGCACGGGTTAATTCGAGCGCTTCATTGATGATCACCTTGTATGGGATCTCCAAGCGATTCTGCATTTCCCATACGGCCATGCGGATTACATTAATCTCAATTTGCGCTACTGAACGCAGGCTTCTGCCACGTACGGCTGTTTTAATGATGGTATCGAGATCATCAACATGATCGGTCACACCATAGACCATCTCACGAAAATAGTTTTCGTCCTGATCTGCACGTTCTTCATGCTGCAAGCGACTGGCGATCAGATCAGGGATCATACCACCGTCCTGCTCGGCAGTGCCCCATGCATAAAGTGTTTCCAGCGCCGATTCGCGCGCCATGTGACGATTTGCCATTATGCCTCCAAAGCCTGATCGATAGCTATCTGGTCAATCCATTGTAACTGTCTGACAACTTCAACAGCCGTTAAGGCTGCTTCTTCGCCTTTGTGCCCATGCGCACCACCCACACGTTCAAGTGCCTGTGCATGTGTTTCTACCGTCAGTACGCCGTTGCCAACACCGATATCACCGCGCTGTGCGACTTTTCCAATCGCATCCATTGCACCCTGACATACATAATCAAAATGCGCTGTATCACCACGAATCACGCAGCCCAGACACACTACCGCATCAAATCGACCGCTATCTGCCATCTTTGTCGCAATCGTGCCAATTTCAAACGCTCCCGGCACATGCGAAATCACCATATCAGATTCTGCACAACCGTGCTCTTTCAATGCTGAAACGGCACCGGATAACAGTGCTTCGGTAATATCAGCATTAAACCTGCTCGCTACGATGCCAACCTTCAAACCGCTTGCATCAACGTTTCCTGCCAAATGCGGCGCGTCTAAACTCATGATTTTTCACCTTTCATATTCAATAAATGTCCCATTTTATCCCGTTTGGTGGTCAGATATGCAACATTATCTTCATGTTCACCCACTTCGAGTTGCACGCGTTCACTTACTTCCAGACCATAACCATCAAGCGCAATAATTTTCTTGGGGTTATTGGTTAGCAGTTTCAACCGACGCAGCCCCAGATCACGCAAAATTTGTGCTCCAATACCATAATCACGCAAATCGGCTTTGAACCCAAGCTTCTCATTCGCTTCAACCGTATCGTGGCCCACATCCTGCAACGCATAAGCACGCAGCTTGTTCAGCAGACCAATACCGCGCCCTTCCTGACGCAAATAAAGAATCACACCTTCACCCGCTTCTGCTACCTGTCGCATGGCTGCATGTAGCTGCGAGCCACAATCACAACGGCGTGAAGTAAACACATCACCAGTCAAACATTCGGAATGCACACGCACCAGACACGGCTTATCTGCATCAGGATTACCCATTACCAAAGCCACATGTTCGGCCTGATCCACGGCATTGGTGTAGCCAATCAGACGAAATTCACCGAATTCGGTCGGCATACGCACTTCCACTTCACGTTTCACCAGTGAATCATGTTTCAAGCGGTGACTGATCACATCTGCAATCGAACCCACTTTCAAACCATGTTTTTTGGCAAACAGTTTCAATTCAGGCAAGCGCGCCATGGAACCATCATCGTTCATAATCTCGCAAATCACACCGGCAGGCTTCAATCCAGCCATGCGTGCCAAATCAATACTGGCTTCGGTATGGCCAGCGCGCACCAGTAAACCACCATCACGTCCCACCAGCGGGAACACATGACCAGGAGTATGGATATCGCCCGGTTTTGCATTATCCTTAATTGCAGCACGCACTGTATGGGCACGATCATAGGCCGAAATACCTGTGGTCACACCTTCTGCCGCTTCAATAGAAATGGTGAAATTGGTTTTAAATTTGGAATTGGTATTGGCTACCATCAACGGCAGATCCAGTTGATCGGTCTGCTCCTGCGTCATGGCCAGACAGATCAGGCCACGCCCATGGGTTGCCATAAAATTAATCGCTTCGGGAGTCACCCACTCCGCAGCCATCACCAGATCACCTTCATTCTCGCGATCTTCATCATCAGCCAGAATAATCATGCGGCCAATGCGCAGCTCTTCAAGCAGCTCTTCAGTTGTTGCCAAAGTCATTATGTCTCCGTTGGGAACTGCATCAGTCGTTCAACATAACGACCATACATATCTGTTTCGATATTTACCATAGCACCAGCTTTCAAAGTGCCCAAATTTGTGTGCGACAAGGTATGAGGAATCAGGTTCACGGTAAAGTCATTCCTGCCCACCTTGTTCACGGTAAGACTAACACCATTAATGCAGATCGAGCCTTTCACCACCACATAGCGTGCTAAAGCATCCGATAATGTAAAACTAAATTCACGATGTTCGCCAATCTCGCGCACCGACTGAACCAGACCGATACCATCCACATGACCTGTCACCATATGTCCACCGAGGGCATCGCCCATGCACAAAGCCGGCTCAAGATTCACCGCATCTTTCTCACAAGCATCTGCAAAAGTTGTCAATTGCAATGTCTCTAACGATAAGGTTGCAGCAAACGTTCTATTGTCCGGGAAAGCAGTAATGGTCAGACAGCACCCATTGCAAGCTACCGAATCACCAATATGCCAGTCTGACATATCAAGTGCAGTTGCAAAAACCATATGCGATTGTAGAGATTCCTGTTGGATTGACACTATAGAGCCAACATCCTGAATAATTCCGGTAAACATGCACCGAACACTACATACTTCATGGCATGATTAATAACCCCACTGCAATGCAGCATTTTTTTCACCGCTAAGTACGCAAAGTTTCGCAAAGCAAGTCAACGGCAATTCTATAATAAAGAGAGTTCAACTGATATTGTCTGGCTATAACTATTTCGATGGTGGTTAAATCAAGCGACACTACCAGACCTTCTTACTTTCTCGTTTTTGATTTTACTTTGCGCCAAGGTGAATCGAGTTTGCGAGAGAGAAGGCACCCTGGGGTGAACTTTGCGTCCTTCACGGTGAACGCTTTTAAATATTTTAATGCCTTGCATGCAGGCATGTGTGCAATAACTTCCTTTATACAGCCCTTAGCTATAACGTTCGTCCATCCTCAAAGACGGTACCTCAGCTGTGTAAACAGACGGACTGAAGCGGAAAGGAATAGATGACTACACTTAAACGCATTACTGCAGCGACGCTTACGCGCGCCAAGCAGGCAGAAGAAAAAATGGTATGGCTGACAGCATATGACGCTGCCAGTGCTCAGATTGCTGAAGCCGCCGGAGCTGAAGTGCTGCTTGTTGGCGACTCACTAGGCATGGTTTCATTGGGCTTTGATTCCACCCTGCCTGTCACCCTTGATCATATGATTCACCACACAGCTGCCGTTGTACGCGGCCGCAGCAAAGCGTGGGTTGTGTGTGATCTCCCCTTTGGTTCCTACCAGCAAAATCCCGAACAGGCTTTTTTAAGCAGTGTGCGTGTATTGCAGGAGAGTGCCTGTGACGCTGTCAAAATTGAGGGTGGTGAACACATGGCTAATACCATCAGCTTTCTGTCTGAACGTGGCATCGCTGTTGTTGCCCATATCGGACTCACCCCTCAATCAGTGAAAAAATTTGGCTCCTACGGTAAACGCGCTAAAGATGACGCAGGACGAGCACAATTGATCCAAGATGCAAAAGCGGTCGCTGCTGCTGGTGCGGTATGCATTGTACTGGAAAATATCCCTGCTGATCTGGGTACTGAAATCACCAATATGCTGGATACGCCAACCGTAGGTATAGGCGCGGGAAATCATTGTGATGCCCAGGTGCTGGTGTGGAATGATTTGCTTGGTATTTCTGCCTCCAACCCACCCTTTGCTCCGGCTTATGCCAATGTGCGCGCTGTGATGAGTGACGCAATTTCACGCTGGGCCGCAGATGTCAAAGCCGGTCAGTTTCCCAAAGCATGAGAGTCGCCCATACGACAGCTGAAATGCGTCGCCAGCTCAAAACCCTGCGCGGGAACAATACGATTGCCTTCGTACCCACCATGGGCTGTTTGCACGATGGCCATATAAGCCTGATCAAGGAAGCCAAAGCCCTGGCCGATATTGTTGTTGTCAGTATTTATGTGAACCCATTGCAGTTCGGACCGAATGAAGATCTCGAAACATATCCACGCCCTTTTGAACGTGATGCGCAGATGTGTGAAGAAGCCGGTGTCGATTTTATTTTTCACCCGACATCGCTCTATCCCAAATCAGGCCCCAAGGTAACATTGAAAGCCACCAAACTCTCTGACTGCCTGTGCGGTTCTGATCGCCCCGGCCATTTTGATGGTGTGGTTACAGTCGTAAATATCCTGTTCAATATTATCCGTCCGGATTTCGCCATCTTCGGCGAAAAAGACTGGCAACAACTGGCCATTATTCGCCGCATGGTCAACGATCTGCAGATACCTATTGAAATTATCGGTGTAAATATTGTACGTGAAGCAGATGGTCTGGCTATGAGTAGCCGCAACCGATACTTATCCGAAACTGATCGCCAACAAGCGCTGGCCCTCTCGCAAGCCTTGATCGCCATGCAAACGCTGGCTGCTCAGGGTGAGAACAACATTGAAACACTCAAGGCAGCAGCACAAGAGATTCTCACTGCCGCCAATATCACCACCCAATATCTGGATGTACGCAATGCGACATCTCTCAAAAGCAAACGCAAACTCAATCACCTGAGCAGTAGAGCCTTTATCGCTGCGCAAGTCGGTTCAGCACGATTGATTGACAATATGCCACTTACTTACACCCCGTTGGAGCCAACCTCATGAAACTCACTATGTTAAAATCCAAAATTCACCGCGTCAGCGTCACGCATGCCGAACTCGATTACGAAGGCTCTTGCGCCATTGATCAGAACCTCATGGACAAAGCCAATATTCTGCCCTTTGAAATGCTGCATATTTATAATGTTGCCAACGGTGAACGTTTCACCACTTACGCTATTACCGCTCCGCGCGATTCAGGCACCATCGGAGTCAACGGTGCCGCTGCCCACAAAGCATCTCCCGGTGATCTGTTGATCATCTGCACCTATGCCGAACTGCAAGCTGCCGAGGCTGAACATTTTAATCCCGCCTTAGTCTATGTGGATGCAGACAACAGCATCACCCATACCTCGCACGGCCACCTCGCAGCAGCCTGAGCGTGTCTTATCTGTATGCCATTAGTAACGTCCAGATCGGACTAGACGCACACGATTGTGAAATAAAACAACAACTAGCAGATCATTGCAGCCTCAATTCCGATGCCCTTGTATCATTCAACTGTGCGCGTCGTGCCCTCGATGCACGCAAAAAAACCAATATCCACTTTGTCTGCACCTATGAGGTTGAACTCAATCATCTGCTCGATCCACTGCCTAATAACAGCCGCCTGATTGAACACTCCTCATTCACTGCAAACACGCCTGAACCATTAAGCAGGCCCGTGAACAACGATGATCATGTGGTCATCATTGGTGCAGGGCCTGCCGGTCTGTTCACCGCCCTAGCACTGGCTGAATCGGGTGTTCAGGTAACACTACTTGAGCGCGGTAAACCGGTTGAAACACGCATGCGTGATATTGGTCGCCTGCGTTCTCGCGGTGAACTCAACCCTGAAAGTAATATCTGCTTTGGTGAGGGCGGTGCCGGCACCTATACCGATGGCAAACTCTATACCCGCATCAAACATCCCTTCCTGCGCCATGTGCTGCACACGTTTGTGCGATTTGGCGCCAGAGACGATATTCTCGTTGATGCGCATCCGCATCTGGGCACCGATAAACTGGTTCGCATCGTACGCAATATGCGTGAAAAATTGATTGAACTCGGTGTGGATTATCGTTTTGAAACGCGTGTTGATGATCTGCTTATGATCAACGGTGCAGTAACCGGCGTGCGCGCCACCAATCTTGCCACACAAACGGAAGATGAAATCAGCGCTACCCATGTGGTATTGGCTACAGGCCATTCAGCCCGTGATACCTTTGAACGCCTGCAAACGCTTGGTATCAAGATGGAAGCCAAGGCCTTTGCTATCGGTGTACGTGCGGAACACCCACAGGAACTGATCGATAATATTCAGTTCGGTGCATCACACCCTAAACTGCATGCTGCAGAATATAGCCTAACCCACCAGACCAAAGACAAACATCTCGGCAAACGTGGCATTTACAGCTTCTGCATGTGTCCGGGTGGACTGATTGTACCCTCCCCCACAGAAGAAGGGCATATGGCCGTCAACGGCATGAGCAATGCCAAACGTGGCGGTCGCTGGGCTAATTCAGGACTGGTGGTACAGGTGACACCGGAAGACTTAACGCGCCATGGTATAGCTGAAAACCCATTGATGGGCATCGCATTCCAACGTGAACTGGAAGCTGCCACCTTCAAAGCTGCAGACTATCAATATGCGTCACCCACTATGAAGTTAACCGATTTTATTAACGGCAGAGCAAGTGGTACACTGGCTTCAAACCGTTTTAAGCCACAAGCCATCCCATCTGACCTGCATACCCTATTCCCAAACTGGATCAGCCAACCACTGGCCGAGGGTATTCGTACATTTGATCGCAAAATGCGCGGCTATATCACCGAAGAAGCCAATCTATTTGGTGCAGAGACCCGCACCAGCTCCCCTATTCGCATTGAACGTGGCGAAAATATGCAATCTGTGAATGCCCGTGGCCTGTTTCCGGTTGGTGAAGGTGCAGGTTATGCCGGCGGCATTGTCAGCGCTGCCGTCGATGGTCTGAAAGCCGCTGCGGTTATCTTGAATAGCAACGATAGAGAGGGCTAAATGACCAATAACGATATTCTGCGCAGGCTGCGTTACAGCTTTAGTTTCGATGATAACAAGGTGATGGAACTGTTTGCATCTGGTGGTTTTAAAGCCAACCGCACCCAGATCAGTGCCTGGTTAAAAAAAGATGATGATCCTGCCTGTAAAGAGTTGGAAGATGTGAAGCTGGCGGCTTTTCTAAACGGTTTTATCAATGAAAAACGTGGCAAAAAAGATGGCCCGCAACCCAAGCCTGAAACAGAGCTGAACAACAATCTTATTTTTATGAAATTACGCATCGCCCTGAACCTGAAAGATGATGATATCCTCGCCATTTTGAAATCGGTCGGTTTGGTGATTGGAAAACCGGAGCTCAGCGCATTTTTCCGTCGCTATGACCATAAGAACCGCCGTCACTGTAAAGATCAGGTACTCCGCAACTTCCTGCATGGTGTGCAGATCAAATATCACAGCGAGAAAAAGGTCGTCACACCCCCAAAGAAAACCGTAGCGATGAAAGAAAAAACGACCGTCGTAAAAGATCGACCGACCTTAAAATGGGCCAGCGCCATCGCGTTAAAAAACAGTTCAAAAAACAATAAATAAGCAACATAGGACAACACCCGTGGAACACACATCTTTCTCCAAGCTGAACATGCATCCTGATCTCTTAAACAATCTTGAATCTCTCTCCTATCATGAGATGACCCCTATTCAGGCCCGGAGCCTGCCTGATATTCTGGCCGGTAAAGATGTAATCGGCCAGGGCAAAACAGGCTCCGGAAAAACGGCTGCGTTTGGTCTTGGCCTGTTGCAAAAACTTGATCTCAAGCAGTACAAGATACAGTCGCTGGTACTCTGCCCTACCCGAGAGCTGGCCGATCAGGTGACCAAAGAAATTCGTCGTCTGGCCCGCCAGATGCCCAATGTAAAAGTATTAACATTGTGTGGCGGCATGCCATTCGGCCCTCAGGTTGGTTCGTTAGAGCATGGTGCGCATATCATTGTAGGCACCCCCGGCCGCATTGAAGATCATTTGAGTCGCAGCACACTGAGTCTGAAAGATGTGAACACGCTGGTGCTTGATGAAGCCGATCGTATGCTTGATATGGGGTTCCAGGCCTCTGTTGATCATATTGTCGATCAGATTCCAAAGTGGCGTCAAACACTGCTGTTCAGCGCTACTTTTCCGGATCAGATTCAAGCCATCGTTAAGCGCATCATGCTCAAACCGATTATGGTAAAAGTGGAATCAACCCATGATAGCAATACCATCTCGCAACATTTTTATAACGTTGATGATTTCAAACAGTCCGTGATTGGACTGCGGCTACTGTTACTGAAACATAAACCTGAATCCAGCGTGGTCTTCTGCAATACCAAAAAAGAAACGCTGGATATCACCAATGAATTGAATCAAAACGGTTTCAGTGCTTTAGCACTCAATGGTGATCTTGAACAATGGGATCGTGACCAGACGCTTGTACGTTTTGCCAATAAAAGTATCTCGATTCTGGTGGCCACTGATGTCGCAGCACGTGGTCTGGATATCGATGCGCTTGATGCCGTGTTTAATTTTCAGCTACCGCATGAACCGGACACCTATGTACATCGCATTGGCCGAACAGGGCGCGCCGGCAGCACCGGTTCATCATTTACCCTGCACAATGGCAATGCATACAAACTCACCATGTTAAGTGATTACATTAAGACTCCGATCAAAAGCGAAGCGCTACCGGATGCCATCCTGCTCAAGAATCATCCTGCCAAACCACTGATGGCCACCCTGCAAATTGGCGGTGGTAAAAAGCAGAAGGTACGCCCCGGTGATATTCTCGGCGCATTGACTGGTGGTAATGGTATTACCGGCAAGCAGGTTGGAAAAATTCAAATTCTCGATAACTGGGCCTATGTCGCAGTCAGTCAGTCGATTGTAAAAATTGCACTAAAAAAACTCAGCGAAGGCACATTAAAAGGTCGCTCATTCCGCGTTCGGTTGATTTAGCTTCACGCTTCCAAACAGCATAGAGAGAAGCAATGGCATCGTTCCGTTTGATAGAACTGTGGCCTTGCTTCTTATTTATGAGCGCCCGTCATAAATGACATCATTTTCACCTGATCTTCGTTGCATTGATGCACCATTTTAGACTGATATAAAAGCATATAGGTAAACAGTGAAAAGACCATGTCAGCACTTGGCTGTATCAACTTAGTAAAGTCAGTGCGTTTTATACGGTAGAGCACACTTTCTTCTTTTGCTGTCGCTGATGCTGTCGCAGCCTCATCGGAAAGAAAGGTAATCTCACCAATTAAAGCACCCTCACCCAGTGTGCCAAGATGTTGTTCTTTCGCATCCATCTGTTGAAAGATATCGACAGATCCCGAACGAACCAAGTAGAGCGTGCCGCCCTTCTCACCCTCACGGACAATGCTTTCACCCTTTGCTACAGTCACAGTTTGCATGGTATCCGCCCACTGCATCTTCTGTGTCTCACTCAATGGTGATTTAATGATCTGTTGTTCCAACCAATCTATATCAATTTTCAAAATAGCTCCTGTATCCTTGTTCCTGAAGATCCCTGTATTTAAAACAGAGCCCTTCCCTTACGGCCGCGATTTTAGCAGTAAAAAATGACAAAACTGTGACCTGCATTACATGTTGAATAGAGGGCTATGCGGCTTGACCTTGAAGTAAAACTTTCCAAACCAACAAAAGAGAAAACCATGTCATTTATGATGAAGTCGTCATATATTCATCCGTGGCCTTCTTGTTCCACGGAAAACATCTGGTGTCAGAGACCTTCAAAGAATGGGTTTGGGTTATGGACTTACTCACCCGTCCATAAAACTACAGATGGCTTTTTATAACCACCTCATCTCAGAGCAAGGCCTATTCTTGCAACACCCTCAGCACCTCAGCACACAGGTCACTGGCTTGATATGGTTTACTAATAAAACCATCGTAACAGAGCGACTCCGTAGCAGAATCAAACGTTGTTTCACTATACCCAGTCATCACAATCACCTTTAAACTATCGTAGCTGCTTCTAATCTCTCGCAAGGTTGCCATACCGCCAATCCCCGGCATATTCATATCAAGCAACACAACGTCCGGTTGTACCTCGTCACTATTCGCCAAAATAGCCAGAGCCTGCTCACCACTTATCGCCGTTAAAACCTCTAAACCGGAAAGGCTTAGAATCTCTTCACCAAGCTCCCGAAGTAAGTCTTCATCATCGACCAATAACACATGACCAATTAGATTAGGAATTTCTGTGCTATTGCTTTGGATATTAACATGCCCTCTATCTCCCTCGTACAGAGGTAACTTTATTTCAAAGCATGTACCTTTTCCTGGCGTAGAGTTCACCGAAATATGGCCATCCTGCTTTTCAATAATACCATAAACCATAGCCAGACCTAGCCCTGTCCCTTTGCCTGTTTCTTTGGTCGTAAAGAATGGTTCAAATATCTGTTTGAGTACCTTCTTTGTCATCCCGACCCCTGTATCGGAGATACGAATGACAACCTGATGATTGGCAGAGAAGCTACTCAGTGACAACTCACCCCCATCTGGCATTGCATGCAGAGCATTAATAGCCAAGTTCATAAGCACTTGATGCAACTGCCCCGGATCTCCCATAATGCGTAAATGTTCAGGACCACTTTGAAAAGAGACATTTACGCGTCGATCACAAGTTTCTCTGATCAAACTTAAGACCTCTTCTATCACTCCCTTAATAAGCACCGGTTCACGGCGCATTTCTCCCTTACGGGCAAAACCAAGCAAATTTGTAGTCACTTCAGCAGCGCGTTTAGCAGCTTGTTTAATTCGACTTGTGTAACGGAAACTCTTCTCATCTGCAGCGGTATGTATGCTGAGTAATTCCACATTCCCGAGAATAGCAGATAACAGATTATTGAAATCATGAGCCACACCGCCTGCCAATTGACCAACCGCTTCCATTTTCTGAGCTTGAATAAGGTTATCCTCAAGCAACCTTAGCTGGGTCATATCCTGAATCATGCCTTCAATACCTGATGGGCGACCATGTTCATCTTCAACTAAACGCGCATGCAATATACAGCGTAACTCCCCATAAGAGTTTGATACATATGAAATTTCTCTTCGACTTACGCTTTGATTACGCATCAAATCAACGATGAGTGCATCACGATCAGCTGTATCCTTATAAATCGCCCGAATATCCTCTATTGATTCCAACATCGCTTCAGGCGTCTCATAACCAAACAGACGTGCCATTGCTGGGTTACATTGATGCAATGAGCCATCGATATTGGCCATATACATAGCTACGGGCATATGCGTAAACAACTCTCTGAAACGCATTTCCGACTTTTCAAGCGCACTGGTTTGCAGATGGATTGACTCTCGATTTTTAGCCAGAGCATCTGTCATATCATTAAAGCTTGTGGCAATACGTGCGATGGGATCCGGGATATCAGCATTGATCGTGACGTCGAGCCTGCCCTGCGTCACCGCTTCGACAGCCCTATCGAGCTCATCGAGTGGCCGTTTCAATTGTCTGACAGACAACCATGCTAACCACCAAAAAACCAATAACAGTAAAAGGCTGATTGCACCTGAGATCATCAATGAAGATTCAAGTGTTCTATTAATTGAGGCCCGTGAAAGATCAAGCACACTATACCCGATCACTTCACCACTAGAGGTACGAATAGACGTAATAATTCGCTCTTCTCTTCCATCTCCTAGCGTTTCAAAAGTAAGCCCCCCACGAAACGCTTGCAATAAATGATCCATTGCCAGCACATCGTGCTCACCCTTTAACAGTACAATTCGGCTACCAGTCGCATTATAAATATCAACCGATAGAATATCAGGGTTTGCAATTAAACTCGTGGCGCCATCACGTACAAATTCTGTTTCGCCAAGCTGAACTCCAAGCCGTATATTTTGTTCCAGACCAGCAGAAAGTGATTCTCCATTTTGCTGTAACATCGTTTCCAGCGAATCCTTTTCAGTCCACCAAACTGCCAAAAAAAGTGCACAAAATATGCTAACGGTTGTCAGTGTTAAAAGCAGATACAATCGGCCGGTAAGTGAAAAACGGTGAAAAAATTTATTCATTTTCACCTACCTCTCTCGTATCCGCTGTACGAACTGAAAGTTTCATTTCAGTTGGGTGTTGCAAAGGGATTTTGACTGGATCTTCTCCTGCTAAAATGCGGTTAGCCAAGATAGACGCCTGCTCACCAATCTTCCTGGGTTGTGGTGTCCATGCCAATAGCGCACCCGCACGCACATATTTTCCAGACAACCCCACTAGATTTTTCCCTTTTTTGGCCAGTCCAAATAGCAGCCGTAGTGTGTCAGGATTCACACTCTGATATTCCATCTGCATCCAGTAACAGTTTGCATCCTTCATGCTTTCATTCACGGATTTCTGCACATCATGTTCAGGCCATGGCTTCGCAATCAATAATAAACCTTCTTTTTTAAATGCTGCTTTTGCCTCTTCAATATAAGCATTAGAAAGTGCTGGGTTATAATAACTAATCACCGTAGCTCCCTTGGTTAATTGATGCGTCAACTCTGCAGACACAACAATAGGGGATGGCCTTAAATCAACACCGGTGAGGGATATTTTATTTTGCAACGTCGCACGCAGACTCATCGACATCATCGACACAGTCGGAATGCCTGTATTCAAAGAGATAGCCGCTTGTAGAGCATCCTCTCCAACGACAACCAGCAGATCCGGTTTTCTCTCCTTGATGCGTTGAAGTTGCTCCATCATTTCCGCAAGATCTCTGCGTTTATCAATAGAAAACAGACGCACATCATCAGCCCGAACTCCCTGTTTCAAACCTTGCACTGCCTCAACATGAGGACGATAGCGATCTGAAAAAAGCACATCAACTTCAACGGCCTGAACAGTAGTGATGACGAAAAATAGCGATAGTACCAAACATGTGAAACTGTATTTCATCGACTAGAACTCATATGCGAGATTAACCATCCACTGCCTGTCAAAAAGCGTTAAATCAGACATACCCGGCACAGTGATGGGACTGTAAACTTTCCGGTTAAACAGGTTACGCACAGTCACACTCGTACTCAACCCATCAACCGGATTGCCTGTACGTAACGCAAGGTTAGCCAGCCATATTGCACCGACCGGTGGTCGAGTATCACCTAGATCACGGGATTGTGGCCCCATCCAACGCAGATCTGTATGCAGATGCGTATCCAATGGCAGAGGAACATCTCCACTGAATTTAATCATCCGTACAGATACACCCGGCAGTTGCTGACTGGTCAGATCATTACTGCTTCTCTGCCATGTATATGCAAGAGAACCATAAAGCCCTTTTTTCACATCAGCACGTAGTTCAACTTCAAACCCTCTGAGGTTGGTACGACCAACATTAACGGTCAAAGGACTTGGTGAAATTCGCGTGATCTGTCTTTTATAACGGCTGTAAAAGATACCGCTGTCCAGACGCCAGAGGCCATCATGAAAGGATCCACCAAGCTCAATTGTATCGACAGTTTCAGGGCTAATGTTGGGATTTCCTTGCACTGTGGGGTTATTGCTTGAATAAAGTTCGACAAAACTCGGAGCACGAAAGGCATGGCCGTACATCGCTTTAATATCCAATGATGACATTGGGCTCCATATTGCCGCAAAACGTGGCGAAACATGGCTACCCACATCGGAATAGCGCTCTATACGAATGCCAGTTGTAATAGACAACTGCGGTAGAGGAGACCATTCATTCTGAATGACCAATGCTGGCACCTGACGCACAGCATTCCGGTTATGGTTAAACAGAGTAGAAACATCCAAGCCATTATTGGACATATGCACACCAAACTGCCTTATATGCTCATAAGCCAGACTGATGGTCCACTCCTGCATTTCCCAACCACGATAACGCAACAGAGCACGAGCAGAAAGTGTCAAATCTTTGACCTGTGGACGCAGAGTCTGTGCACCACCAAACATCTGCCATTGCGGATCCAGATCAAATAAGTCTGCATCAGTTCGCAACTCAGCATCCCAGTCATCACCACTCAGCTTCCATGCTACAGCCACAGCACTCTGACGAATCGCAACATTTGTACTCTGATCAATTCTATTACTGCCATCGAGAACAGAACCACGACGTTTATTTATATGCATGGCAAACAATGACAAATTCCCTGATGATGCAGATAGAAAAGCTGACTGCTGCTTACGCCAAAAGTTACTTAGTCCTGTCGCACCTGCTGCATCACTAGGAATCATTAGTCTATCCCCATCGGTCGATGAGGCATTCAAACTTAACAAAATATTACGGTTATCTTTTTTGCTACCTCCCCTGATATGACCAAGTTGGGTGTTATGATTCCCTGCTGCAACAGATGCTCCAGAGCCACGGAAATCCTCACCACTCTTAGTAATCACATGAATCACGGCAGCCATCGCATTGGAGCCATAAAGTGCTGAACCCGGACCTCGAATAATCTCTATACGGCGTACATCATTGAGAGGGAACTCGTCGAACAGAAAAGTCCATGAACCGGAATAAGGGTTATTAACCCGATGACCATTGATCATCAACAGTGTTTTCTCTGCTTCACTGCTTTTAAGGCCACGCACTGTCAACGTGTGACCCGTAGCCAAGTCCATTGGATAGCTGACATTCATGCCGGGAACAGCATCCAGCACCTCAATCAGCGTATGCGCCCCCATATCCCGAATCTGTTTTTCTGTAATCACAGTCACTATGGCAGGCACCTGTCCCAGCACTCGCTGCGACTCAGTTGCTGTAATTACACTGTCCTGCTCATCAAATAGCAGATCAACCGGTGTCTCTGCATGTGAGATCCACACAGGAAATATAATCATTAATAAAAATAGTACTGACATCCATGCCATAAACTTTCTCTTCCCTCCTTTGGTCCCCACCAATAGTATGGAAACAGTATGGCAATGAAATAGAATGGGCAAGATTGGTTATTAATCTAGTATTGTAATTAATGAATGTGTATGGCCGAGTACAATATTAGCCTGACCAAAGGTCCCCACTAATAGATCAGGTGGAAGGACTCTCAATAAAATCACGATACCGCAACAGGGAACACGATGATGGATTGAAGGGATAGGTTACAACTGTAGTGAACCACTACAGACTTTACTAATTTCAAAAATTGACCGTATAAAATATACACTGATATCACACCTTAAACGACCAATTATAACTACTGACTCTCTGATGCTCTGACGATAGAGTCACTCACCTCAGATCACTCTTCACGAGGTATTCCATGACTACAATATGTTGCGTACGAAAAAACGGTGACGTCGCCATTGGTGGCGATGGACAAGTCTCACTCGGTGATACGGTCATGAAACACAGCGCCCGCAAAGTACGCACCATACGCGATGGCGCTATTCTGACCGGTTTTGCAGGTTCTACTGCCGATGCCATGAACTTGTTTGAACGTTTTGAAGCCAAGCTCGATGAACATGGCGGCAGCCTGATGCGGGCGGCGGTAGCACTGGCCAAAGACTGGCGTACCGACAAATACCTGCGACAACTTGAAGCGATGATGATTGTTGCGGATAGTGAGAATACCCTGCTCATCTCGGGTAACGGTGATGTACTCGAACCTGATGATGGCATTGCCACAATTGGTTCCGGCGGTGCTTATGCCAAAGCTGCAGCAACGGCTCTGGTCAATCACAGTGCGTTAAATGCCGAAGAAACAACGCTGGAAGCCATGAAAATTGCAGCAAATATATGTGTCTATACCAATGACAATATCATCATCCACGCTATTACCAAGGAATCATAAAATGAGCCAAACCATGACCCCACGTGAAATAATCTCTGAACTCGACCGGCATATTGTCGGCCAGAACGATGCCAAACGTGCAGTTGCCATTGCGCTGCGTAACCGCTGGCGCAGACAGCAGGTTGCATCCCCCATGCGTGAAGAGATCACGCCGAAAAACATTCTCATGATTGGCCCCACAGGTGTAGGTAAAACTGAAATTGCCCGCCGACTGGCGCGATTGGCCAATGCTCCTTTTATCAAAATTGAAGCAACCAAATTCACCGAAGTCGGCTATGTCGGTCGTGATGTTGAAACGATCATTCGCGATCTGGTGGATACAGCCATCAAAATCGTGCGTGAAGAACATCTCACACGCGTACAAACCAAGGCTGAAAAGGTGGCTGAAGATCGCCTGCTCGATATCCTTATTCCGCATCCGGTCAATTCCGGCCCGCAAAGCAACGACAGCAATAGTGCATCCAACGAATCCCGTGAAAAAATGCGCCACAAACTGCGCCTGGGTGAACTGAATAAACGTCAGGTAGAAATTGAAGTCGAACAGTCCCAGGAAGCTCCAATGATGCAATTCATTTCCGGAGGACAGGGCGGTGACGGCATGGATCTGCAAGATATGCTGGGCAATATGATGGGCAAAAAACAGAAGCCCAAACGCATGGATGTGGCCGATGCGTTGAAAATCATTCAGCAACAGGAAGCTGACCGTTTGCTTGATCAGGACGCCATCAAAGATGAAGCCATTAAACGGGCTGAAAATGATGGTATCGTATTCCTTGATGAGATGGACAAAATCACCCATCGTAGCGGCACCTCATCCGGTGGCGAAGTGTCCCGCGAAGGTGTGCAGCGTGATCTGTTACCACTGGTGGAAGGCACTACGGTCAATACACGTTATGGTCATATCAAAACCGATCATATTCTGTTTATTGCATCCGGTGCATTTCATCTCTCCAAACCATCCGACCTCATTCCTGAGTTGCAGGGGCGTTTCCCGATCCGTGTGAATCTGTCGGCGCTCGGAGAAGAAGAGTTCCGTCGTATTCTGGTTGAGCCTGAAGCTTCACTTACCCGTCAATATGTCGCACTGCTCAACACTGAGAATGTGAGTATCGTATTTGATGATGAAGGCATTGCCGAACTTGCGCGCATCGCTGTATTGGTGAATGACAAAACTGAGAATATAGGTGCCCGCCGTCTGCACACACTGCTTGAGCGCGTGCTCGAAGAGATCAGCTTTGAAGCTTCCGATAGCAATGGCGCAAAAGTAAACGTTGATGCTAAGTATGTACGCGATCAACTCGGTGAAATCTGTGAAGATGAGGATCTTTCCCGTTATATCTTGTAATGGATTCAGATGTCGGTAGAGCAGTTTATATGATTGCTCTACTGACGTCGCAATCACTTTGAATGAACGCACCGTTTCCATGTCAACGCATTCAATCTCACACTTGCAACATGAAGCAAGTCAGCGAAATACACGAATGCACCAGGGAGAAAAGATGCCTTATCTTCAATATTGGAAGAGCGTTATCAGATTATTCCTGTTAAGCATAAGCCCTGTACTATTTTCAGCATTCGCTGTTAGCTCAGCAGCAGTCATTGAAAGCCATCAACTGCAAATCGGGCTGTTTTCACAAGGAAACATTGAAGGCTGGGAAAACAGATCTTTTACAGGCGACACAGAATACACCCTGGTCACGGATTCCTCCTATGGCAAAGTGCTCAAAGCAAGCAGTCATGCCGCAGCATCTGGATTGTTCCGTAAAATTCATATCGATCTTGAACAGACCCCCTGGATCAACTGGGCATGGAAGACTGAACAGTTGTATTCAAACCTCAATGAGACCGAAAAGCGCGGAGATGATTTCGTAGCACGTCTTTATATCGTTGTGGATGGCGGTCTCTTCTTCTGGAATACCAAGGCTCTGAACTATGTATGGTCTTCTTCTCAAGCTACAGGTGCAGTCTGGCCCAATCCCTTCACTTCTAATGCCACGATGATTGCAGTTGAATCAGGGCGTTCGGGAATCAATCAATGGCAACACTACAGCCGCAATGTACGTGAAGACCTACGGAAGTTCACAGGTAAAGACATTCGCTTTATAGATGCTATTGCTATCATGACCGATAGTGATAACTCCGGACAAAAAGCCACCACCTATTATGGTGATCTCTCGTTCACATCCCATTCTAAAACTGTGAGATAGGTCATATTTTAGACTAGCTGCGTTGTCAGCATCGCCGTTTAAATGGAGGTGCATAACATGACCAATCATCAGTTATCATTAACAAGTAGCAACACATACCGATTTCAGGATGAGAATCTTGACCTTGAACTCTGCTACCATCCCTTCTCCGGCCGAGAAACTGTCGCATTCGATGGGGTAATTGTCTCTGAAGAGCACAACCCAACGCCAGGATTTTCCTACAATTTTGAATTTAATGGCAATGATTACACGCTAATTCAGGATCGTCCGGCAGACCGTAGTTACAACTACCATTACCAGCTCAACAAAAATGGTCATCCCATTCAGCGCTATGAGATCAAACCCGAACATAAAAGAAAGGCATCCATTTACCTTCTACCGCTGTCTGCAGTGATCATATTCCCAGCCATTGCTGGTGAAATATCCCGGCATTTTGTGGGCGTATCACCGATGGATTGGAATACAATAACCACCTTTTCGGTCACCGTTGGGGCGTTATTCACTGCGATAGCTATTCATGTCAGCATGCTAGGACGCCTGATCATCAAAAAGACGATATGGACCAGCCCGAAAGAATGATCCCCCAGGGAAGAGAACTCCCTGGGGTAAATAGCGGTAAACAGCTCTTGAGAGCCTTTGACCAACTAAACAGTATTCCCAAGCTGATATATTAATATAAGACAAAGCGCTTCTAATACTATGTATGGTTTTGCTTTGCGTACTTAGCGGTATACGTTTTTCATAAATATTTTAATGCGATTGCCCTGGCAAAGCGTAAACATAAGTTACGCATCATATTCAGTTCGTTTATAGTGCGGGCAACGCACTGTTTTAAGGAAACCACACATGACATACCCCAAACCAATATCTACAACCAATGAAGGCTGGATCATTGAAATCATTGATGCATACAAGGATGCAAAAGCAGCCATTCCTTTTGCTGAAGCGGCAGGAAAAAACATCTCAGATGCCGATCTGTTTCATATGGCACCACTGGTATGTCTGAAGTTCCGTGACCTGCTGAGTTCACAGGAATCCCGCACAAGAGCAAAAGATGCGGCAATGGGCAGTTACATGGCCAATGTGGAGGCCGGTAACAGAAACATGAATGATCCCGTCATCGCATTTTCATTGTGTTATATCATTGCCCACTATGGGCTTGGTCTGTTGGATGAAGAGAAGTGTCAAAGTATCCTGATGTTGGTTGAAACGCACTTAGAAAAGATTAAAACAGCGGTTGCCGACGAATAAACCTGATCATTAAGGTGAGCACTTCCTTGTTGATGTGAACACGTGGGGAGCCCCTGTATTCTAGCCCTCGGCATCACAGAGCATCCCTAAGGGTTCCACTTATTCATTGAACATAAAAACAGCTCACTGAAGATCAACACTTCTAAAGGTCTTGGTATCGTTGATGGGAATATCGAGATATACAGGCTTGCCTATCTGCCCGGACTCCTCCACCGCTGGATAAGCATTCTTGATCAGCATCATAAACTGTTCATGAAACCAGTGTCCTGAAGCTGGTGCACTGGCCATCGCCCCGGTTGGTTTTCCAGATGGTGTCGGGCCAAAATCCCCTACATAATTCGGATCACACATTTTATCAAAGCGTTTTCCCTCTCCATCGGCCTCAGCCTGATTCGGATCACTGATGCCATCTGATTCTCCCGGTGGCTTAGCCCAGATAAAGGCGGCAATGGGATGGGCCGCGCCATAAGGTTGTGTGATCGGACGCGCCCCTAAACCTGTATTGATCGGGTTACACCAATTACCCCGATGAAAACGATGATCCAATCGTGACTGATCCACATAGTGGTTTACCGTATCTGACCCGGAGCTGGCTTTAGGCCGTTTATCCCCACCCCATCCATTGCGGGATGTATCAATCAAAAACTTCATATCCTTAGAAAAACCACTCTCGATGAACTTTGCATGCAATATTTCTATATAATCTTTCTCATCGAAATTCGGATTCCAACCATAGAATTCTGCCGATTTTACGACTTCTCCGTTCACCTGCTGGTTAGGATCAGTGAGAAACTGTTCTTCCGTGGGCGTAAAATTGGAGGTATTGGTAATAAACCCATCCACTGCACGCATACCGGAATCACTGTCTGCGCCAGCAACCACTTTCGTATAATACGCTACCGTACCCTTCAGGTTTTCTTCCCAGCCAAGCCAGCCGGAGTGGCCAATATCCATATAGAGATAAGTGTTAACCGCTTTACTCATACGCTGAATCGCATATTGATTACCGATCAGATAAACATTGTTTTTATGGGCGAATGCACACTCTGGGTGCCATAAATTAGTAATCATATTGGGAAGTGAATCAGGTTCTAAAATAAGCACAAAACGCAATGAAGCAAAACGAGGATCTTCGATTACATTGGCAATTACATCAATATACTCTTTTTTATAGGTTTCCAGGCCACCACTACGGAAATCCAGTGTACCATTCGAACTTAGCGCTGCGCAATCACGGTTGGGTAGATTATAGAGAACCAGCTCGACCAGCATAGGAACACCTTCTCGCTGCTGTGCCAAAGCCCTGATCAGATGCTGCTCCAGACTGCTGCGGCCATTATTCTCCTTACCACCATAAATCGCAGGAATTCTGTCCAGCCAGATCGCAGTAGCAATCTGTTGCATACTGCGCATGCGCGCTATTAATTCGGGCTTATCCACCTGCTTGATTGAAGTCTCAATTAATCGCGCATAATCGGGATTAATATATGTATCAGCACCATCATAAGGATTCACTACATGCGTTCTTTCAGGAGACAGTTTCTTTTTACCAATCACCTTCAAAATATGATCGTTCACAACCCTCATCGCTCCTACGGCCACACCCTTTCCACCCTTACCTGTGGCTGTCAGAGTAATTTGGTAATCTCCAGCCTTGTTGTAACGATACTTTAGCTTCTGTCCCTTTCTGCTTGAACCATCCCCGAGTAGCCAATGGTAGTTGGTCGTTTGCATGGTAGTGCATGAGGCATCCAGATGCAGGTCCTGACCGTGAATAGTGGCCTTGAAACAGACCTGATCAGCTTGTGTCGTTGTCAGGTGGGGTGCATTAAGTTCTGCAGCATCAGGTGCTGCAAAAGCAACGGTACTGGCTAACACCATCGCGGCCAACATGAACATCACCATCTGATGGTGACTTTTCGCTTGCCCCAGCGCCGGGCCGATTTGACATCACGCCCCATGTAAATATCAATTTTCCGTCTCCAGCGTTTATTCATCTTGTCTTTGACCAGATATATACCGGGCAGACCATCGATTTTAACGCGTGTGTTGTGTTTCAATCCCATGCGCAGCAGATCACGGGATACAGCGATAACTTTCATGCCGGGTTTAAGTCGGTCTCCCCATGCACCGATGGCAGGATTCCCCTGTGTTTGCGAACGCACCGAATTGTAGGCGCTGGCGGTGACTTTTAAGCTATGACTACTATTGGCATACGCCATATGAATGTTGCCGCATGCAATAGTGAGCAGGGCAAAAAGCAGATAATGAATAGATTTCATGAGGCAGAGTTTACCACGTTACAGCCATCTCGCATGCTATGGATGGTCGCTATGGATATATTCACTACCTAGGAGTCTGTCGGACTTATAAGAAATCTACTCGGCAA
>NZ_RCFQ01000015.1 GCF_003665155.1 Mariprofundus sp. EBB-1 | reverse complement strand
TTTCTGAGCAAAACATATCATTTCCATAATCTACTTTCCGTTTCAGCTTATAGTATGTCTTCCAGTGCATGCCCTTGGGCTTAGGTAGCCATTCAGACATATCACCACCATCATAGCCTAGCTTCGCCTGTGCCTTGCGTGCCTGACGCATTGCACGATCCATGCGGGTTTCAGCTTCGGAGTAATAAGCCAGGTTGTAACACTTTCGACAGGCCGGATATTTTCCAGCAATATAAACCTTGGAGCATCTTCGGTGGCAATGAGGGCAGAGCATCCAAACACGTTTACCGCCATAATTGCAGGGGGTATGCGTCAGGATAATTTTCGCCTCTACAGGCTCCCATTCGCCGCCATTGTCGCGATGCCTGTAAATTAGGGTAAGGGCTTCGTCAGTTACGCGATACCTAATACTCCCTGTTTCTTCACCCCTGCAGCTCCATCGTAGAGATCCGGCGCATCCATCATACAGCCAGCCTTTGCGCTTCATCCATTGAATATCAACGGCATGCTGACTTTCAGCCTTCCTACGCCAGCCACTTCTACCACTCATATAGCCACCCATTTTTCAGCCTCCTGAAAATTCTTTTCACAAATCATTAGTAAAGTTAATGTTTTATTATCATGTAAGGCTGATGCCTGTGAATACTCATTTTGCATGCATAAAAGATTCATTACCCCAACGGTCTTTCTGCTGATGCTTGTAGAGACTAAACACCCCCTACCTGCACTGTGCGTATGGTAGATATAAGATGTCTTTAGTTTTTGAAGCTGTAGAAATGGTGAAAATCGTCTAACAGGTTTATTTATTAAAGCTGAGGGCATCATGGCAACACCCCCATAGCTTCACTTTTTAAACCTGATCGCTTTATTTTTTGAAGTTTCCTTTCATTTTTATCCGGCTTCCACTGATGCCAAGTAAACAGCAACTCATATGTGTTGGGCTGCTTCATCAATCCGCCATATCGAATGCGCTTAATGAAACCATGTTCTTCAAGATCACGAATACCCTTTGCAATTGTTGCCGTGGATATGCCGCCTTTCATAGCTGAATATGGGCATATGATTGGATCATCTTTTGTGCCGTTAAATCCGTTATGCCTGCGAAGGATGGAAACCAGAACCACTAGCGATGTAGGCCGCAAGTCATTGAATGCGTCAGAGTCCACCATTGCACGATCCAGCCGTACAAATGGCGGACACTTCCGCCGCTTCATATTTCTATGATCAGTCACCTTGCCACACCTTCTGCTAGCACGCTTACTGACTGCCAGAAAATATTCCCATAGTTAGCATTATCAGGGATCGAAGCTAAGGCACTTACCAAGAGCTGGTTGGTCCGGTAATACCTACAGCTTCCAAGTGCCGTGTGATTGCATTTAGCCCCAAACCACGCTGAATTAGCATGATGGTCATAGCTCCATACTCAGATAGGTGAACGGTTGCAGGGATATGGCAGGCATAGACTGAATCAATCAGGCAAACACCTAGAAGGTGAAGTCTTGCTCTGTCAGTGGTTGATTTGCTTTTATGCATTCTTTTGGTGTTCATTTCATTGCTTCGCTGATTAGGCTGTACAATGCTATTTTATGTTTAACACCAATATCGTTTTCCACCTCAATCATCTGAGTATGAATATCACAGCCGTACTTATTGCGTAAATCCCAAATGCGTGCGGCAACCTCCATAATATCCAGACCATGCCTGATTTCGTTTGTGTTCATGGGGTGAACCTTCAATGCTGCTTTTAAGCGCATACATTGTGCTGCTGTGCTGGTATCTTTCAGGCTGCTTGCTTTGGGATTGGCCGCCGTGGGGGTGGCCTTTTCTATTTGAGTAGTCATACAGCACCACCTAACGCTTCGATTGCTGCATCAACTTCCTCTGAATTAAATACAGTCACTCTATTGGATAACTTTATCGGCTTGGGTAGTTTACCTGCTTTTGCCCATCTCCAAACTGTCGATTCTGAAATATCTAGTCTGGATGCTACTTGTCTTGCTCGATTATATTGCATGATATGCCTCACATGTCCGCTTGTTGCGGTGATATGCGAAGCTTGGGGCTTTCTGGAAGGTTTTAATAAATGGCTGAACTGGGATAAATGACTTATTTTACAGGGTCTAATACCCTATTATGCAGGGTTCACTCCCCCTTTTTAGGTCTGCCACTTTTGCGATTAAAGCCATCTTCTTTGTCGGCCTCCTTTGCCCATTTTAACATTGTTGAATCAGCAACGCTTGGATAATGTGGCTTTAGTGATGTGCAAATACTGGGGCGGGTAGGTGAATGGTCAGGTTCATCACCTCTCTCATCTCGATAATCGCTTTTGAATGCTTGGCGATCATCGGCGTGGTGTAATTTTCCACCTCGTGCCCCATGCTCTGCAAATATTTTCTTAACGAATATTTCTGGCGCCTTACTATCAAAAAGCCCTTCCTGAATTGCCATATCAAGAAACCTTAGCAAGCGAATTATATCCTCACTATCGGCCTCATCTTTTTCATATTCTATTAGCTTGTGAAAATGAACTTTCAAAACATCATCTGGAATAGGAAGATTATATAGCATGGCGTGTTGCAGGGAAGCTTCACCCTCTATGTATTTGTCAAAATCTTCAAAAACATCACATAAGTTTGCATCTATAGGGAATGAGTATGCGTCAGCCCAATAATCCAAGAGTATGCGAAGATAGCTTTTTTCTTCACCATTATCATAACAAAGCTCGGGCCAATCGCCATCGTTAATATGGGAGGCCCCAACATATTTCTCAAGAATCGCTATAGCTGTAGAATCAATCTCCACAGGCCCTATTTTCGGGCTTCTCGCTTTAATTATTTCAATGGCGTTCATGCTTTTATCTATGTCCACAACACACCTCTTCTGCACACGATTTTGTCTCAAAGTAGAGAGGCTGGACGGAAGGGGTGTGCAACCTGTTCGGCAGGGTGATCAAGCCCTGCCTATCCGCCCTGCCAACTGGTCAGGCTGAACGCTTAAAGGGTATCACCTGCGCACCATCACGCAATGCATCCAGATAATCAGCCCAGTCTTGCATCATCAAGCAACGGTCATCCAAATACTTTGCGCGGGCATAGGCTTCTACTGTTGCATCGCGTTCTTTATGACAAAGCTGGCGTTCAATAAAATCAGTATTCCAACCCTTTTCAGCCAACAGGGTGCGCGCCATAGCGCGGAAGCCATGCGAGCAATGCTCTGTCTTGGTATCAATGCCCATGCTTCTTAAAGCTGCATTCATGGTGTTGTTGCTCATTGGTCGGTGAACTGATCTTGCACCTATAAAGACATACTCAAGATGACTGGATATAGGCTTTAGCCCTTCCAGTATTGCTAACGCCTGCTCTGATAGCGGTACAATATGTTCAACGCTGGTCTTGCTCACAAAGTAGCGCCATTGCTTAGCTTTGAAATCAATCTCTTTCCACTTCATCTGCCGCAATTCGCCTGGCCTTGTGAACATCAGCGCCATCAGCTTCAACGCATCGCGTGTCAGGTGGCTACCTTCATACCCTTCAATCATCCGCATCAACTTGCCTGCATCTGTCGCAGTGGTGAATGCTGGTCTATGTTCACTGTTCACCTTTCCGAACAGGTCACGCATTACAATATCTTTGGCTGGATTACGTTTGGCTTTACCGTGAGATATGGCGAAAGAGAAGATCCTGCTAAAGTATGAATGAAGCTTGCGCAGCTTATATTCATGTCCGGCTGCATATACACGACGAAGAATAAGCAACACATCAGGCGCTTCTATTTCCTCAAAGGTCATGCCACCCATATAAGGGAAAACATCAACCTCCATCCATGTGGTGAGCTTCTGAGCTGACTTATCTACCCAATCACGGCTAACTTGTTCCATCCATTCGCGTGCAACTGGTTCAAAGGTTGGTTTGCAATCATCATCTTTCTGCTTTTTTTTGGCTCTTGCTATGGCTGGGTCAACGCCGCGCATAACCTCTAGGTTAAATTCGCCCACTATCTTGCGAGCTTCTTTTAATGTTAGTGCCGGATAGTCACCAAGCGTTAAAAGCTTTTCCTTCCCTGCCAGAGTGAATCTGTACCGCCATACTTTCTTACCAGAACGCTTAAAAGCCATAAATAGACCATCTGCATCATACTTTTTGATCTGCGCTTTATCCGTTGGGCATGCTGTTTTACGGATTTGAACATCTGTTAGAGCCATTTCACACCTCAAATGAGCGCAAATGCTGGGGTACAAACTGGGGTACGTTTGAGATCTGCGGTGGGGTACGACTTGCCGTACCACGGAATATACCCCTGTAAATCATGCGCTTCATTGCGTCAGTATGGCACCTATGCGACAACCCCACAAGAAAAAAGCCCCTGTTTCCAAGGGCTTTCGCGTCTTTCTGCTATTATATGATATTACTAAATGGTACCGAGAACTGGACTCGAACCAGCACTTCCAAGAGGAAACTAGCACCTGAAGCTAGCGCGTCTACCAATTCCGCCACCTCGGCCTATAGTGTCCCGCACTGCGGGTCCACGAAGGCGCGCAATCATAGGATGGAGCAACATAGTGTCAAGAAAGAAAAACGAAACAGATTCAGGCAATAAATGGCCAAAAAGATCGGGAAAAAAACAGACCCCGGACGCACGGTCAGGCAACAAGTGGCCAAAAAAGTCTGACAAAAAGCGGGATGCCGACGAACAGTCCGGCAATAAAAGCGCTGCAAAAAAATCGCGTGGCAATAGTGCATGGGACAAAACCTCTGAGCGCCCTAGCCGTCAAAAGCGGAAAGCAGGTGGTAAATCTCCCTGGGCAACCGTAAGCAAAAAAGACCAACAAACATGGACAGGCATTGTCTCCGCCCATCCCGATGGTTTCGGTTTTGTTGATGTTGTTGGCGTAGAAAAAGGTTTTTTTCTGCCGCATGAACAGATGAACGGTTTGATGCATGGCGACACTGTAGAGGTGCGTGCGGTGCGTAATCGCGGTCGAGAATCTGCTGAAGTAGTACGCATTGTTGAACATGCATCATCTATACTGGTTGGCCAATTCCTGATTCAAGGCAATAATGCGTTGGTAAAACCGCGCTCCCGTAAAATTTTGCAAAATATTCTCATTGCCCATAAAGACTGCAACGGCGCCACTGATGGCGACTGGGTGCGCATCGACATATCTCGCGGCTCCGGCCCTCTACGCGGACGCGTGCAGGAGGTACTCGGTGATAACCTTTCACCTTCCCGTCTGATCGACCTGATCGTTGCCGAGCTTGGATTAACAAATGAATTCCCGGCCAAGGTCGTCGCTGAGGCCAACGCTTTCTCAGATGAAGTGGCTGAAAAAGATATTGAAGAGCGCAAAGACTTAAGACATCTGCCGTTTGTTACCATTGATGGCGAAGATGCGCGTGATTTTGATGATGCCATTTGTGTATTGCCACGCGGCGAAGGTTTTGAAACCTGGGTGGCTATTGCCGATGTAGCACATTATGTTAAACCACGTTCTGCCTTGGATGAAGAAGCGCTGGAACGCAGTAACTCCTTCTATTTCCCTGATCGTGTGATTCCAATGTTGCCCGAAAAACTATCCAATGGCCTCTGCTCTCTGAATCCAAACGTAGCGCGCCTGGCCATGACCGTACGGATGCGTTTTGATGCCAATGGCACACGCCGCTCTATTCATATCTATAACGCAGTCATTCATTCACAGGCACGTTTAACCTATACACAGGTTGCAAAATGGCTGGAAGATGGTGATGAAAGTAGCGTTGAAGAAGCAGGCATCCGCGATATGCTTGATGATGCGGCACGCCTGTTCCGAAAACTGCTGATCAGACGTGAAAGACGTGGCGCACTCGACCTTGATATGCCGGAAGTACGCGCCAAGCTTGAAAATGATGTCGTCGTCGATATGACTGCCTCTGATCGCAACATTGCTCACCGACTCATTGAAGAGATGATGCTCTCTGCCAATACGGCCGTAGCTGAATATATGGAATCACATCATTGCCCGACATTATACCGTGTGCATGCAGCACCAGAACGTGAAGCCATTGAAAAACTCAATGATTATCTGGCCCCGTTCGGCTTGTTTGTCGTTCTGCCCAAGGCCAAGGATAAAGATGGCAAGGTTAAACCGGGTGCAGTGCAGCATGTGTTGTCGAAATCTGCAGGTAAACCGTTCGCACATGTATTGCATCGCATGGTGCTGCGCTCCATGCAGCGGGCACAATACACGCCCAATAACGAAGGGCACTTCGGTCTGGCGTATGAATCTTATGCGCATTTCACCAGTCCAATTCGCCGTTATGCCGATCTGATTGTGCATCGTCGTCTAAAAGCGCTGATCAAAGGCCAGGACCCGAATAAGGTACAGCATGAAAATACGCTGGCCGAAATTGGTTCGCAGACATCAACCCAGGAACGCAAACAGCAGCGCGGCGAGTGGGATACTCAAGCGATGTTGGCGGCCCTGTTTCATGCTAAAGATGTTGGCAAAACCATGAGCGCGCGTATTTCGGGCTTAACTAAACGTCGCATCTTCTTTGAACTGGAAGGCACAATGGCTGAAGCATCACTGGATGTGGATGATTTGACAGGTGCGTTTATTCTGGATGAAATGGGCCATACCCTTGCTTCCAAGCATAGCGGCCATGCCTATCATCTGGGTGAGACACTGGATGTAGTGATAGAATCCACCGATCCGGTTCGTGGTCAGATCCTGGCTCGCCTGACCGATGATGACTAAGCTTCTTGCGGAATTCTGCTGTTTTGGCATGATTCCGCCCGCTTAACGTGCATACCTACCTATGCCGAGGTGGTGGAACTGGTAGACACAAGGGACTTAAAATCCCTCGGTAGCAATACTGTACGGGTTCGACTCCCGTCCTCGGTACCATGCATAAAGCCCTGATTTATCGGGGCTTTTTCATTTTCTGATTTTGACTCAGTTACCATTCTGTAACCAAACAGCTCTAATTTTGTCTCCAGCATGTGGATACATCTCTGGCATCCAACGAGCATACTTCTTAAATAATACGCTCGGATCAGTGTGACCCATCTGCCTAGATATCCATGATGGATGCTCTCCTGCAGATAAAAGTGATGAAGCATAGGTATGTCGTGTCTGGTATGGCTCTCGATATTGAATATCTAATTTCTTAAATGCTGCTTGCCAGTGGCGCCATATAGCATCACAACTAGCCCATTCTTTTTTTGTGATTGGATTATGAAAAATACGGTTTGATAATTTATACGTAAATAATTTCTGACCGTTCAAAGCTTCTAAAGCAGCCTCAAATAAAACCACATCACGCTCACCAGCGGCTGTTTTTGTAGTTGATTCTTCTTTCCTACTAATAGAGCGCCTCACCCGAACCAAATTATTATCAAAATCAATGTCAGACCAGCGAAGAGCAATTAACTCCCCAGTCCTTAACCCTGTATAAAATGCGAACTGGATTAGATTCCGAGTTTGGTCATGGAGCACATTCAATATTTTCTTCTGTTCCTCAAGACTAAATGGTTGTGGCTCCCTACTTCTAGTTTTGTAATTTCGAATGCGATCCATTGGGTTTTGTTCAATAAGGCCATCAGCATGTGCGTCTTTCAACATGCCGCGCAGTGGAATCAGAATATTATTAATCCGTTTTGGTGAACAACTTAATGAAGACATCCACTGTCGAATCATACCGACATTAATATCAATCAAACGCACATCTTTAAATGCCTGGATAAGATGCCCCTCTATAGCCTGAAGGTTTGTTTCTTCGGTTGATTTTTTCCATCCTTTTTTATTGGCGTTGAAATAATTTTGCAGTGCCATTTCAACAGTCATATTTCCAGCCAAGGAATTACCAAAGATCATTGAACTATGAGTTTTACTATTAGGGAAATGAGCACGGTATTCAAAAGAATTGGTCGCTATCTCATGTTTAATGATTGATAACTTATTTTCAGCATATCGAATATTTGCTTTGGTTGGAGAAAGCTTCAATGTTTCTAGGCAGCGAACATTCCGATAATAAAAATCGATTTGTATGCTTTTTCCTCTTGGGCGAACACTCATTGAGTATCGCCTTTAACATAACGCATAACAGCTGGATAATCGTACCAAACAGTTCGTGCAGAACGCTTAAACCAATGAATATCCTTTAGTAACTTCCCTTGATATCTCATCGCATTAATTGCAGCAACCGTTAAACCGGTCACTTCAGCGAGTTTTATAGCACGAACGTATTTCATTAGTGTTGAACCGAACTAAAGTCAGGACTGCAGACGGGGCACGATTCAATTTCATCCAAATCCGCTTTCATTGCATCTACTTGGAAAGACTTGCAACGCGTGCAAACACTGAAAAATACGGGAACGACTTGAGGAAATCCGTCATAGACATATTCTGGCCACGCAAAAAAAGGAACGTGTAAAAGGTGGCCTTTACATTCCTTGCATTTTTTCTTTGGCTGCATGCTTTTCAGTTGAATTAATTGCTCTTTTGAAAGCCGCCCTTCGATTTTTAACATAAACACCTCCGTGGCCAAGTGCGGCCTACTGGAGGGGTACGCTATACCTCCACCAATGGAGGTGCAACACACCCCCTCTTGTAGAGGTGTGATATATCGCCACAGTTAATCTATTTCAGGACTACGAACACCTTTAATTTCTCCACGAACAGCTTTCCAGAATGAAGTAACCTTCTGCGCTAGCTTCCAAGCAATTGACTTATCTGCGTTATTTCCAACTTCCGGCAAAACCTTTCTAAACTCAACGCCAAGAATTTCCTCACAGCGACGTATAGTTTTTTTGTCGTGAATCAAAAGCAAAGGCTTCCACCCTAATTCGCGCCCTACAAGTAAAACTCCAATAGCAGTATGCAAATGATTCAAATTACCGCGAAAATTGAGTGTTGCCTCATTAATTAAATCAATAAGCTCTTTGGCTTCTTTTGCCGTAACTGGGGTCGGGGTTCGTTCCATACATGGAAGCATGCACTTAAATAATAGCACTCTCAACGCCCGACAATAAAAAACTAAAGTTTACAATGAAATTAACAGCTGATTGCACTATACCAGTAGGCTGTTGCAATGAGGCGACAGGCTGATTTCGGCCATAAATGGACAGTCAACTTAATAACATTTACCTTAATCATCATTAAGGCTGAATGTGTAGAGTTGAGTCATAAAGTTTCTCACTTCCTCTTTAATATGAGATATAGTGTGATTTATGTTCAACTATAGGGGCGTAATATGTGGAATGACTGTTACTCATATTACCTTAGTTAGAGGTACAAAATGAGTTCTTACTCTGAACCTGAAAAAAATAAAGCAAGGGCACTTGTAATAGACAATGCAATAAAAGCCCTGACTAAAAACCGTTCTGTATCAACTCTTGCGCGACGCACTTATGTCCGTGATGTCAGAGATCATATTACATCTGGTGATAATCCGTATGATGTAAAAATAGCGAAACAGCTTACCGATGAAACTATAGAAAGATGGGAATATTTTTACGACTCCATCGTACAATCCAGAACACCAGCCAATTTAAAAATCGCATATTTGTCGGGCCCTAACCCAGAAAATGACTTAAGGATATTCTGTCAGGCTGGCGTTCTTCCTGAGAATATTTGGGCATTTGAATCGGAAAACTCCACCTATTCAGATGCAGTTGTTTCTGCATTAAATTCAGAATTTCCATTTATCAAGATAATCAATGGTGGCCTTGACACGTTCATTGATGCTTCACCTCAACGGTTTGATATTATATACCTTGATTTTTGCGGCCCCCTTCCTAGTAGAAATAAGAAGCAGAAAACCTTAAGTGCTCTAACAAGAATACTTGCTAAACATGCCCTTAATTCACCAGGCGTCTTAATCACAAACTTTTCACTACCTTTGGAGGAGCAGGATGAAGCTGGCCGGTCATTACTAGCAAAGCTAGTCTCATGCTACCTTTACCCCAAAGATTTTCTAGAAGACAAACAATCTGAAAGTGGATTTAGTGAGGGACCCGTAGCGCGCAGTTTATCTCCAGAAGAATGGCATGAAACTGTATCAAGTGACTTGGAATATTATTATGGGCAATTTGTTACTCGTCTTTTAATAGATCATGCCAGTTTAATCTCAACGTACAATAGATTTCCTAAAAACAACTTTCTCTATAAGAAATTTTTTAGTGGAAATGAAGGGAGTATTCTAAATACGATAAAGCGTAGTTTTTTTCATTTTAATGACGAGGATGAAGGTGGTGGAGGGGACGTAATTGTTGATTCTGGGCAGCATCCTACCTTATGGACTCTTGCATCATTAGACAAAGAGTTAAATGCGAGAGATTCAAATTATCCTCAGTTTATTTTTGAGGATGATGAGTTTTATAAATTTACTGAGCAGTTTTTATCTCAACTAGATGTTGGTGGCAGCAAGAAAGAACTGATTAATACTCATTTATTAATATCTTACTTGTTGTCAGAAGGAAGCGGGCAAGAAGAATTCTGGTCTGAAAAGATAAAAGAACTATATAGAAACCACAACATCTGGGCCTTCCATCAGTTTTGTGACCTCGTATTATTTCATCCAATATTTGAAGCGTTGTTTCGGCAGGTAGCCACTCCTTATCATGTAAATATCAGCGAAACAAAACGCTGGAACTACAAGGCCAAAGACACACCGATGTTTATGGATATGTTAATACTCGATGAATGTCGCTACCTGTACGACTGGATGCCAACGACAGATATGTTCTCTAATGCAGTGGCCGATATTAATCGACAGCTTAGTTACCGGTTTGTCCTCGATGGGGTTTCAAAGCATCGGCGCTGGTATAATCCAGAGTACTTCTTTGGTACAGCTGTAGTTGATCAAGATACGGAAGGTTTTGATGCTAAAATTCTTAAACCTCGAGAAACTATCGAAAATGATCTCTAACAAAGCGCGGCGTCAAAAGAACGTTTCCGAACGTCCTGTTTTGGCCGAAATCAGCCGGTCGCTATATTGCAACGATAAGCTTCCAACTCCAACACTCTTCAATGTGGTTACCCACAAAATTTCACACAGTATCGCTATGCGATTCGCACCCAATTTCACCCACAACAAAAACACCTGATTTAATCAGGGATCGTTTTTTGTTGTGGATAAAACCCGGCACGACCCTGTGCATAATTCTATGGATAACGTGATTCTATTTCCTTTCCAATGACAGCATTAAAAAGCAAAGACCGGATATAAGCACTAACAGTTACATTCGACGTTATCGCCTGTTGTTCAACATGATTCATTAACTCAACCGGAGCTCTAAACTTAAGATACACATTACATTTCATCGTAGGAATAGAATCCATCACATCATTATTAACAATCGCTTCAAATAGCTTAAAACGAACAAATGAAGATGTATTCATACCTTTGTTTCCTGCTTCCATAGCAACCTTTTCTTTAAGGTTTAATGGAATAGATAATTTAACATATTTATTGCTTCTCATTATCAGCTCTCCTCTTGATTTATCAGATGGGCGGTGGCCTATTAGATGTACTCTGTAATGCACCCGTACAGTTATTGACAGGACTCCAAGGCGGCCGCTGCGCAGCCGTGCTATGCGCGCGCGTAGCGTGCTCTGCGCACTGCAGCTCATCGGCCTTTGAAGTAGAACGTAATTCAATTTTCCAATCGTGTAATCGTGTGCATAGATACTCTCTAGATGATTCAACTCCATTAACTAACCACCCCAAAGGATCACCATATTGGTTTTCATCATCACTCCACTCTTTTGAAAGATTCACTGTCTGGTCTTTACGAGAGCATTCAAGTCCACCCATTGCATGAATGAAGGCACACCAATCACCGGAATTAGCTGCCAACCATGCATCACCTAATTTAGGATCATTTACAGATGGTTCTCGAACACGTCTTAGTTCACGCCAAACAGAAACCGAAGGCCCACCGACCTGTTGAAACTGACGAATATTCCAAATAGAAGCCCAAGCAGTAACACGCTCTGAGCTATTTTTTGCATCGTTACCATAAAGGTCTTTTTCAACTTCATGTCCATCAATGTTTTTAGAGATATATTTAGCAATATAACCAGCAGCACTTCCTTTACTCCTATCAATAGCTTCGACTTTGAAACGATATTTGTCTGCGCCGGACTCGTGACCGTCTTCCATGAGTGAGTAAGCTCTAACAATCTTCGTTGCTTGTTCTTGGTCACGATCAGGAAGAAATACGAGCAGATGCCAATGAGGGGTACCATCATGTTGCGGCTCTACCACTCTGAACCCATAAAGTTTTATACCCATGCGATCAAATTTAGCTCTAATACATGCCCATAAATCACAAAGATATTTCTGTGCCTGGGCCGGAGTGGTTCCATCATATTTGGGATTGGAACGGCCTGATTTACTAAGCGATGCATGCATGCGACTAGGGCAAGTGATTGTCCAAAACAAAGCTATGTGACCTTTCTCAAGTGAATACTTCTCGAATCCAGCAATACGACACATTAATTCGTTGCGACGATTAACAGGGTTAGAAACAGAAGTGTCAGCAAGCTCAGCTAAAGTGAGTTCTTTACCCTCTTCATTTACGGCTATGACTTTCTCAAGCATTTTACGATTACGCTGTTTTTGCTCTCGATGAATACTCAGGCCTTCATCAGACACATAAATGCTTTTAAAGAGGTTCACACGGTTCTCTACGATAGCTTTTGCCTCTATCTCTCTAGCAAATAGCTTTCTAAGTGCTCGGCGCCACCAGTGCTCACTAATCATTCTCTGAACGGCACCATTTACTGATATACTATCTGATAAATCTGGAGCATGAATACCAAGCATCTGACATAAATCAGACAATCGACCAAAAGCAATTAAAGAAGATGTGCTGGAGCCAATTAGTCGAAAGCACAAGTTAGCATTTTTTTCTGCCATGCTTTGTATCTCTCTGCTAAAGATGCTTGGGTTTGTAACCAAACTGTGACTAGATAAGGACGAATTAGAGTGTTTTTTACCTCTTTCATCACCTGAGCGCTTTGTACTGTTTTTATTGACTGAGTAAGTGTTTCTTCGGTTTGATCCATGATTTTTATTATTTGGGAATCGGGTTCGACTCCCGTCCTCGTACCAACAATAAAAAGGGTAGTGACTTAATGTCACTGCCCTTTTTTGCGTTAGGCCTTTATTTAAAAAACTCAGTGACTCAATGTCACTCTCCCTTTTTGCGTTAGGCCTTTATCTAAAAAACTCAGTGACTCAATGTCAGCTGGGATTTTTGCGTTAGGCTCTTATGTAAATAAATCTGAGTGACTTAATGCCACGCGGGTCTTTTGCGTTAGGCCTGTATCTTTTAAAATTAAGGACTATCAACCCTTTAGCTCAATTAAAGCCAGTAAGCTATATGCGCTTACTTAGAGGTGCATAACTAATGCTAGTAATCTATACACGACTACTTATCAGTGTATAGATAATGATTGCTTTCTATATATAGACCGGACATCATGCATAGATATTCACCATTATCTATATATGGAGGACGTTGATGTTAGCTTACTTTAGCAATCAAGAGAGGGAGCATATCAGTGGCTAGCCCTAATTTACTTCCGCCAAGTGTAGACGTGGAAACAAAATCTGTATTGAAGAAAGCAGCATCTGCGCATCGTTATTTAGCTGAACTTAAAGGGGTTGCTGCCAGCATTCCAAACGCTGATATATTAATAACAACACTTGGACTGCAAGAGGCTAAAGATAGCTCAGAAATTGAAAATATTATCACAACACATGATGAGCTTTATAAAGCAGGCCTGTTTTCGGACTTTATTGGTGGCCCTGCCGCAAAAGAAGTAAATCGTTATGCTCTCGCGCTTCGAAAGGGCTTTGAACTAGTTGAAGGCAGCGAACTTTTATCAACAAGACTTATTCTAGAAATTCATCAAGAACTTGAGCAAAACCAGGGGGGTATTAGGAAGCTTCCCGGCACAGAACTTAAGAATGCACAGACTGGTGAGGTCGTATACACCCCTCCTCAAGATCACCATGAGATTACGAAGCTCATGTCTAACCTGGAGCAGTTTATAAATGATGACGCAATGTGTGACATCGATCCTTTAATAAAAATGGCGATTATTCACTTTCAATTTGAAAGTATTCATCCATTTTATGATGGTAATGGCCGTACTGGCCGGATGATTAATATCTTGTACCTAGTATTAAAAGACTTGTTGAACCTCCCCGTATTATATTTAAGCCGTTATATTATTCGTAGTAAATCCGAATATTATCGACTGCTTCAAGACACTCGTATATCAGGGAATTGGGAGCCTTGGATTCTCTATATGCTAGACGGAATCGAAAGCACTGCGCAACAAACCATATGGCTAATTCAAGGTATTAAAAAGTTAATGTTGGACTATAAACATCGAATTCGAAATGAGCTGCCTAAAATTTATAGCCAAGACTTATTGAACTTATTGTTTAGGCATCCGTATACAAAGATTGAACATGTAAAAAGTGAGTTGAGAGTCTCGCGAATAACAGCCACCCGTTATCTTGATCTGCTAGTGGAGAAAGGGTTTATTCAAAAACATAAAATTGGGAACTTCAACTATTATATCAACAATCCATTATACGATTTGTTTCTTGATATACCGGAACCAAAAGATAAGGCGTTTTAGATGAATCAATGTCAGCTCGGCTTTTGAATTAATCGACCTCATTGATGAACTTGGTGATATGGTGTCGATTTTCTCATGCATACAGACCTCCCTTAGAGAGGTCGATTTACACCCGAAATAGCCCTTCTAAGCGCCACATCACCTATCATATAGACGCATACTTATTATATCTCAGCTAGTTCGCTTGGTCTGACCCAATCCGACCAATTAAAGGATTAAACCTTAATGACCGCTCTATTGCTTTGGCGAAAGACATGGCCCAAAACTTTTGGAATAGAGTTGCAAATGATGAACGTATTTCCGATGAATTTAAGGACTTTCTAAGTAAGGGAAACCCCATTCAAACAGACACGGAACAACTAGACCTATTAAACAGTAAAGACTAAGAACTGGGAGTCAGCTCATTTAAGTGTGATTGACCGAATCCCAACAATCACAGCAATAGAAACCAATAAGAAGGGGAATGATATTTCATCACCCCCCCTTTTTCATTAGATCTACTTTATACCACTAAGCTTATTCAGTGGCCTGGAGGTACAGATAGGTAAGACCAGCATTTACACCGACGCCAGTCGTGCCTTCAACCACAGGTTGCAGTGAAACACTCGAATTACTGCCACCCACCAGCACTTGTGCACCAACACCGACACCGGCACTGGCCAATGCTCCAACACCGCCATATTTACCTGCCAGTTTATGGCTACCCTTCACCATATCCGCCGCAAAGACAGCGAAGCGAAGATGCCTTTCCACATCAAAATTAATATTGATGCCAAAGCCAACGCCGGTTTCTCCGATATAGTGCTCAACACCACTGCCATCAGTGGATTTAAACGTGCATTGTATGTCGACAGTAGAATGGATAAGCAGATTCACGCCCGAATCGGGAACCGAATCGCAACTTAAAATACCAATTTTTGTACCTGCCGTTGAATTACCGGCATAGGCCGGCATAGCAGCTAGTACCAGAGCGATACCAGCCGCACTTAAAATCATCATCCTCACTTTCATTTCAGCCTCCTTTTAACAAGGTGGCCGAAGCCACCTAATCAATTAGGCGTAGCTGAAAGCATAAAGTGACAGTTTTAATCTTGTAAACCCTGCCTGCTGACCTGCCATACTTACAAAGCGTGCATCACTCCGTTTTATTCACATGCACATCCATCTGTGGATATGGAATCGAGATGCCAGCATCATCAAATGCCAATTTTATTTTTTCAGTGACGTCAAACTTAACAGCCCAGTAATCACCAGCGTTGACCCAAGGGCGCACATTGAAATTCACACTGGAATCAGCCAGTTCACCAACAGCAATAAGGACAGCAGGTTCTTTATGCACACGCTCATCGGCATCAAGGATGCCCTGCATAATCTCTTTGGCTTTCTTGATATCATCGTCATAACCAATACCAAATACCATATCGATACGACGGGTATCGCGGGCAGAGTTATTGGTGATAGTGCCACCATAGATAGCGCCGTTTGGTACAATAATTTCACGGTTGTCGCCCGTTTTCAGACATGTGCTGAAGATACCGATCTCTTCCACAACGCCTGAAACACCTGCCGCTTCAATGAAATGCCCCACTTTGAATGGACGGAAGATAATCAACAGTACACCGGAGGCAAAATTCTGCAGTGAGCCCTGTAATGCCAAACCAACAGCCAAGCCAGCCGCACCGATCAATGCAATGAATGAGGTGGTATTTACACCGAGCTGATCAAGCGATGCAATAATAATGAACAGCAACAATAGTGCATTGAGAATGGAGTGCACAAAATTCACCAGCATCTTGTCCATGCCAGCTTTATTCAGCATCTTATCAACAACATTCAATAAGATGCCGGCAATCCACCGACCAACAAAGAATATCGCAAGGGCCATGGCAATATTGATGCCCCACGGAATAACATAAACATCTATAATATCCTGAACATTTGACGGGTCTAACATGCGAACTCCTTAGTGGTAAAAAACTTTTGAAAAATTAATAGGGCACTAGTTTACCATCAAACGCAATAAATTCACCACCCATAAAATCATGCGCATGGGCAATCACCTGTGTCATGCCGTTCACCGATGTGGAAACATCAATCAGACCGGTCTGATGCGTCATATCGGTCTCAACCCAGCCCGGATGCAGGGTGATCACCTGCACACCATACGGCTCTAAATCCACCGCCATTGACTTCGATACAATGACCAGGGCCGCTTTAGCGGCGCGATAGGCATAGGTGCCACCACTGCCATTATCGCCACTGGAACCCATTTTAGAGCTGACATTAGCAATAGTGCCTTTCGCTTCAATGACCTTCTCTTTTAATTTTTGCACCACGCGTAATGGGCCCACGCAATCCACATTAAACACGTCCATCATGGCAACAGATGAGACCTTCTCAAGCGACTGGCCATCTTTGCCCGGCCCATAGATGCCAGCATTATTGATCAACAGATCGATACGTTCCGGCAGCGTTCCAACAGGCTCGGCATCGCTACTGATATCCCACACGACAGTGTGCAGATGTGCAGAGTCGATCTTTACTAATGCTCCGGGGTCAGTTCGATAACAAGCCCAAACATCATGCCCCTGCGCAAGATAATGGCGTGCAAAACCGAGCCCAAGGCCACGGTTTGCACCGGTGATCAGTATATTCATGTTACCTCCATGGTTAGCATAGCCGCATGCCAAGCCTAACCATGCAATCGCCGCCGCGCCAAAACATGCTTGATGCCCTCAAAGGCACATGGCCTGATCGGCTGCTGTTATTGATCGCATTGATCAGTATTGTCGGCACATGGTTTGTCATTCAAGCGAATATTGCAGCAGGCCCCGCCATAGCTGAGATTTATCATGGAGGCACACTGTTGGCGAGCTACCCTCTGCCACAAGAGGGCGAAGCTCCCATTACTTTGCAAGTAAAAGGAGATCTGGGACTATCCGATATCATCATTGATGAACATGGAGCCCGCATAGCCTCTGCCCCCTGCGCTTCGCAGCACTGTGTTTTATCAGGGCCACACGCCCATGCAGGCGATATTATTGCCTGTGTACCCAATAAAATTCTGATCACACTGCGCGGCAGTGCTGAATCCCGTTTTGATGCGATTGTTGAATGATAAACAATCAACAGCACACAATATGACTTCCCTGGCACGCCCTCCTTTAAAAGAACTGGAAACAAAAGCCCGTTGGCTAGCCCTGTTAATGCTGGCTATTGGCCTGCATGTGTTTGAAGCATCTTTACCAAGTCTGGGGCCATGGTTCAAACCGGGCTTAGCAAATTTAGTAACCCTGATCGCTTTAGCCATGATGGGAACACAGGCGGCAATCTCACTCTCCATTGCACGCATCCTTGTCGGTAGTTTTTTTATCGGCACCCTGTTCACACCAACCTTTATCATTGCCATGGCGGGTGGTTTAAGTGCCACACTCGTCATGGTAGCGGCCTGGCGCTGTATTCCGGGTCTTAGCCTGGTTGGCATTAGTCTGCTCGGAGCGCTGGCACACATGCTGGCACAGTTTGTCACCGTCGAAGCTCTGTTCATTCAACAAAGCGCCCTTTATTACGCTCTACCCCCATTGCTGATCCTCTCCTGCATTAGTGGCTGGATTAATGGGGCATTGGCAGAGTATATTTGCGGCCGTCTCGCCCATGAAAAAATTTAACGCCGTCATACTCAAGCCCCAACAGCAACGTTTCACGTTGGCGTTGGCCGCTTCAATCGCCGCCCATCTACTGTTGGCGGTGCTCATAGTGACCTCAACACACGACAAACCGTTGCCAAAAAAAGAGCAGCCACAGATTATGGATGTGACATTGCTTGATGATGACAAAAAGCCAAGCAAAAAAGCCAACAAGGATGCGCGTACGCTATCCAATAAAAATGCTACAGGCAGTAGCCGCAATGCCCGTGACCGGGTGACACGAAAAGCCAAGGCGCCGGTTCCACCCAACCCGCAACAAAGCAAAAAGAAACCCGCGCCAAGGCCAAAAGTCGTCAAACAGCAACCCACGCCTGCACCTGAAAAACCCAAACAGACACGCTCTAGTGTAATCACCAAGCGTAGTGAAAAAACGGAACATCAGAAACCGATCAAAACACCGAAAGTAATAAAGAAAAAGCTGGTCGAAAAACCGCGCAAACAGGTGCCTTTGGCGAACTTGATGCCATCTGCCATGGCGCTCTCGCAACTCTCTCAAGATTTCGAACGCGAACGGCGCATGAAACAGACACTCAACCGTGAAGCTGATATTCCGATCAACACCCGCCAGGCCAAGTATGCTCCCTACGCCCAATCACTGGTTCGCGCTCTGGAAGATCAATGGCGTCCCGGCAAAGCCAATTATGAAAAGTTTTCAGAGCAGGCGCGTCGCTCTCTGATTAAACTCACCATTGAACATGATGGTTCGCTTGGAGGCATTGAAATCCTGCGCCCCAGCCCTATTCCTCAAATCAATGAAAGTGCCATTAAAGCGATTAAAGATGCCGCGCCATTCAAAGGCTTGCCATCCTCGTGGGGACTGGATCGCGTAAGCTTCTATTTGACCTTTGAAGTCGTTGAGAATGGTTTTGTCTTCCGCCAGATGTAAGGCCCTACTGGGCTGGTACCGGCTACATGCACGCAAACTGCTGTGGCGCGAGACCCGCGAGCCATACCATATCTGGATCTCTGAAATCATGTTACAACAAACCCAGGTGAAAACGGTATTGCCACGTTACACTGCTTGGTTTGAGTGCTTTCCTCGCATTGAAACGCTGGCCGACGCTGAACTGGATGATGTGTTAAAAGCCTGGGAAGGGTTAGGCTATTACCGTCGTGCCCGCTTCATTCATCAGGCTGCCCAAGCCATTGTATCGCTACATGGAGGCAGCTTCCCCAACGATCTTGAAACCATCATCTCACTGCCCGGTATTGGCCGCTCTACAGCAGGTGCCATCGCCTCCTTCTGTTTTGATGCCAATACACCGGTGCTTGATGCCAATGTAAAGCGTGTACTCAAACGCTGGCATGCCCTACCCGATGCCTCAGACAAAATACTGTGGCCCTTGGCACAACAGGCCATTGATACCTCAGCCCAGCCGGCCAGCTGGAATCAAACCATGATGGAGCTGGGCGCAACGCTTTGCTCTGCTAGAAAAGCTGATTGTGATCACTGTCCAGTGCATCAGTATTGTAAGTCCGCTTTTCAAGTTGAGCCGGCGAAAGAGACGCGTAAAAAGGTTGCTGTGCTTGATCTGCACTGGCAGGTAGATCTGCATCTCGATCAAACAAAAGGCATATGGCTCACCCAGCGCCCCGCATCCGGCATTTGGGCAGGGCTTTGGACACCACCAATCACTGAACTCTCCCTCGCCCCTGAAAACCAACCCGATCATATCCACCTGCTCACCCATCGCCGCCTGCATCTCTATGCTCAGGCTCAGTCTGATCAACCGCTTGGAGAAGGTATATGGGTCAACAGCCTTGCAAAACATGCACTGCCAACCGGTATCCATCAGCTGCTTAAGAGGATCGATCATGTCCCGCGCTGATCTATCAACAGCACCATGTCAGCAGAATCAGTTCCTGCTGGACCATATCCGTATGCTCAATGACAGCTTGCAACACTGGACAGGCCGATCTCTGCTCGATGATGGCCAACTAGAACGTGATCCCATTGCTGCCGCACAACAGCTCTACCATGCCCCCTTTGCACTGTTATCACACGGCACAGAGCCTGATCCCATCATCAATTATGCTAATCTGGCAGCACAAACACTGTTTGAAATGAGCTGGCAGGAGTTCATTGCCCTACCTTCACGCTTATCCGCTGAAACAGCTGTTCAACAAGAGCGCAATGCACTACTAAAACGGGTCAGCGACAACGGTTATATTGATGACTATTCAGGTGTGCGCATCGCCAAAACGGGCAGGCGTTTTATTATTGAGCGCGCCACGGTCTGGAATCTGCTCGATAAAGATGGCAACCCTCAGGGGCAGGCCGCCATGTTTGCACATTGGAAACAATTAAACAGGTAGAGCAATCCAGCTACGCCAAGATCAATGACAAACTCGTGCATATGGCTTCGATCAGCTACCCTTGGCACATGAGCAAGCAACCAGCAGCCCGGGCCAAAAAATCACTTGGGCAACATTTTTTACACGATCAACATGCCATCTCCCGCATTGCCAAGGCGGTGCCAAAAGGCGCTACCGCCATTGAAATCGGGCCTGGGCCGGGCGCAATCACCAATGTGTTATTGCAACACGTCGCGCATTTGAGTGTCATTGAGATGGATGATCAATTCGCCGCCAGTTGGCAAAAAATAGCACAAGAAAATGATCGCTTATCTGTCATTCACGGCGATGTGATGCAGCTGCTGGAAGAGACAGTAAATCAAGTACAACCGGAATGGATTGCCGGCAATCTGCCCTATAACCTTAGTGGCCCATTAACCGCCAAACTGGCTTCTCTATCGCTATCCGGCGGGATGGTACTGATGTATCAACGTGAAGTTGCAGAGCGCATTGCCGCAGGCCCCGGCAGCAAGACATACGGTGGTCTATCTGTGCTGGTACGCCACCATTACAATGTAAAACGTCTGTTAGTACTGCCTCCAGGCGCTTTTTCACCACCGCCAAAGGTACACTCAGCTGTCATTTTATTAACACCGCACGGCAACACGCCCTCCTGTGATTTCAACCAATTACAAAAAACAGTGCGTCAGGGGTTTGCCCATCGTCGCAAAACCATTGCCAACAATTTCAAAAAAGAGTTAAGCGGCGAACAGTTTGAGGCTATCGGCATAGACCCGCGCAAACGCCCGGAGCAACTGGACTATCAGCAATGGGTTAACATTGCTCTGGCATTGGCCAATTAAGTTTCAGTTGCAAAATATCCACATAAAAGCAGCCATTTATATGGCCGCTTTGACAGCCCATGCAAGGACTATAAAGAAACACTGAATTATTCAGCATACCCTTAACTTACACCCAAGCCCGTTCATGCTAACACGGGATAATCCACGCCCTCACTTTGGCAGCTATCTTGCTGCACACCTGAAACTATGAACATTGGAATCAACACATGGATTTCAATGCATCTCAGGGAGTTAAATATCGTGCGAATGCTTGCTACCATCCCCCATTATGACATGTCACTCCCCGGCAGGAGCATAACAGCATGAACCCCATGTCAGGCGATGTTGAGCAGATGCGTATCTCACTGTTGGCCGCTGAAAAGTCGCACGCAGATCTGGATGAGCAGTCAAAAACGACACAGGCAGCACTTCTGCAAGCCCTGGATGATGTTAAAAAAGAGCATGAGCTCATTGAACGTTTGCTCTCGGCTATGCCCTCAATCCTCATTGCAGTCGACCATAATGGGATCATTTCATTATGGAATGATGTTGCTGAGAAGGTATTCGGCCTTTCCCGTAAAGAAGTAACCGGCACCGCCTTTTCTACTCTCGCCATCGCATGGGATTGGGATGAAATTCACCATGCGCTATCTGAATCAAAAGCTTCTTACACCAGCTCTATGGATCATGTGAAATTCAACCGCAATGACGGAACAGATGGTTTCCTGGGACTCACAATCAATGCCGTAATTGAGCATGGTCAATACAATGGTTTTCTGTTGGTGGGTGCCGATAAAACAACACGCATGCAGCTGGAAAACCAGTTACAAATGTCTCAAAGAATGGAATCTATGGGCGAACTGGCGGCGGGTATTGCGCATGAAATCAACACTCCGATGCAATACATTGGTGATAATGTTCGTTTTCTCAAAGATGGTTTTAATGACATACTGCAACTGATATCCACCTATCAATTGCATATGACGACAATGAAACAGGAAAATATGTCAACATCGGTTCAACAGCTCACTGAGACACTGCAACAGGCGGAAGAGAAGGCAGATCTGGGTTTTCTGCGCGAGGAAGTGCCGTTGGCTGTAGCGCAAACGCTCGAAGGTATTGCCCACGTCAGTAAAATCGTTGGCGCTATGAAGGAACTCTCGCACCCGGGCACCGGTGATAAAATGCCTATTGATATCAATAAAATGATTGAAAGTGCCGTTACCGTGAGCCGGAATGAGTGGAAATATGTTGCCGATCTGGATGTCACATTCGATCCTGAATTACCCATGATTCATGCCCTGCCCGAGATCAATCAGGTATTTCTGAATATTATCGTCAATGCCGCGCATGCCATTGCAGATACGCTACCTGAAAACAGTGATGAAAAGGGCCGTATTCATATTCAAACCTGCCATTCAAATGAATTTGTAGAGATTCACATTAATGATTCAGGCTCAGGTATCGAAAAAGACAAACTGGATAAAATTTTCAATCCGTTTTTCACCACCAAAGAGCCCGGCAAAGGAACTGGTCAGGGGCTAGCGATCAGTCATCAGATTGTATGTAATCGGCTTGATGGGCAACTATCGGTTAAAAGCGAACCGGGTAAGGGCGCACATTTCACCATTAAATTGCCGATAGGAAATACATGAACATAAACAAGAATTTGATGCTGGAGCTGCTATCATGAACGAACATACCCATTCATCCATCGCTGAGAAAAAACACATCCTGTTTGTTGATGATGAAGAGAATGTGCTCACTGGCCTTAAACGCATCGTACGATCGATGCGTGATGAGTGGGATGCCAGCTTTGCATCTTCTGCCCAGCAAGCGCTGCAAATAATGGATGAGCAGGAGATTGATGTACTGGTAAGTGACATGCGCATGCCCATGATGGATGGGGCGCAGCTGCTCAGCGAAGTATCCGGCGAATACCCCCACGTGATACGCATTCTACTTTCGGGCCAGTGTGACCTTGAGTCATTTATTGGTACGGCCTGCCCTGCGCATCAACTACTATCCAAACCCTGTGATGCAGTCACGCTGAAGAAAACCATCGAACGCGTGATTGCGCTGCGTTATCTGCTCGAGAATGAAACCTTACGCGACATCATCATGCAGATGAACACACTGCCATCACCGCCAACGATATATTTACAAATTGAAAAGGAACTGGAACGCCCTGACTCATCCATGCAGCGGGTTGGCGACATTATCGGCCAGGACATCGGCATGACCGCAAAACTGTTGCAGCTGGTCAACTCCCCCTTCTTCGGTTTCAACCGCAATATTGATACTCCCGCTCAGGCTGCCGCACTGCTTGGTGTGAATATGGTGCAGTTTATCATGTTACATGTGCAAACCTTTGTTTCACATCCAGCTATTGAGCGGGTAGTCGGAGAAATCTCTGAACACTGTATGCTGGTCGCCACCTTGGCACGAGCGATTGCCAAAAAAGAAGGCGGCAATCCATCCTGTTGTCTGGATGCCTATATAGGCGGCATGATGCATGATCTTGGTCGTCTCATTCTGGCCGTGAATATGCCAAAAAAATATACCGCCATCATAGAACAGGCAAAACTTTCATCAGAGCCCACATGGAGCATCGAACAGCGCGAAATCGGGGCATCACATGCGGAAATCGGGGCCTATCTGCTTGGCCTGTGGGGTTTGCCCGAACATGTCGTTGAAATAGTTCACTACCATCACACTCCGGCTGAGTGCACGCTACTGGATGATCATCTGCCACTTACCGCCGTACATATCGCCAATGTCCTGACTGCTGACCCCGATCTCGAACGGCGTGGTCACCCAGACAGCCTCGATGAAGCCTATCTCAACCATCATGCTTTAATCGATCATATTCCGGATTGGCAGACATGTCTGAAAGAGCTTATGGAGAAGAGCTAATGAGCGAAAAGATTCTCTTTGTTGATGACGATATCAATATTCTTCAAGCCTATAAACGTCAGCTACGTAAACAGTTTGACCTACATACAGCACAGGGACCTGAGGAGGCGCTGAAACTTATTGCCGACCATCATAACTTTGCGGTGGTGGTATCTGATTTCTCCATGCCGGGCATGAATGGCGTCGAATTTTTAAGCGAAGTGAAGAAGATATCGCCCAACAGTGTACGCATCATGCTGACAGGCTTTGCCAATGCGACAAATGCCATTAACGCCGTTAATGAGGGAAATATTTTTCGTTTTCTTGCCAAACCATGCGCACCCGAACAACTGGCGTTATCACTGCATGCTAGCATCGATCAATACCATCTGATTACTGCGGAAAAAGAGCTGCTTGAGAAAACCCTGTCTGGCAGTATTAAGGTGATGAGCCAGATTCTATCTCTGGTGAACCCTGTCGCCTTCAGTAGCACATCACGTATCAAATCATATATTAAACACATGGTGGAAACACTTAACCTGCCAGGAAAATGGCGTTATGAACTGGCTGCTATGCTATGCGAGCTTGGGTACGTCACCCTGCCTCCTGAAACCACATCTAAAATCCTTGCCAATCAACCCTTATCCAGCAACGAGCAAACATTATTTGATGCGCATCCGACTGTTTCTGCATCCATGCTGGACCATATCCCCAGGCTTGAGGAGGTCGCTGAAATGGTGCGCAGACAGCAGTCTAATTTCAGTGATTATACCCTGACAGAAGAATCCATTTTGGCAGATCCATCCACACTTGGCGGCTGCATGCTTAAAGTAGCCCTTGATTTTGATCGTCTGATCAACACGGGCATGAGCCTGCCTAAAGCCATTCAGAGCATGTCGAATCGGCGCGGTGTCTATTATCCACGACTACTTCAATGCATGGAATCACTTAGTAAAGTGGACCGAAGCATGGAAATCAGGCCCATTTACATGAAAGATTTAACCGTTGGCATGATTGCCGATGAAGATATTCTTACGGTCAATCACATGCTGCTCATCGCCAAAGGTCAGGAAGTAAATCTGCCCATGCTTGAACGCCTGCGCAGTTTTGCAAAAACCACGCACATCATCGAACCCTGTCGCATGCGTATTCCTTAGCGGCTTACGCGGGCCAGACCAATACGGGCTTTCTTGCCGCCTGTGTTTCATCCAACCTGCGGCGAAACGGTTTCACAGGCGCTTCATGCAGGGCATCCGTATCACCGGCTTCGCATTGCGCTGCAATTTCCAGCATCGCATCACAAAAATTATCCAGTGTTTCACGTGATTCCGTTTCGGTTGGCTCAATCAGCATCGCCCCGTGTACAATTAGCGGGAAATAGACCGTCATCGGATGGAAACCCAGATCAATCAGCTGCTTGGCAATATCGAGTGTTTTAACGCCGTGTCTGTTCTGAATCTCATCAGTTAGCAAGCATTCGTGTTTGCACACACCGTCAAAGGGTACGTGATAAGCATCCTTCAAACGATGCAGAATATAGTTGGCATTGAGCACTGCGTCTTGTGCAATTTTATGCAGGTGTTCACGCCCGAACGCGGAGATATAGGCATTCGCACGCATATACACACCGGATTGACCGATGCTACCCAATACCGAACCGACCGATGTCCCCACATTACCCTGCAAAGCATACGCATCAGCATCTTTCACAATACGCGGTACCGGCATATATGGCGCCAGCGTCTCATTCACAGCAACAGGACCGGCTCCCGGGCCACCGCCACCATGTGGTGTAGCAAAAGTTTTATGCACATTGATATGCAAGCAATCGATGCCCATGTCGCCAGGGCGCGCTACACCAACAAGCGCATTCAAATTGGCTCCATCCCCGTAAACCAAACCACCAGCATCATGCACAAGCTGACAGATCTCTTTGACGTCTGATTCAAAAGCACCAGCAGTATTCGGATTGGTCATCATCAAGGCAGCCGTGCCGTCATTTAAATGCGCTTTCAGGACATCCAGATCAATGCGGCCATCAGGGCCGGATTTCAATTCGACCGTATGCATGCCACACAAGGCTGCTGAAGCAGGATTAGTGCCGTGAGCTGAATCAGGCACCAGTACAGTTCTGCGCTCAGTCTCACCACGCGCATCGAGGCAGGCACGAATCATCATCAGTCCAGTCAGTTCACCATGTGCCCCAGCCGCAGGTTGCAGCGTGACATGCGGAAAACCGGAAACCTCACCCAACCATTGCTGCACTTCATACAATAGTTCCAGTGCGCCCTGCACTGTCTCTTCCGGCTGATCCGGATGAATGTGCGCCAATCCGGGCAACCGTGCCACCTGCTCGTTGACACGCGGGTTATATTTCATGGTGCAGGAGCCAAGTGGATAAAATCCTGTTTCAATACCGTGATTCCACTGCGACAAGCGCACAAAATGACGTACTGTTTCAGGCTCGGACAGACCTGGAATGCCGGCAGGATTTTGGCGTGCAAAAACAGCCAGTGCATTCGGCATATCACCCTTTACTCCGGGCAAATGAATAGATTCGGCAGCATCATGTGCATGTTCAAACAACAAGGCTTCCTCATGCTGAATGCCATTGGTCGCTGAATATTTAAAGGCCGTATCGTTCATGTCTGAAACGCTCACAGGCTCACCTCCAGCACACGCAGATAATCGTGGATATCCGCCTCTTCAATCATCTCTGTGGTGGCGACAAGCAGATGCCTGTTCTCAGCACTCGGGCCAGCCTCTCCAAGATCAGCCTGTCCGACATCAAACCGTTCAAGCGGGATACCGGCAAATATATCATCGGCCTGTGCAGCAGCCATGAAACGCTGGCGTGCCTGATGATCGACAAAACTAAGTACGGTTTCGTTGTAATGTGCGCCTTCAAGCGCCGTGACATGATCGGGCAATTGCGATACCAGCAATTGCAATGCAGCAGCAGAATGACGCGCTACCGTGGATAAACCTGCATCTCCCATCAGCGTCATATAAGTGGCAGCTGCAGTACACATCAAGCCTTGGTTGGTACAGATATTCGATGTCGCTTTTTCGCGACGGATATGCTGTTCACGGGTCGATAGCGTTAACACAAAACCTCGCTTGCCATCAGCATCTTTGGTCAGACCACACACACGCCCGGGCATCTGACGCAGATATTTTTGTTTGCAGGTGAATAGCCCCAGATGCGGCCCCCCAAAAGCCATCGGAATACCCAGTGACTGGCCGGAACCGACGGCAATATCCGCTCCCATCGCACCGGGAGACTCAATCAGGGCAAATGCACTGACATCAGAAAACGCCACAACCATCAAACATTGATTGGCATCACACGCTTCACGCAGAGGTGCCAGATCATAAACGGAACCATAAAAATCAGGATATTGCACAATCACACAGGCTGTTTGCGCATCGATCGCAGCAATCACCTTGTCCAGATCAGTGCCGAAGCAGCCCATATCGACTTCTTCATATTCACCATCTAAACGCGACAGGTAATTGGCTGTAACACTACGGTAACGCGGATTCACAGATCCGGCCATCACTACCCTTTTTTTGCGACTCACACGGCGCGCCATCAAGGCTGCTTCTGCAGTTGCTGTGGCAGCCTCATACATCGAAGCATTGGATACATCCATGCCGGTCAAACGCGCAATCATGGTTTGAAACTCGAACAAAGCCTGTAATGTACCCTGAGCAATTTCAGGCTGATACGGTGTATAGGCGGTGAGAAACTCACCACGTGAAATCACATAATCAACAACGGCTGGCACAAAATGGTGATAGGTGCCGCCACCCAGAAAATAACGGGTGTTGGTCGCATTACGATTCTTTTCAGAAGCCTTGGTAAATTTACGCACAATGCCTGCTTCTGAAAGCGCTTCAGCAATATCCAGCTGACCTCGCTCCAGATGAAATACATCCGGGATATCTGAAAACAGGTCAGCAATGCCTGATACACCGATCGACTCAAGCATGGCTGAGCGATCAGTATCGGTATGGGGAAGAAACCGCATGGTTATGTCCTCTGCAATAATTTTACCGCAAAGGACGCAAAGTTACGCGAAGTAAAACCATAAGAGCAAACAAGAAAAGCGCCTTGGGCAGGCTCAGCTTCCCAATAAAGAAAGCGGCAACCTTATTCTTGAATTCCCTATAAAGATTTTGATCTACTTTGCGTTCCTTTGCGTACTCTGCGGTATAAAGATTTACTCTTCTAAAAATGTGTTGTACTCATCATCTGTCATCAACTCGACAGGTCCATCACCGATAACTTTCACTTTAGCAATCCAGCCGGCACCAAACGCATCGGTATTGACCTTCTCCGGTTCGCCTTCCAGCTCTTCATTCACTTCAATCACTTCACCGGCCACAGGCGCATAGACATCAGAAACAGCTTTTACAGATTCTACCACGGCATAGGCCTCACCGGCCTCTACCTCACGACCAACTTCCGGCAGCTCGACAAACACAATATCACCCAACGCTTCCTGGGCATGATCGGTAATGCCAAAGGTGGCGATATCGCCATCCATTCTGACCCATTCATGATCTTTGGTATATTTTACATTCGCAGAAATTGTCATCGTCCCTCTCCCTTTTCTACTAGAATTATCGTCTTACGTTGCTGCGTACAAAAGGTAGAACGGTGCGTTCGGCTGCCACCTGTTTACCACGAATCTCTACGCTCACTTCACCTGCTTCAGCGTGTTCAGGTTTTACATACGCTAATGCAACACCACCAGCCATAGGGCTGAACATGCCGGAAGTGATTTCTCCACTCAAGACACCATCCACACTGACCGGATAATGCTCGCGCGGAATACCGCGACCGGTCAATTTAATCGCAATCAATCGCTGTTGTGGCCCGCTCTCTTTGCGTGCTTCAACCGCTTCCTTACCGATAAAATAACCTTTCTCAAGCTTGGTAATCCACATCAATTTCGCTTCTACAGGTGTCACAGCATCAGAAATTTCATGGCCATAGAGTGCGTAGCCCATCTCTGTACGCAACATATCACGCGCAGCCAGACCAATCGGAACGGCTCCATTGGCAAGCAATGCATCCCACACATCTACAGCGATAGCATTGGGGATATAGATTTCAAAACCATCTTCACCGGTGTAACCGGTACGTGAGATGATGCCATCACAACCATTGATGGAAACTTCAGCAAACTTGTAATAACCAATCGACTCAAGATCGATATCCAATAGTGGTTGCAGTGCCGCCTGTGCAGTTGCCCCTTGTAGAGCCAATAATGTGGTGTCATCCGATTCATCCACCACCACCACATCAAAGTTAGCCGCCTCTGTTTGCAAATGCGCGACATCCTTGTGGCGATTGGCGGCATTGATACAGAGATAGTATGCGTTGTCGCCTAGTTTATAGGTGGTGATATCATCAATAAATGTGCCTGTTTCATTCAACAGGGCTGAATATTGCACCTGACCTTCCACCAGCTTCGAGACATCATTGGTGGTGAGGTATTGCAAAAACTCCAGCGCCTCATCTCCACTCACTCGCACCTGGCCCATGTGAGCGATATCAAAGATACCAGCCCCACCTTCACGCACAGCTGTATACTCTTTTAATGCGCCCATTTTATATTGTACAGGCATCTCAAAGCCTGCAAACGGCACCATCTTTCCGCCCAGGCCAACATGCGCAGCAAATAGTGCTGTTTTAGCCAGGGTTGCTTCTAATGTAGGCATCTATCCTTCTCCCAGGTGTGCTTTAAATGCTTGCACAGTATTAGCTAGCAACATGGTAATCGTCATCGGGCCCACACCACCGGGAACCGGGGTAATCCAGCCTGCACGCTTACTGGCATCTTCAAAAGCCACGTCTCCGGTTAACGTGCCATCTTCCAAACGATGGATACCAACATCCACAACGATAGCACCGGGTTTAATCCATTCGCCTTTAATCAGGCCCTGTTTCCCGGCTGCCGCCACCAACACATCCGCGCGTTCGACATGACTCTGCAAATCGCGGGTAAACTTATGCGTCACCGTCACCGTAGCTCCGGCCAACAATAATTCCAACGCCATCGGACGACCGACAATATTCGATGCACCAACAATCACACACTCTTTACCATGCAAATCAATGCCCGTTTCTTCGATCAACTTCATGCAGCCATACGGTGTGCACGAGCGCAGTGCCGGCTGACGCGCAGCCAACCGCCCAAGATTATAAGGGTGAAAACCATCCACATCCTTACTCGGGTCAATCGCTTCAATGATCGTCTCGGGATTAATGTGCGCAGGCACAGGCAACTGCACCAGAATACCATCTACTTTCGGATCCTGATTCAGTTCAGTAATCAGGCCAAGCAGATGTTGCTGCGTAGTATCGGCAGGCAACTCATGCGAATAAGAGGCAATGCCTGCTTTTTCACAACCTGTTTTTTTGGCGCGAACATAGACCTCTGAAGCAGGGTCGGAGCCAACCAGAATAACCGCCAGTCCGGGTTTGCGTCCGTGTTTGCGACTCTGCGCGTCAGCATCAAGCGCTATTTCCTGCCGCATGCGAGCAGCCAGGGCTTTACCATCTAGTATCTGTGCATTTAAAGTAGTCATATGACTGCGCATTGTTGCAGTATCGGCCTGTTCAGACAATCATAAGCTGCATGCTCACGGAGATACGCACAAAATGAAAAGCGACATGCGCATTGGCATTGATCTGGGTGGCAGCAAAATCGAGTTAATTGCACTCGATCATCATGACCGCGAACACATGCGCATACGTCGCCCAACACCGGCTGGCGACTATAAAGCAACCATCGCCTTGATTGTTGCAATGGTGAGTGAGGCAACGTCCAGTTTGCAGGCTGAGTGCAGCATTGGTATCGGCACACCCGGTGCCGTTTCACTCAGCACAGGACGCATGAAGAACTGCAACTCCACCTGCTTGAATAGTCAACCGCTACAACAGGATCTTGAGCGGGCATTACAGCGAAAAATCCGCCTGAGTAATGATGCCAACTGCTTTGCGCTCTCTGAAACCATACACGGAGCAGCACAGGGAGCGCGGGTTGTTTTCGGTGTTATTTTAGGCACCGGTGTGGGTGGAGGCTTGGTGATTAACGGTCAAATCATCGATGGAGCCAATCATATTGCTGGCGAATGGGGACACAATCCATTGCCGCTTTCGACCGCCACAGATTTCCCCGGGCCTGCCTGTTATTGCGGCAGACATGGCTGCATTGAAAGCTGGCTCTCAGGGCCTGCCATGGCTGCCTGCCACCAACGTGATACTGGTGACTTCCTTAGTGCCGAAGCCATTGCACATGCCGCAGCATCCGGAGACATAGATTGCACAGAGACACTGGAACGCTATTTTCAAAGAGTAGCCATGGCACTGGCGACTGTGATTAATATAGTTGATCCTGATGTGATCGTACTGGGCGGTGGTCTATCCAATATCGATGCTCTGTACAGACGCGTTCCAGAGCTATGGTTGCCATATATTTTTTCAGATGACGTGCGCACTACACTGCTGCCGCCAGAGCACGGTGATTCATCCGGCGTGTATGGTGCAGCCTGGTTATGGGAGAAAACATGAAAATTGTACATATTGCACTATTGGTAAGCGACCTCAACAGAGCTGCCCGCTTTTACGAACAGGTGTTCGATCTACAACGCCTTGCGCGCCCTGCTGCACTTGCTTTTGATGGCCTATGGTATGGCCTTGACGGTGGCCAGCAGATTCACCTTATGCTGCTCGATAATCCTTATGAAAATTGCCCTAAACCTCTACATGGAGGACGTGACAATCATGTCGCCATGCAAACTGATGATATCAAATTGATCGCCAGCAAGCTTGATGCGATGGATGTACCATATACCATGAGTAAATCCGGTCGGAACGCACTGTTTTGTCGTGATCCAGATGGTAACACCATCGAATTAACCACATAAATACTTGAAGATTTTTCCATAGGCATCCTGACCATCTGCGAACACCGTTAATATTTACTGTAGCTACCCCATTTTCTCAAGACCAGTAACTTTCCCTCTCAACAACAACCATGATTGGAGCCAGTTTATCTATGGCATAGATATTGCTCAAATCAATGGTTATTGAACTTTTAATTCAGGGAATCGGGGTGGATAGTCGGTATGCAATTATCATTACCAGTAAAGTTTGCATCAATGTCATTTATTATCACCCTGTTTGGTGTGCTTGGCGTAGCTATGATGGCCTATCTCGAATCTGATCAGTTATTGCAGCAAGAAGCCATTCATAGCTTATCCATGCAGGTACAAGAAGAATGCGATTTATTAAGTTCCAATGCAGAGGTGGTAAGATCAGATGTGGCCTTTTTATCCCAATCTGAGCCCGTGCAATCACTGACCCAAAAGTTCGCCAAAGGTCTTCCTATTCAGACAGATATCAGGCATTTGGAAATGCTTTTTTCCAATCTGCTGGTGCAACACAAAATGTATTCTCAGGTACGTTTAATTGGCGTGGCCAACGATGGACATGAGCTAGCGCGGGTAGCTCGTTTGGCACACGGTATTACAGTCATTCCCAACAGTAAGTTAATGAAAAAAAATAAGCGGGATTATTTCCAGGCATCCATCAAACTCAAACCGGGAGAGTTTCGTTTTTCCGATATCACCCTAAATCGGGAACATGGTGTCATTACCCTGCCGCCGCAACCAATGTTGCGCGTTTCAACAGCGCTATTTGATGATAATGGTGCAATCTATGCCATTTTGCTAATCAATGTTGATTTCAACCTACTGGCGCAATCTTTTCTGGCTCATATCGAGCACAGCGATGATCAGCAACACTATTTTATTGCCAATGCGCATGGTGATTACATCGTACATCCTGATGCACACAAAAACATGGCTTTTGAACTCGGGCGGCAGGCCACTTTGCAGCAGGACTTTCATATCGAAGGTGCACTTTTACAAAACAACAAGCATGCATCGAACAGTATTGATCAATATCTGTTCGATGATTCGGGGAGTATATTAATGCTCGGCAAAGTACTCCTTGATCAGAGCCACCCTAATCGTTTTTTGCATATAGGAGGTACATTCACACTGCATCAGTTACGCCAACAATCACTTGCCTTACGCGACAGAATGCTATGGCTGACCCTATTGCTGGCCATTTTTCTAGGCGTAGTCACATATTATTGGGCGCGCTATTTAACCCGCCCTGTGCGTAAGATGATCGATGTTGCAGTCAAAATCAGTGAAGGCGAAAAAGACGTGCCTATGCCGAACACAGGCAAAGATGAAATTGGTTTATTAAGCCATGCTCTGCAACAGATGGTAACGCATTTAAGAGAATCGCGTCAAAAAACAGAAGCCCTCAACGTTGCACTGGAAGTGAAAGTAAATAACCGCACTGCAGAGTTAGGCAGATTAGCAGAAGAACTGGAAAGCCAGAATACTCAACTGGAAAAGGCTTTGATCAATGCCGAACAGGCTGCTGTAGCCAAAAGTCAGTTTCTGGCCACCATGAGCCATGAGATCCGTACACCGTTAAATGGAGTATTAGGATTAACTGAGCTGGTACTTTCCTCAAAAATGTATCCGGCCCAGCGCAAACGCATGGAAGTGATACAGTCGAGCGGCAAGGCACTATTAACGATTTTGAACGACATTCTCGATTTCTCCAAAATTGAAGCAGGCCAGATGGAGACGAAAGCAATCGAGTTTAATCCCAACCACGTGATTGAGGATGTTGTACAGCTGTTTTCCTCTCAGGTTAACCAGGATGAAAGCACTCTGGAATTGATTGCCAGAGGCATCCCTGTCGTAAAAAATGTAGTAATAGGCGATTCAGATCGCTTACATCAAGTGATGTTAAATTTGGTATCTAATGCCATTAAGTTTACCCAACAGGGTGAGATTTTGATTGCTGTCGATATGCTGTCGGAAAGCGATTTACAGGTTATTGTGCGCTTTCAGGTTGCCGATACAGGTAGAGGCATTTCTGTTAAAGATCAAGCCCGTTTGTTTGAAGAATTCACCCAGGCCGATGGTACCGATACACGTAAACATGGCGGCACAGGTTTGGGACTGGCTATTGTGAAGCGATTGGTATCCATGATGGGTGGTGACATTGCGGTGAAAAGTGAGATCGGCAAAGGCTCATGCTTTTATTTCGATCTCACGCTGAAAAAGTCCACTCCGATTGCAGCAGGGCCCCATCAATATAATGCTGAATTTTCACAGTGGCGGGCCTTGGTGGTCGATGACAATGCGACCAATCGCAACATATTGCATGGCCTGTTAGCCGGTTGGGGCGCGAGTTGCGATGTGTGTAGCAGCGGAGAAGATGCCAAACAACGCTTACTAGAGATGACAAGCCAATCTACTGCCTATGATATGATATTTATAGATCATCAAATGCAAGGTATGGATGGCATGATGCTGGCACGTGTGATTAAGGAGACACCTGAACTTTCCGACTTGAAAGTTATCATGACCACATCACTGGATTTTACGTTTGATGATGCCTTGCGCCAAAAATATGGCCTGAATGGTTTTATGCGTAAGCCGATTTATGTGCATTCGCTGTGTGAAACAGTGCTCGATGTGATGGGAGTCAGAAAGCGAATCATTCGTGCTGATACAGAGATTGGTGTTATTCAGCGCGATGAACGCATCCTGCTGGCTGAAGATAATGCCGTGAATGAGCAAGTGGCCGTGGGCATGTTGAAGAACCAAGGCTTTGCCAATGTAGATGTGGCACACAATGGCCTGGAAGCACTGACCCTGTATGCCGAACATGACTATGATTTGATTTTGATGGACGTGCAGATGCCAGATTTGGATGGCATTGCTGCCACCCGCGAAATCCGAGAACTGGAACAGTTCAGTGAAAACGCACAACAGATTCCCATTATCGCACTTACAGCACATGCACTCGATGCGGATATGCAGCGCACCCGGGATGCAGGCATGAATGCCCACTTGACTAAACCACTCACCGGCAAAGCACTAAAAGAAACGATGGCCGAATGGTTGCCATTACAAACACAAGCGACCTCCCAAGCCAGCAGCGCAACCATCGAGGAAGAAAAACATCGCCAGGAGCCTGCGCTAGCCGTCGTAGATGAAGCTGTACTGCGACAACTACGAACGGATATGGGCTTTGGTATAGGCATGATTATCGACACCTATTTATCCGAGTTGCCCAAACAGATCGAAGCTATTGAAGCCGCTATTGCTGCTGCTGATGGCGATACACTGCGCCGTAATGGACACCGATTAAAAGGTGCCAGCCGCTCCATTGCAGCCGCGACATTGGGCGAACTATGTTTTCAGCTTGAACAACTTGGCCAAAACAACGATATCGAAGCCGCCGCGAGTGTATTCAAGGAATTCAAACAAGCTGCAGAAGAGGTGCAGGAAGCTCTCACCGCCAACTGGTTATCCGACATCCGCTAGTAAGCTAAAAAACAGAAAAAGGTGCTATAATGAATGATATGAATTTGATAGAGAAAGGGGCAACGGTATTGGTTGCCGATGATGACCCAATGTTTTGTGTTATGCTGACTCAATTTTTTCAAGCCAATGGTTATGTAGTCATCACTGTTGACGATGGTGAACAGGCAGTGAAAATATTTGAACAACAGCATCCGGCAATGATCATGCTAGATGGTGATATGCCGGTAATGGATGGCTTTGCCGCTTGCGAAGTCATTCGCACATTGCCCGGAGGTGAGGAGCTGCCGATATTTATGATCACAGCTTTGGAAGGGAAGGCAGCCATGGATTGTGCTATCGCGGTGATGGCTTCTGACTTTGTCACCAAGCCCATTCAATTCCCTGAGTTGCGCAACAAGCTAAGCTGCGTCATGGAATTTGATCTCACATGACTCCTGTCTTCCCTACCCAAATCCCAACAAGCTGTTAAATCTGGTGAATCTATGACCTCAAAATTAAACGTCGTTGTAGTGGAAGGCGATCCGAAAGCACGCCTGGCCATGGTTCATGCGCTCAACAAACAAGTCGGCATTAACGTGAACGGTATCGCCTCTGATGTAATGCAGGCGCGTATGCAGGTAAAAATTCGTAAACCTGATGTATTGGTATTAGGGGTTAATCAAAACAGCGATGCCATCACTCACTTTTTAATACAAATGACGGAAGAGAAATCACTGGCTATGGTGATTGTAGCCAGTGAAACATTGCCCAAGTCCAGTACCTACTTGAATGCAATCAGCTCCTGCATTGCCACAGTGATGATCAAACCGCCGCTTGAAACTACGGTCCAGCAGGCAGCTTTTTTCGACAAGCTAACTCAGCGAATTAAACGTATTTCGCAACAGTTCACGCAGAAACATGGCCCTGCAGTAAAGACTCTCACTGCCGTAGAACAGCCTGCCCCCCCCCGCCTGACAAGCAGCAAAAAAAATATGGCGACAGCAGAGAGACACCATCCCACGCAAGATAAATTGATTGCGCTTGGAGCCTCAACAGGCGGCACAGAAGCACTCCGTCACGTCATTGCTAAATTCCCTGCAGATACGGGGGCAGTCGTGCTTGTGCAGCATATTCCCACAACTTTTTCTGCATCATTTATTGATAGGCTGGATCAAGCTTCACCGATGCATGTGGTATCTGCTGAAGAAGGCATGGAAATCTGCAAGGGTTTTATTTATGTCGGTGCCGGCGATGAACATTTCACCATCGAGCGCAATGGTCAGGGTTATATTTGTCATGTTGGGGGTAAGGATCCCATGAATAGCCATTGTCCATCGGTAGATATGCTCTTCAATTCGGTTGCCAAACATGCAGGCTCAAAAGCAATTGGCGCATTGATGACCGGCATGGGGGAAGATGGCGCCTCCGGTCTGAAAAAAATGCGCCAGTCCAATGCCCGAACTGTAGCACAAGATAAAGCCAGCTCCGTCGTATGGGGCATGCCCGGTGCAGCTGTAAAAATAGGCGCAGCCGAAGAAGAGGTGGCGCTCAACGCGCTCGGAGATCACTTAATCACTCTATGCAAATAGCTTTAAAATAAAGAGTAAAACAAAAAACGCTTAGTGCAACATCCGCAATACAGCGGCCCGGCATGTGCAAGTGGCAGCAATCACACATCTTAAAAAACTTACAAACACAGTCTTTATGCTATAATATGTGTTAGTTGAGAAGCCTATTTTAGAAATTTGAGGGTGCTTTTACTGCCATGAAAAAGACTATTCTTCATATGAATCCATTACAGCTCTCTCTGCTGGTTGCCATTCCATTTGTGCTGATGTTTAGCATCATTAATTTTAGTCAGGGCTTCAATGGTTTGGGTCAAATCGAACTGCTCATGGTCGCTTCACTTGCCTCTCTCTATCTCTGGACCAGAAAAGTAGAAATGCTTTTTGTGCAACAAAACCTCTTCATCATCCATGCCGCCACCCTATTTTCTCTGCTGTTTTTACAGGGTGGTTTTAGTGGTATTGGTTTCATCTGGAGCTTTGGCTTCCCATTTATCGCCTGCTTAAGTGCAGGCTCCCGAATTGGTCTGATATGGACTGTAATTTATGCGCTGATTATCGCAATTTTAAGCGCCACCATTGGTGATCTCATTTGGCAAAAAGCAGCCTATATTAGCCTGGCTTATGTTGCTTTCAGCCTGATCGCCGCTTACACCATTACTTGGCGCGAATTGCGCGAAGAAAATAGTCTACATCGCATCCTGGACACCACTTCACGTCTCAAACATAAAGAACATGCATTACTAAACAATAAAATGAGTCACCGCACCCTGCTCGATAGCCTGCCACATGCCTTAGCTGTGCATTGCAATGACCGTTGGGTCTATTGCAATCCGATTGCTGCCGACTTGTTCGGCGCTAGTGGTACTGAGGAGATCATTGGCACATCCATTTACGATTATGTTCAAGATGATGATCTGGAAAAGGTAAAAGAGCGCATTGCCAACATGATCAAACATGCCCGCCCCGCCCCAGTGGTTGATGAAACAATCATTCGCAAAGACGGCCAGACTATCGTTGCGAGGATTCAATCCAGCCCGGTTATTTATGATGGTGAGCCCGCCTTTCTAGTTACCGCTGAAGATTCACGCCAACACACAAGCAATCAGCCCCTATCATCCAACGATCACAGTGATCGGCTCGAACATGCGCAACGGCTGGAATCGCTTGGCGTGCTGGCTGGCGGCATAGCCCACGATTTTAACAACCTGCTGGCAGCGATTTCCGGCAATGCAGAATTGGCTCGCAGTAGTCTGGATAAAGAAGCAGAAGCAACTACCCATATCGATAATATCAGCGACGCCTGCGATCACGCTGCGGAGTTATGTAAACAGATGCTCGCATATGCCGGAAAAGGTAGTTATGAACTCGATATTCTTGATCTTAACGAGATGGTAAAATCGACTGGTAAGCTTATTCGAGCCTCGGTAAGTAGTCATATTGCACTTAAAATAAAACTGGCCAAAACACTGCCCGGCATTGAAGGCGACATGGCCCAAATTCAACAACTGATCCTTAACTTCATCGTTAATTCTGCCGATGCCATTGGCCCCAAGTCGGGTGAAATCAAAGTATCTACTGGTGCCCGCAACATAGACCGCCAAATGCTGGATAAACTGTATAATGGCTCATGCCTGAAACCCGGCCAATACGTCATTATCGAAGTCTCTGATACTGGTCGCGGTATGAGTCTTGAGATGATTTCAAAGATTTTTGACCCTTTCTTTACCACCAAAGAAACCGGTAGTGGTCTGGGCCTATCTGCCGTACTTGGTATTGTGCGCGGTCACCATGGTGCCATTCAGGTGCATAGTTCAGAGGGTAGAGGCACGGCGTTCCGTGTCTATCTGCCATCTACTGATCAAGAGTTTAAAGCGACCATGATCAGCACTGTCGAAGTCGATGCCTGGCAAGGAGATGGTAAAGTGCTCATTGTCGATGACGATATGCGGGTACGCCAAGTAGGCAAAGCTTTCATAGAAAGCTTGCACTTTACGGTGATGACCGCCGATGATGGCAAAGAAGGCTTGGAAGTATTCGCCAAACATCATACTAATCTGGCAGCAGTACTCCTCGATATGACCATGCCTGTGCTCGGGGGTGTCGAAGCCATGGCGGGTATGCGTGAAATTGATAGTAACGTACCGATTATACTGGTTTCCGGCTATTCAGAGGTTGAAGCCGGTTCTCTCATCGCAGGCGATCGCCCTGATGCGTTTTTGCAAAAACCATTTAAAGCCAAAACGCTAAAAACCACGCTCTATGAGGTCATGCATTCCACCTCTAAACAAGGCTAAACAAAACAAAGTACCCATTGGCTGAGTAAACAGTCCATGTTGTATTGGTGCATTCAGAATGCCCCAAGGGCGAATAGAGAAGGCATAATCTACGTTGTTGTGCTTCCTTGAATGAGCTACTGCTAGTCCTGCGGTCGCATGCCTAACAGCTAAGGTCTTCTTCTATCCGCTGAATCCGTCAATACAACATGGACTGTGTACTATGCCTCACGATAGGCTGCGCAACCATGCAAGTCAGCGATTTTAATTTTGAATTACCCGAACACCTGATAGCCAAGCAACCGTTAAAGCAACGCGATGCTTCACGCCTGCTTTGTCTTTCCGATAGTGGCTGCACAGATGCGCGCATTAGCGATTTAGCGGCGCTTGTTCAGCCCGGTGATGTCTGGGTATTAAATGATACGAAGGTTATTCCTGCCCGATTAACCGGCACAAAGCCCAGCGGCGGAAAAGTGGAAGTCTTACTTCTTGAGCCAACAGGGGATGACAACTGTTGGATCGCCTGGGGCAAGTGCAATAAACCATTGAAACCCGATACCATCATTCACTTCAGTGATAATTTTTCAGCCAAAGTCTTGCGCCGTGATGGCAAACAGATTGAAGTACAGTTATTCGCTGATGATGTAGGCACAGCTATTGAAACACATGGCCATATGCCGCTTCCGCCATATATCAATCGCCCTGACACTGAAGAGGATAAAGCGCGTTATCAAACCGTTTTTGCACGTCACTCCGGTGCTGTTGCTGCGCCAACTGCCGGACTACACCTGACCACAGCATTAATGGCTGCAATGCAGCAAGCAGGTGCCGAATTTGTACATCTCACGCTGCATGTTGGCCCCGGTACCTTTCAACCGGTACAGGTCGATAGCCTGAGCGAACATATCATGCACGAAGAGGCATACATCGTGCCCGCAGAAACAGCTAAAACAATCAACCAGGCCAAAGCAGACGGCAAGCGCATTGTAGCTGTCGGCACCACCAGCCTGAGAACATTGGAAGCCGCCAGCCAACACGGCACACTGCAGGCAGGTGCTGCCAGAACTTCCATCTTCATATATCCGGGGTACCATTTCCAGATGGTGGACGCCTTATTAACCAACTTTCACCTGCCCAAATCAACCCTCATTATGCTGGTTGCAGCACTGGCAGGTCAGGATCGTGTACTGGCTGCCTATGAACATGCCAAAGCGCATGATTACCGTTTCTACTCCTACGGAGATGCCATGTTTGTACCTCGATTAGAAAGCGCATGAAGATATTACTGGCACAAATCGCACCACGAGTTGGTGATCTTAACGGCAATGTAAAACTGATACATGAGGCCATGGCCAAGGCAGAAGCTGGGCTTTGTGACCTGCTCGTACTACCAGAATTAGTCATCACCGGTTATCCACCCGAAGATCTACTACAACGCCCGGCTTTCATGGACCTTGTAGTGCAAGCGATCCATGCAGTGGTCAGCGCCAGTCATAATAGCTGCGTAGTTTTCGGTGCCCCGCGTCAAGATGGTAACCATCTGAGAAATAGCGTATTTCTAGCCCAACATGGCAAGATCATCGGCATCTATGATAAACAATGTCTGCCCAATTATGGTGTGTTTGACGAACGTAGATATTTTGAGCCTGGAAATGGTGAAACATGCAGCTTTAAGGTGAATAGTTGGCATATTGGTATCGGCGTATGTGAAGATCTATGGAGTGATGAACTCGCCTCCAAACAGGCCGATATTGCATGTGATGTCTGGCTTAATCTGAACGCCTCTCCCTTCCACATTGGTAAACAAGCAGATCGCGAAGCTCTGGTGCAACGCCGGGCCCAAGCATTTTCTGCTCCGGTGATTTATGTGAATCCTGTTGGCGGCCAGGATGAGATTGTCTTTGATGGCGGCTCTCATGTGGTGGATGCGTTGGGTAATTTACTCATGCGCGCGCCACTGTTTGAGCCATGCCAGAAAATCATCGATCTTGGGGCGGTTGGTACCAGTGATATCACTCCATTGCCAGACCCCATGCAGCAAATTTACCAAGCATTGGTCATGGGTGTCGCCGATTACGTACTGCGTAATGGCTGTAAACAGGTAGTGATTGGTCTATCCGGCGGCATTGATTCAGCCTTAACGGCGGTGATTGCGGTAGAAGCACTGGGTGCAGACAATGTACTCGGTGTATTGCTGCCATCCCGCTATTCCAGTGATCACTCTATTGCAGATGCAGAAGCGCTGGTCACTACCCTTGGCATAGCATCCATCACCTTGCCTATCGCTGATAGTGTTACTTCGGTAGAAGCCACGCTGGCAAACTCCTTTGCCGCCTGGGGGAAATCAGCACCCGATATCACCGAGGAAAATATTCAGGCCCGCATGCGTGGCGTATTACTTATGGCCATATCCAACAAGACAGGACGCATGGTGCTCACCACGGGTAATAAATCAGAGATGGCAGTCGGATATGCCACCTTGTATGGCGACATGGTTGGTGGCTTTGCTGTACTCAAAGATGTGTACAAAACAGATGTGTTTGCTCTGTGCCGCTGGATTAACCGCGTTGAGGAGATCATTCCTGCCAACACCATCAACAAACCACCATCAGCCGAATTGCGCCCGGATCAGAAAGATTCCGATTCTTTGCCCGATTATGATGTGCTCGATGCGATTCTCAGTGCCAATATCGAAGAACGTTTAAGTGTAGATGCCATTGCCGCACGTGGTTATGACAAGGCAGAAGTAAAACGCATTATACGACTACTACAACTAGCCGAATATAAACGTCGCCAGGCTGCCCCCGGTGTGAAAATCACAGAACGCGCCTTTGGCCGCGATCGGCGTTACCCCATCACCCACGGTTTTTGGGAATAGCTTAAGAAGCTTTCGCCTCACAAGCTGCTCTCAAACAGGTCGCTGCCTGTTCATATTTTTTCGCAGCCTGATACCACACTCCAAGACTCTGCCATGCGGATTTACTACCGGTTTCATCGGCCAGCGCCTGCATCTGTTCAAATGCGAGCCCATCAAGATGAGCGGCATGAGCCAACTCAGCACGTAACCAGCGTTGGGCATGATTCATAGCACTCGCTTTTTTATTTTCAAGCTTACGATATGCGTGCATGGCATCGCCACGCAGTAACTCCAACAAAGCTGCTGCAATAGCATCACTGCTGATGCGTTCCAGATGACCCGACCACAAGCGCTGTGCCGTTTTCGCATCATCCCCAGCAACCAGGCTACGCCCATAAGCCAGCAACACTTCTTCATTTTCAGGCTGCAACTGATATGCCTTTCTCAAAAAGAGTGTGGCATTTTTCGGTTCCTGCTTGGTTAGCTTAAGATAGGCATGCACCAAACGCGGATGCACCTGCGTAGCAGGCCTTTGCCCATGTTTTAATTCAGCCTCAAGTAGTTCGGTACAATACAACCATTCGCCATCTTCTTCAGCCAAATCAGACCTTCGGCTCACAGCTAATGGTGCGCCGGGATGTGCCGCCAGCCATGCATCCAGGTGCGCTTTACGCACATCCAGATCCAGTTTCGGCTCAGCATGTGGATCGGTAGCGATCCGTGCTGCCAACACAGTGCTTAACGGTTCCAGATTCTGCTGCTCCGCAGGCGTGGGTAATCGATGCGCCGGTGTCACCATCGTGCGTAGCAACTCATCGCTCCAGTCAGGCAATACCCCACGACTGCGCTTAAAAGCTTTAAGACCAGAGTCACCGCGTTGATCCAAACATTGCGCCAGCGCTTCTTTAAGGTTTTTCTCACGCCGTTTACGACTGCCCATACGCAGTGAGCGCCAGGCCATACCCGGGCCGGCAAACAGCGCTGCAATCAAACTGCGCATCAACCAAAGCACAAACAACAACAATAGAAAGGCTACAATAAATGCCCCTTGTCGTGTTTCAAACACCCAGCCAAAAGCTTCGACACGCAGTGCCTGATCGGCAATATCAGGGAACACAATCAGTGCAATGCTGATTGCCAGAACAACAAGGAGAGTCAGTACCAGTCTCATAACATACCTCCTTGCTGCACATTGCTCTGTTCAACATCACTCGACCATTGCCGGGCTGTTTCTCGTAAGGTGTTGATATCAGTCTGTATACCTTCAAAATCAACAGGCAAACCAATTTCGACTTTCGCATCACCGGCCTGCATGGATTTAATCTGCAATAATAGTTCGGCATGCAAACGCTGCCATGCGCTTTGATCAGGCCATGTTTGCAATGTCAGCTGGCGAGCAGAATCAAGCAAACGCCCACGCAAATCAGACAGTCTTCTGGCCTCTTGCGAAGGTGCATGGCGCAACTGGAATTGGCCGACAATCCAGGCCAGCCAGGGTTGCTCAGGAGTTGGTAATACATTTTCATGCACTGGTGTTGATAAAACCTCTGCCCATTTTTTTAAGTTACCTTGCCATTGATACAACCGCAGCACATTGGTTCGGGCCAATGTATGCATCTCCACAGCTTGCTGACGCTGCTGTTCATTCAATCCAGGCAGTAAAGAAATCTCTTCCCAAGCCAGTTGCATCTGAGCCAAACGGCTATCTGAATCTGCAATCCAACGTAAACGCACCTGTCTGTTCATGCGCTGCTGTTCAAGCAAACGCTGCTGTAATGTTTGTTGCGATTCTTCCAACTGGCTCAATGTGCTTCGCAAACTATCGATGCTAAGCAACAATTCATTTATCGCAGCATCCGACACAGCGGGGATCGCTGCTGCCATTTCATTCGGCGCTACATCGGCAGGCTGATTTTGCACATCAGAAGGTACGTCAGATGACACAGCGGATGTCATCGGCTGACTATGTTCTAATTGAGCTGAAGTATTCAGCGTTTCTGCCTGAGGAATAACCGCCTGAGGCACAAGCCTTTCAACCGGTTCCACTACATCTGCAGACTCTGTCGCTACGCTTGAGATAAGTGATGCATACAGTGGTTGCAACTGCCCGGTCAGCTTTAAGCCACCAAGAATAGCTGCGATAAGCAGAATAAAGGCAACTATATATACGCCCGTATTTGAGCTTTTTTTGCTTGTTGCCTTGCTTGTTGCCTTGCTTGTTTTCTTCTGTTTTTCTGATGACTCCGCACCGGCGCTTTCAGCAATCACAGCTTCAATCGATGCATCAGCAGCAGCTTTCTTATCGATCGTGTTCTCCACCTTATCACTCATCAGATCAACCTCTATTCAGCTCATCTTCCTGCAACCAACGCGCCACATCAAGCGCGTGATAGGTCAGGATCAAATCAGCTCCGGCACGTTTGAAACTCAACATCGTCTCCAGCACCACACGCTTCTCATCAATCCAACCATTGGCTGCCGCCGCCTTCACCATAGCATATTCACCCGATACATTATACACAGCCATCGGCAGCTGTGTCGCATCCTTCACTTCGCGAATAATATCCATATAGGCCAGGGCAGGCTTCACCATCAACATGTCAGCGCCCTCTTTCACATCCTGTTCAGCCTCTTTCAAGGCTTCCCGACGGTTGGCCGGATCCATCTGATAACTGGCACGATCACCAAAACTCGGGGCTGAATCCGCAGCATCACGGAATGGCCCAAAATAACCCGACGCATATTTAACCGCATACGACATAATCGGCAATTCGCAAAACCCTGCCGCATCCAAAGCAGATCGAATCGCGCCAATCATACCATCCATCATACCTGATGGCGCAACGATATCGACACCGGCTTTAGCGTAAGAGACCGCTTCTTTTTGCAGATTAAGCAGCGTGGCATCGTTATCTACTTCTTCGCCGCACAGTACACCGCAGTGACCATGGTCGGTATATTCACAAAAACATGTATCGGCAATCACGCACATATCAGGGGCAGCAGTTTTGGCGGCACGAATGGCCTCCTGCACAATACCATGATCATCCCAACCGGAAGAACCGATGGCATCCTTCTCCGTCGGAATGCCAAACAAAATGACACCGGGGATACCCAACGCTTCTACTTCTTGAACCTCCTTTCCAACATCAGAGAGTGGAATGCGCTTAACACCCGGCATACTCACCACTTCAATCGCTTCACTGATGGCCTCATCAACGAACAGAGGATAAATCAGGTCTGCTACCGACAGATGCGTTTCGCGCACCATGCGACGTATGGTGGCATTGCCACGCAATCGACGTGAACGAATGGCTAAATCAGGTAGGGACATATTAAAACTCCATCAAATTTTATGGCTTTCAAAACACTCAGCTAAGGCATCGAGCATAGCCTCGAAACTAGCGTGTTTGGCCACAACCTGCACGCTCAGACCCATATTGCGCACAGCAATGGCCATAGATTCAGAGATCACCACGACCACCGGCTTATCTGCAAGCGCAACAGAGCCAAGACGCTCAATGTAATGCAGGGCTGTTTTAGGACTGCCAAGTAGCACTGCATCAATTTGATTGCTCGCTACGCTGTGAATAATATCAGATGCATCATCCAGTGGGCAGATAGTTCGATAGAGCAGTGCCATCTGCACCGGTACAGCCTGCCTGCGTAGTGCTTCACTTAAGGCATCGCGTCCCTCTTCAGCGCGTACAAATAGCAGTGAACGCGGCAACCCGCGCTGTGCATACGCTGCAATCAAACCGTCCTGTGATTCAAGCTCCGGCATAATGTCGGCACGCACACCAAAATCCCGCAATGCCGCAGCAGTTTTATTGCCCACTGCTGCAACCCGCCTGCCTTGCAGCAAGGTGGCAAGTGACAAGTCCTGACTGGCTAGCGCGTGCACACCATTAGCACTCGTGAATACCACATCACTAACTTCTGTTATAGATGCAGCGGCTTGCATCACAGCATCGGATAACACCTCAATCTGCAGACATGGAAAATGCACAGCCACGGCACCTCTTGCACAAAGCATCTTATCAAGTACCTGCAGATGCTCTTCAGACCGCGTCAGTAGAATCCGTTTATGTTCCAAAAGTCGAGAGCTCATGCATGCAATGATGCAGTAACTGATGATCGAGTTCTATGCCAAATAGCTGGTAGAAGTTTCCAGGGATGCTTAACGTCTTGCGCTACACACCCCCTGCTCTAGCATGCCGCGCCCAAGAAAGACTAGGAGTCCCCATGTTCGAGCTCTACTATAACCACGCCGCCAAGACCAAGGATGATATCCTTTCCGGTCTGACCGTTGCTTTTGCTTTGGTACCGGAAGCGGTTGCCTTTGCCTTTGTCGCCGGTGTCAACCCACTGGTAGGCTTGTATGGCGCTTTTATGATGGGTTTGGTTACCTCAATTGTAGGTGGTCGCCCGGGCATGATTTCCGGCGCGACAGGTGCAATGGCTGTTGTCATGGTTGCGCTGGTTGCTCAACATGGTGTTGAATATCTCTTTATCACCATTGTGTTGACCGGTATTTTTCAAATGATGTTTGGTGCCGCCAAGTTCGGTAAATATATTCGCATGGTTCCATATCCAGTTATGCTCGGCTTCGTAAACGGTCTGGCTATCGTTATTTTTCTAGCCCAAATGGATCATTTTAAAGTTGAAGGTGCCGATGGCGTCATGCACTGGTTAGGCGGTAACCCGCTATTCACCATGCTTGGTCTGGTGTCGTTAACAATGGCTATTATGTATTTTCTGCCAAAGATTACCCGCGCGATCCCTGCCGGGCTTGCTGCAATTATCACCGTCAGCCTGATCGTTATTTTTGGCGGACTGGATACCAAGTCTGTTGGTGACATTGCTGATATCAGTGGTGGTTTCCCATCGTTTCATATCCCTGACGTACCATTTACGCTTGAAACGCTCTATATCATTTTACCATATGCAGCCATCCTCGCTGGCGTTGGTCTGATTGAATCGCTTCTGACCATGACCGTTGTGGATGAAATGACCAATAGCCGTGGACAGGGCAACCGCGTATCCATCGGACAAGGCCTGGCCAACACCATCAACGGTTTCTTCGGTGGCATGGGTGGTTGTGCCATGATCGGGCAAACCATGATCAACGTATCATCCGGTGGCCTGCGTAATCTCTCCGGCATCGCAGCTTCACTATTTCTACTTATATTTATCATGTTCGCATCTGATTTGATTGCTCTGGTGCCCGTTGCCGCACTGGTCGGGCTAATGTTTATGGTGGTCATTGGTACGTTTGAATGGGGCAGTTTTAACCTGCTCAAAAAAGTGCCGCGTGAAGATTCATTTGTCGGAATGCTGGTTGCAGCCGTCACTGTTGTTACTGATCTGGCAACTGCTGTAATTGTTGGTGTGATTGCAACTGCACTGGTATTTGCATGGAAGCAGGCTCGCCATATCTATGTCACTACAGAAGACCATGCCGATGGTTCACGCACCCACAAAGTGCATGGCCCGCTCTTTTTCGCCTCAGCACATAATTTCGGTAATCTGTTCGATCCTGATTCCGACCCTGAAGAGGTCTATATCGATTGCGCTCTATCCCGTATTGCAGATCACTCCGCTATTGAAGCCATCGATAATCTGGCTGAACGCTACAAAAGTGCCGGCAAGAACCTGCATCTGATCCACTTGAGCCCTGAATGTACCAAGTTGCTTACAACTGCTGGTGATCTGGTTGAAGTGAATATCAAAGAAGACCCGCGCTACCACATTGCGGACGATAAACTGGCATAATACAGCGCATCTCAGGATGAAAAAAGGGCGCCTTGAGCGCCCTTTTTTTATTAACCACCCAGCAATATGCACACACCTAGTCTGTTACAGACAACGCTACGACAACCAACCATGCAGTTATCAACTATTGAACCAACCAAATGGCACCTCAGATCCTGTGAGTTCACTCTTATGCTTATTGCGCCAGATAAGATACGCACGGGCTTGTGAAGGGCCAGAAAGATGATTTTCTTTATTACCATGATTTAAAGTCACCTTGTATCCCTCAATCTGGAGTTCAAAGGCAGGACGCACACCCGGTGCCCCTGCTCCAAAAGCCAGATCACCGAAGCGGATCATATTCTCGCCCTTCTCCAACAACACAGGGTAACTGGCAAACCACGTATAAAATGCTGCGCCGGGAAGACTATGCACATCGTTTACCGTATGCATCGCCAATAACTTCTGCCAAACGAGGTCACCGGCACGCCCCATACGGTTGGAGATCATCGCTTCGATAAAATCATCATCAAATAACCATTTCGTACCAGCGAATTCGGGGGCCAGGTTTACTGATGACCGCATATAGTAATCCGGATAGATAGCGATCAACTGCCAATGAAACGGTGAAAAAGCCAAGGGTAGAGCATTATAGCCCACAGCATCCGGATACGCCTGTTTTGTCAATGTGACTGCTGATTGCTGGTTACTATAGGCTAGAGCTAAATAGCTGCACATCAGTATTAAACTGGCTATTCCCATGATGCGCTTTTGCTTTTTCCAGATCAAACCTAGCAACAGTGGAACCAACATACAGGCCGAAAAAAACGGGTCGATAATAAACAACAGGTCCAGACTGGCACGCCAATCTGAAAAAGGTGCCAGTATCATGGTACCAAAGGTGGTAATCACATCGAGCATGATATGCAGCAGCAATGCTCCCCCAATCAGCCATGGCATTACCCTGTTCGCCTGCACCTGTCGTGATGTAAGACTGTAGATAAACCAGCCCCAGAGAGGAACCAACAGTATGGAGTGAGTAAGACCTCGATGATGTTCCAGATAGAGGGTCTCTGAAAATAGACGCAATACAATATCGGCATCTGGAGCCATCGACAGCAGTACAATCATTATAAACTGCTGTGCGGGAAGATGATGTTTCGGAATTGCGCGGGCAAGTGCTGCCCCCGAAATCGCATGTGTTAACGGGTCCATATCCCGATCATATGCAAAACTGCACAGTTTGCTTCTTTTTCGTGTTACACATCTGAAGAAAATGATTGCCATAAAAAAAGGGCGCCCAAAGGCACCCTTTTATTGTTACGTATGTGTAAGTCGAAGCTTAAGCAGCTGCGTCTTCAATCGAGATCGTTGTGCTCGGATCAACATCGTCGATCACTTCGCTCAACTCTTCAAGAATATCCACATCGGTAGCTTTCTCGATCACATCTGCCGCAGCAGCCTCTTCAGCAGTCTGACGGCGTGGTGCATTGCGTGCTGCAAGACCAGTACCGGCAGGTAGCAGGCGACCAAGAATGACGTTCTCTTTCAGACCAGTCAGCCAATCGACTTTACCAGCCAATGCAGCCTCGGTGATCACACGCGTAGTTTCCTGGAATGAAGCCGCAGAGATGAACGACTCAGTGTTCAAGGAAGACTTGGTTATACCCAACAGGATAGGCTCGAATGTTGCCGGAGCTTTACCTGCTGCAACCAGTTTACGGTTAGCCTGCAGTACATGTTTACGCACTGGCTGTTCACCAGCAACATAGTTGGACTGGCCCGGATCATTGATCTGAACCTTACGCATCATCTGACGTGCAATCACTTCGATATGTTTATCGTTGATCTTCACACCCTGTAGACGGTAAACCTCTTGAATCTCATCAGTCAGGTAGTTGGATAGCGCTTCAACACCCAATACTTTCAGAATATCCTGAGGAGCAGGAGAACCTTCCATCAGACGCTCACCACGACGTACGCGGTCACCTTCCTGAACGAGGATCTGTGAACCCTTAGGAATCTGATATTCAAGCTGATCAGAACCATCGGCTGGATCGACATATACACGACGTTTACCACGAATATCTTTACCGAATGAAATCACACCATCAGCACCGGCAATGAATGCCAGATTCTTCGGCTTACGTGCTTCAAACAGCTCGACAACGCGTGGAAGACCACCAGTAATATCCTTGGTCTTGCCTGCTTCACGTGGAATACGAGCCAGTACATCACCCGCTTTCAGTTCAGCTTCATTTTCAACATTCAGAATCGCACCGGGAGAAAGGAAGTAACGCGCCGGAGTATTCGTACGTTCCAGTACAATCGGATCACCTTCCGGATCCTTAGGATCAACCAGATGAATCTGCGGACGCAATGCATCTTTACGGGTATCGGTCTGCTGCGTAACGATGCGACTGGAGAGACCAGTAACTTCATCAGACTGCTCACGCATGGTGATACCTTCTTCCAGATCAACGAAACGAATCTTACCATTAGTTTCTGCAATCAATGGCATGGTGTAAGGATCCCATTCAGCCAGTTTTGCGCCAGCTTTAATGACCGCGCCATCTTTAATCAACAGATGTGCACCATATGGAATACGATGACGTTCCATCTCTTTATTTGCAGTAGAATTAATAATCACTTCTGTATGACGGTTAATAACAATTTCAGAACCATGTGAATCGGTTACTGTGATCGCAGCGTCCAATTTAACAGTACCACCGAACTTGGCTTCAACAGCAGCCTGCTCAGCTGAACGTGATGCAGTACCACCAACGTGGAAAGTACGCATGGTAAGCTGAGTACCCGGCTCACCAATGGACTGCGCTGCAATCACACCAACAGCTTCTCCGATACCTACAGGAGCACCATGACCAAGATCACGACCATAACAGTTTGCACACACACCATCTTCAGCTTCACATGTCAGTACTGAACGGATACGCACAGATTCAATTTCTGCATCATCAATCTTATTCGCCAGTTCTTCATTAACCATTGCGCCAGCTGGAGCAATTTCAGTACCTGAAATTGGATCACATGCAGACTCTAACAAAATACGACCAAGCACACGTTCATATAGTGGCTCAATCACTTCACCACCCTCAACAAGGGCAGTCAGTGTAACACCAGCTTCAGTACCACAATCCTGAATACGCACTACAGCATCTTGCGCCACGTCAACCAGACGACGGGTCAGATAACCTGAGTTCGCAGTCTTCAAGGCAGTATCGGCCAGTCCCTTACGGGCACCATGGGTAGAGATAAAGTATTGCAGAATAGTCAGACCTTCACGGAAGTTCGCCGTAATCGGTGTCTCAATAATAGAGCCATCCGGTTTCGCCATCAGACCACGCATACCAGCCAGCTGACGAATCTGCTGTGCAGAACCACGTGCACCGGAATCAGCCATCATATAAACCGGGTTAAAGGTCTTAACTTCTTCACTCTGTGAGCCATCAGCACTGGTGATTGTTTCATTGGACAGGTTGTCCATCATGGCACGTGCCACTTTTTCAGTGGTATGAGTCCATAAATCCACTACCTTATTGTAACGCTCACCGGCAGTGATCAAACCATCAGCATATTGCTTTTGTACTTTGGCAACTTCTGCTTCAGATTCTGCAACAGTAGTAGCCTTGCTATCCGGTACTACAACATCACACAATGCAAATGAAGCACCGGAAATCGTTGCATAGGTGTAACCCAGCACTTTCAAACGGTCAGCCAACAATACAGTCGCTTTATTGCCTGCAACGCGGTAACAATCTTCGATCAAACCGGCCACATCTTTCTTGGTCAAAATACGATTAATGCTTGAGAATGGCATTTCATCCGGCAAAATAGTGGAAAGAATAGCACGACCAACAGTTGTCTTCTCACGCTTACCACGAATACGACACGTAATACGTGTATGTAACGCTACAGCGCCAGCATCCTCTGCACGCAGCACTTCAGCCGGTGATGAGAATACCATATTCTCACCCTTCTCGAATGGACGCTCACGCGTCAGGTAATAAATACCCAGAACCATATCCTGTGTAGGAACGATAACAGGTTTACCTGTTGCAGGAGAAAGTACGTTATTGGAAGCCATCATCAATGCACGGCATTCGGTCTGAGCTTCCACAGATAGCGGAACATGCACAGCCATTTGGTCACCATCGAAATCCGCGTTGAAGGCAGTACAAACCAATGGGTGCAATTGAATCGCTTTACCTTCAATCAGGATCGGTTCAAAAGCCTGGATACCAAGTCTGTGCAGTGTTGGTGCACGGTTCAGCATAACCGGATGCTGATGAATCACTTCAGCCAGAATATCCCATACTTCCGGAATACCCTGCTCCACAAGCTTCTTAGACGCTTTAATCGTGTTGGATAGACCGCGCAGTTCCAGTTTGTTGTAGATAAAAGGCTTGAACAGTTCCAAGGCCATCTTCTTCGGCAAACCACACTGATGCAGTTTCAGATCAGGACCAACAACGATCACCGAACGGCCGGAATAATCCACACGTTTACCAAGCAAGTTCTGACGGAAACGACCCTGCTTACCTTTAATCACATCAGAGAGTGATTTCAAAGGACGACGGTTGTTACCAGTGATCGGTTTAGAGCGACGATCATTATCGAACAACGCATCAACAGATTCCTGCAACATGCGTTTTTCGTTACGGGTAATGATTTCGGGCGCGTTGAGTTCCAACAGACGTTTCAGACGGTTGTTACGATTAATCACACGACGATACAGATCATTCAGGTCGGAAGTCGCAAAACGTCCACCATCCAAAGGGACCAATGGACGAATTTCTGGTGGCAGTACCGGAATAACATTCAGTACCATCCATTCCGGACGGTTGCCTGAACCCAGCATCGCTTCCACAGTAGAGAGGCGCTTGGTCAATTTGGTCAGTTTAGTAACTGCTTTGGTCGCCAGAATCTGAGCACGCAATGACTGACGTTCTTCGTCAAGATTGATATCTTTAAGCATTTCCTGCAGTGCTTCCGCACCCATGCCGGCACGGAACTCTTCACCGTACTCTTCAAATGCTTCGATATACTCTTCTTCGGTTAGTAGCTGGAACTGTTCCAAACTGGTCAGACCAGGATCAAGTACAATGTAAGATTCGAAATAAAGGATGCGTTCCAGCTCTTTCAAGGTTTTATCAAGTAGCAGACCGATACGGGACGGCAGACTTTTCAAGAACCAGATATGTGCGACCGGAGCAGCAAGATCAATATGACCCATGCGCTCACGACGTACTTTAGATTGAATCACTTCAACCGAGCACTTTTCACACACTACACCACGGTGTTTCAGGCGTTTGTATTTTCCGCACAGACACTCGTAATCTTTGATAGGACCAAAGATTTTAGCGCAGAACAGGCCATCACGTTCTGGTTTGAAGGTACGATAGTTGATGGTTTCAGGCTTTTTAACCTCGCCGTAAGACCATGAACGAATTTTCTCAGGACTTGCAAGCCCTACGCGCAGACCATCGAAATCTTCGATGCTGGACGGCTTCTGGAACATTTTGAGAAGTTCTTGCATAACTTATTCTCCTTCTGTTTCGGTGGGTTTCTTGACCATAGAAAGGTCAATACCCAGCGCGTTCAATTCCTTCGTCATCACGTTGAATGATTCAGGGATACCTGCATCAAACGACATATCACCACGTACAATAGATTCATACATCTTCGTGCGACCCTGCACATCATCAGACTTCACAGTCAGCATTTCCTGCAAGGTGTAAGCTGCGCCATACGCTTCCAGCGCCCACACTTCCATTTCACCGAAACGCTGTCCGCCGAACTGAGCTTTACCACCCAATGGCTGTTGTGTAACCAGAGAATACGGGCCAGTAGAACGGGCATGAATTTTCTCATCGACCAGATGATGCAGTTTAATGATATACATATGACCAATCGTTACCGGACGATCAAATGCTTCACCGGTACGTCCATCATACAATGTGGTTTGACCGGTTTCAGGCAAGCCAGCCAACTTCAACATGCGTGTAACATGAGCTTCTTTAGCACCATCAAACACAGGTGTCGCAATCGGGATACCACCTTTCAGGTTGGTAGCCAATTCAGTCAAAGACTCTTCATCCATAGCTGCAATATCTTTGCAGGCAGACTTATCTTCGTCATAGGCATCCAGCAGGAACGCTTTCATGTCTTCATGCGCTACATTGGCTTGCAGCATGCCCTGAATCTTCTTACCAAGGCCACTGGCAGCCCAGCCCATATGAATTTCGAAAATCTGTCCGATATTCATACGTGACGGTACACCCAGAGGGTTCAAGCAGATATCAACCGGTGTTCCATCAGCGGTATATGGCATGTCTTCTTCCGGTACGATAACCGAAATAACACCCTTGTTACCATGACGACCAGCCATTTTATCACCAGGTTGCAGTTTACGTTTCACAGCAACGAATACTTTAACCACTTTGATGACGCCAGGTTTCAATTCAGAACCTTCACGCACCTTGGCAACTTTTTCTTCGAAACGTGATTCAAGTTTAGCACGCTCTTTATCCATAGATTCATGAATTTCAGCGACACGCTCATTGATTGCAGCATCATCCACAGAAACTGCAGACAGATCACGCAAGTTCAGTGCATTAATGTCTTCTGCTTTAATACTCGCACCTGTTTTCAGGCCCTTGAACTGCGCAGCTTTTTGGCCAGTCAACAAATCCTGCAAACGGCTTACAGCATTGGCTTCAAGAATACGACGTTCTTCTTCTTTATCAGCATAAAGCTGCTCAATGGCACTCTCTTCAATCACTTTGGCACGATCATCTTTCTCGTCGCCTCTGCGTGTGAAGACCTGCACATCTACAACTACACCTTCATTACCCGGCTTGATACGCATAGATGTATCACGTACATCCGATGCTTTTTCACCAAAGATGGCGCGTAGTAATTTTTCTTCAGGAGATAGCTGGGTTTCACCCTTAGGTGTGATTTTACCAACCAGAATGTCGCCCTGTTTAACTTCAGCACCAATGTAAGCGATACCACACTCATCAAGGTGACGCAGTGCTTCTTCACCAACATTAGGAATATCACGCGTGATCTCTTCTTCACCCAACTTGGTATCACGAGCGACCGCTTCAAATTCTTCGATATGAATAGATGTATAAACATCTTCTTTGACAATCTTTTCAGAAATTACAATCGCATCCTCAAAGTTGTAACCACGCCAAGGCATCAATGCCACCAGCACGTTACGACCCAAAGCAAGCTCGCCCAAATCAGTAGATGGACCATCGGCAATAATATCACCCTTGGCTACAATCTCACCCGCTTTGACCAACGGACGCTGGTTGAAACAAGTGTTCTGGTTGGAGCGGCGATATTTGAATAGACGATAAATATCTACACCAGGCTCACCTTCAACCTGTTCGTCATCATGTACCTTAACAACGATACGACCACCATCAAGACGTTCAACAACACCACCACGACGCGCAACCTGAGATACACCCGAGTCACGTGCCAATGGCGCTTCCATGCCTGTACCAACCAATGGTTTTTCGGAACGCAGCAGCGGAACAGCCTGACGCTGCATGTTCGAGCCCATCAATGCGCGGTTCGCATCATCATGCTCAAGGAAAGGAATCAAACCGGCACACACAGATACAACCTGTGATGGAGAGACATCCATAAAGTTAATATCAGCAGGTTCAATCATGATAAATTCACCAGCCTGACGGCACTGAACCATATCAGCTAAAAACATACCATTATCATCAATTTTAGCATTCGCCTGAGCAATGACTAATGTAGCTTCATCAATTGCAGACAAGTACTCAACTTCATCGGTAACTTTACCATCTATTACCTTACGGTAAGGAGACTCAAGGAAACCAAAATCATTTACTTTAGCATAGGTCGCCAATGAGTTGATCAGACCAATATTTGGACCTTCAGGCGTTTCAATCGGGCAGAGACGGCCATAATGGGTTGGATGTACGTCACGTACTTCAAAACCAGCACGTTCACGGGACAGACCACCGGGGCCTAATGCAGATAGACGACGTTTATGGGTAACTTCAGAAAGCGGATTGGTCTGATCCATAAACTGAGACAGCTGAGAAGAGCCAAAGAACTCTTTCACAGATGCAATCAATGGTTTGGCGTTGACCACATCAGAAGGCATCATTTCAGTCAGGTCACCTGAAGTCAGACGCTCACGAATAGCACGCTCCATGCGAACTAAACCAATACGAATCTGATTTTCCAGCAACTCACCAACAGAGCGAAGACGACGGTTACCCAAGTGGTCAATATCATCCACTTCACCAATACCATCACGCAGGTTCAGCAACATATCGAGCGTCATCAGAATATCTTCGACACGCAGCGTACCCTGATCCAGTGGCACATCAGTATCAGCAATATTCAAGCGGCTATTCAATTTCATACGACCAACACGGGACAGATCGTAACGGGAAGGATCATAAAACAGTGATTCAAACAGTGCTCTGGCAGTTTCCACCGTTGGAGGCTCACCAGGTCGCATCATACGATAAATTTCTACACGAGCTTCTTCACGTGACTGAACCATGTCCAAGCGTAGTGTATCGGCCAACCATGGGCCGCGAACAGATCCATCGATCAACAGACAGTCAAACTTCTTAATGCCGGCACCCTGCAAAGCAGAGATGGAATCTTCTGTAAGTTCATGGTTGTGATCGATCAGGATTTCGCCACCATCAATCAGAATAGGTTCAGCAGCAACTTCACCAATCACCGTTTCAAGTGGTACATCAATCCACTCAACGCCAGCTTCAGTCAGGCGTTTAATAGCCATATTGGTAAACTTCTTACCTTCAGCGACAATGATTTTTGAACCTATCTTGATGCTCGTTACCGCTCGTGTTCCAAGGAACTTTTCAGCTTCAAATTTAATTTGAATACCTTTTTTGGTGAACTGGTAAGAACGACGCTGATAAAAGCGTTCCAGAATGTCCTGTGTAGAAAGTCCAAGCGCTTTCAGCAAAACACCACATGGCATTTTGCGACGTAAATCAATGCGGAAATGTACTTTATCTTTGGCATCAAATTCAAAATCAAGCCATGAACCACGGTAAGGAATCACACGTGCTTTAAACAGAAATTTACCTGATGCATGGGTTTTGCCTTTATCGTGATCAAAGAACACACCTGGAGAACGATGCATCTGAGAAACAATAGCACGCTCAGTACCATTAATAATGAAAGAGCCATGCTCTGTCATATATGGGATTTCACCCATATATACTGACTGGTCACGCACTTCACGCACTTTGCGTTTGTTGCGTTTATCTCCATCAGATTCAAAGATCTTCAAACGCAATTTCACTTTTACCGGCAAGGCAAAAGTCATATCACGACGACGACACTCATCTAGATCATAACGTGGCGGGCTATATTCTAAGCCTTCAAAAGACAATTCAGCATTGCCCCCATAATCGCGCACAGGAAATACAGATTGGAATACAGTGGATAGACGGGAATCATTAACCGCTTCCCCATAACCCACAAACTCGTGGTACGATTCAGTCTGCAACTGCAACATGTTTGGCATGTCGATAGGAGACTTAATTGTGCCGAAATTCTTACGGATACGTTTCAATGATGCTTGCTTGGCCATGATACCCTCGAACTAAAAACTAGTTTTGTTAAATTCTTATAAAGATAAAACTCACAAACGCGAAAAAGGCTAAGCCCCGATAGCTTTCGCTACCGGGGATTAACCAAAATCAAGCGTGTGTAAAACGGAACAACTAGAGTTGCTTACTTAAGTTCTACTGTAGCGCCTGCTGCTTCCAATTTTTCTTTGATTTCGCCAGCGTCATCTTTAGATGCGCCTTCTTTAACGTTGCCAGGTGCGCCGTCAACCATTGCTTTAGCTTCTTTCAAGCCCAAGCCAGTGATTTCACGTACTGCTTTGATTACCTGGATTTTCTTTTCGCCTGCAGAAACCAGAACTACGTCGAATTCAGTCTTTTCTTCAGCAGCAGCTTCGCCGCCAGCAGCAGGACCAGCAGCTACAGCTACAGGTGCAGCAGCAGATACGCCGAATTTGTCTTCTAATGCTGTTACCAGCTCAGACAGTTCCAGTACGGTCATAGTTTCGATTGCTTCAATTAGTTCGTCTTTAGATAGTGCCATTTTAAGCTCCTTGTGCTTTTAGTTTAATAAGTTAGTGATAAATGTTTGCGGCTTCGAGTCAAAGACTCGATTATGCAGCTTCTTTTTGGTCGCGAATGGCTGCCAATGTACGTACGAAAGATGCAGGTACTTCTGCCAATGTACGGACGAATCCGGAAATTGGTGACTGCATGCTTCCCAGCATTTTGGCTAGCAAAACTTCGCGTGATGGTAGACTTGCCAATGCTTTCACATTTGCGACGTCAATCATCTTACCGTCGAGTACTCCACCTTTGATCTCAAATATCTCATGCTTTTTGGAAAAATCTGCGATGGCTTTTGCCATGCCAACAGGATCATTACCATAAGCAATTGCTACTGGACCTTTGAAAAGTTCTTCAGCTACCTTAAAGTCTGTACCTTCAGCAGCACGTTTTGCCAACGTGTTTTTAACAACCTGTAGAGACACATCTGCATTATGCAGATCACGGCGCAATTCCCCCATTTGGGAAACTGTTAGACCGCGATACTGTGTTACAACAGCCGCTGTTGATTCAGACCAGGCAGAGTGAAGTTCTTCGACAATGCGTTGTTTGTCATTTTTATTCACATTTACCCCCTTGCTTTTCGACCCGCGCAAGTGGCTTGCACTCCATCTACTGCTGGAAGGATTTCTCCAATTAAATCTTACTTAAACGCTCTAAGTCAGACTCCGACAGTTTTGGACGGATCGTTCGTTCGATTTTCTGGTGACCGGTAATCAGTCACCGTGCTATCGATTTTTATGTGTCCGTAGACACTGCTGCTGGCCCGAAGGCCTGCAGCCAAACGTGTTACCTGTTAAAGGGTTGTTTCGTCTACACGAACGCCGGCACCCATCGTAGATGAGATAGACATTTTCAGCATATAACGACCTTTAGAAGATGCTGGTTTCATACGATTAAGTTCACTCAGCAAGTACTCAAGATTTTCATTCAACGTAGATGCATCGAAAGAACGACGACCAACAGGAGCATGAACAACCGCACCTTTATCAACACGCACTTCAATTTGACCAGCTTTAATTGCGCCAACAGCTTTAGTAACATCCATAGTTACTGTGCCAAGCTTAGGGTTAGGCATCAAACCACGAGGACCCAATACACGACCTAAACGGCCAACCTGTGCCATCATATCTGGTGTAGCAACAACACGGTCAAAATCCATGAAACCACCCTGAACTTTTTCTACCAAATCATCAGCACCTACAAAGTCAGCGCCAGCAGCAGTTGCTTCTTCTGCTTTCGCACCCTTAGCAAATACAGCAACGCGCATTGTTTTACCTGTGCCGTGTGGTAAAGAGATAGAACCACGAACCATCTGATCTGCGTGACGAGGATCTACACCCAATTTAATGGCCACATCGATAGACTCATCAAATTTTGTGCCTGGTTGTGCCAAAACCGCATCAATCGCGTCTTTTACACTTACAGCCTTTGCAGGTACTGCTGCCAGGCTAGCTTTCATACGTTTAGTTAACTTTGCCATCTCTATCCCCTCAGCCTTCTACTACCAGGCCCATAGAAACAGCGGTGCCTTCAATAATTTTCATACCAGCTTCAACTGTGTAGCAGTTCAGGTCAGGCATTTTAGTTTCTGCAATCTCACGAACCTGAGCGCTGGTTACTTTACCAACTTTCTTCTTGTTCGGTTCGCCACTGCCACTTTTAAGGCCGGCTGCTTTCAGCAATAAAACAGAAGCAGGCGGAGTTTTGATAATAAAATCAAATGATTTATCAGCATATACACTGATCACTACTGGTAGCGTCAGGCCTTTTTCCATTTCCTGTGTTCTGGCGTTAAAGCCTTTACAAAATTCCATGATGTTCACGCCAGCCTGACCAAGAGCTGGTCCTACTGGTGGAGCTGGATTCGCAGAGCCTGCAGGCACTTGCAATTTAACAATTTTATCGAGTTTCTTTGCCATTATTTTATCTCCAACCGGTTTCAGGCCTCTTGCCCTTCACCTTTATTCGCATGTCATTGCTGACTATGCTTCCGCATCAGCGGTGAGCCCGACACATCCTGTGCAGGGTAACACGTTAAGCTATGAGCTTGCTATTAAGCCTTCTCAACCTGAATATATTCCAACTCAACTGGCGTCGGACGGCCAAAGATCGAAACACTAACTTTCAGTTTCGCTTTATCTTCCATCACTTCTTCAACCGTGCCATTGAATGATGCAAACGGCCCATCGATTACACGTACAGCATCACCAATATCAAACATCACCTTAGGTTTAGGACGCTCAACACCTTCGGCGATCTGATTAACCAGCGCATCCACTTCACGCTGTGGCATCGCACGCGGCTTACCACCGGAGCCCAGGAAACCACTAACCTGACGGGTATCTTTCACTACATGCCAGGTTTCATCGTTCATTTCCATCTGCACCAGCACATAACCAGGGAAAAATTTACGCTGCGAAATTACTTTCTGGCCATCGCGCAATTCAACCACTTCTTCGCGAGGCACCATAATTTCACCGAACAATTCTTCCAGACCTGCACGCTCGATATTTTCACGCAACATTCTTTCAACTTTATCTTCAAAGTTGGAATATACTTGGACTGCAAACCATTGTTTTGCCATCTAGATCACCTGCTGCACAAGGGCACTTAAGCCTGTATCAATCAACCATAAAAATAGGGCAACGAAAATAACCATGACAAACACCATTAGTGTTGCCTGCGTCGTCTCTTTGCGTTCCGGCCACGTAACCTTTTTGGTTTCGACCTTCACTTCATTCATGAATTTACGCATATCTGCTACGCGACTCATATCAAGCTCCTATTATTACTTCACACATTCAAACTGGCAGGCGAGGAGGGACTCGAACCCACAGCACCCGGTTTTGGAGACCGGTACTCTACCAATTGAGCTACTCGCCTATCCGACAAATAGTTTAAAACTATTTACCTATTTTTGTTTCCTTGTGCGCAGTATGCTTACGACAAGAGTTGCAATACTTTCTCAACAACAACTTATCAGTCATTGTACGTTTATTTTTATCAGTGGTGTAATTACGACGTTTACAATCTTCACACGCCAAAGCCAGCAATTCACGCATTCCCATTCTCCAGTGACAGCAAAGCGGCAGCAGGAAAACCTGCCACCGCTTACGCGTCTAAGTTACTA